>JAZUNG010000220.1:0-3164 GCA_045604025.1 Lachnospiraceae bacterium | reverse complement strand
CCTCAGGTGTAAAGCTACAGAAAGGAGGAAGCACAAAGCTGTGCTTCCTGCACATTTCCTCCAACTCTTTTAAAGCTCTATTTATCTCTGATCTCTTCATATCTGTCTGTTATCTCTGGACTCTGCCTGAGCCGTCTCCGCCTGCGAGTTTTTCAACCTCTGCTACTGACATCATATTGAAGTCTCCTTCAACAGAATGCTTCAGGGCTGACGCTGCTGCAGCGAATTCTACTGCGCTCTGTGTATCATATCCGTTCAGCAGAGCGTAGATCAGTCCTCCGCCGAAGCTGTCACCGCCTCCGATCCTGTCAATGATATGCAGATGATACAGCTTGGAGAAACAGTAGTTTTCTCCGTCATAGAGCATACCGCTCCAGTCATTGTCAGAAGCGCTCTTGCTCTCGCGCAGAGTTATAGCTACCTTTTCGAATCCGAATCTTTCTGCCAGTTGTCTGGCTACGGACATATATCCGGTCTTGTTCAGCTCACCAGCAGTGATATCTGTTGCTTCCGCTTCGATGCCGAATACATCCTTGGCATCCTCTTCATTGGATATGCATACATCCACATACTGGCAGAGCTCTGTCATGCATTCTCTGGCCTGTTCTCTGGTCCAGAGCTTGCCGCGGTAATTCAGGTCGCATGATATCTTCAGTCCGTGAGCACGCGCAGCTATGCATGCCTCCTTGCAGATGGCGGCAACATTGGCTCCCAGTGCAGGAGTGATGCCTGTAAAGTGAAACCAGTCAGCCCCTTCAAATATCCTGTCCCAGTCAAAGTCAGAAGAAGTACTCTCGGCAATCGCGGAATGCGCGCGGTCATATATGCACACACTGGCTCTCTGCGAAGCGCCTTTTTCATTGTAATAGATACCGACGCGGTCTCCGCCTCTGGTTATCAGGGATGTATCAACTCCGTATCTTCTCAGCGAGTTTACAGCTGCCTGCCCGATGGCATGCGTGGGGAGCTTCGTTACAAATGCCGCGTCTATGCCGTAATTGGCCAGGGAGACCGCGACATTTGCCTCTCCTCCGCCAAATGTAAATTCCAGGTGGTCCGCCTGCACAAAACGTTCATAGTTATATGGCTGCAGCCTGACCATCAGTTCTCCGAATGTGATAACTCTTGCCATTTTCAGTTTCCTCTCGCTTCCTTAACTATCTCAACAGACTGTCTGCACAGATCAGTGATCTCATCCCATTTCTGGTTGTCTATCAGATCCGCTGTGACCATATATGACCCTCCGCAGGCGCAGATCACAGGTGATGACATATATTCCTTCAGGTTCTTCAGTGATATCCCGCCTGTGGGCATGATCTTGAACATAGGGAACGGAGCACTCATTGACTTGATCTTCGCCAGTCCTCCGCTCTGCTCTGCAGGGAAGAACTTCAGCACCTCCAGTCCCAGACGGAACGCTGCATGGTAGTCAGTCGGGGTAGTACATCCCGGGAATATCGGGATTTCTCTGCTCTGACAGTATTTGACCAGTTCCACATCCAGACCCGGAGTGACTATAAACTGCGCGCCTGCAGCTACAGCTCTGTCTACCTGCTCTTCCGTAAGCACTGTTCCTGCTCCAACCAGCATATCAGGATAAGCATCAGCGATCTGTCTGATGGCTATATCCGCACCTGCCGCACGGAACGTAACCTCTGCTACGGGAACGCCTCCGGCTATCAACGCTTTTGCCAGGGGCAGGGCGTCTCTTTCGGGATGGTTCAGCTTGATGACCGGGACCACGCCTATCTCCTGGATTTTTTCTGCAACTCTGTCCATTTTCAAACCTCTTGTTATATTTATTGGGCTGCTCTGGTCTCAGCATCTATATTCATTCTTCTGCAGCCTTGGCAGCAGCATTTATACTCACTCTGTGGCTGCCTTTATCACGGCATCTCTTATCTGGACCAGTTCTGCTGCCCTGATGACATTCACACCTCTGGTTCCCTGCATATCAGCATCAAACTGTTCCTGTGAAATGTCTTCCTTCAGCATCTTGAGCCAGTAATCCACGTGCTGCAGGGGATCTGCAGGCAGCTCTTCGTCAGGAACTTCCACCCAGTTCTCCGGAATAGGGACTCCGGGACCGGGCTTTTCAGGCGCCTCGTACAGGCAGTAGCGGACCTTTCTGTTGTGTCCAAATGAACCCAGCTCTATGATGGTTCCTTTGGTTCCGTTTATCTCCACACCATTGGTAAATCCAGGCTCCATCAGGCTGCACTCACAAGCCACAGTGAAGTCATCAGGATATGTCATCAGCATACCGGCATATTCCTCACGTCCGTACTTCCTGCTGATATCATCTCTGTATGCGAATCTGGCACTGACCCGCTCCGGCATACCGAAGAGGAACTGGATCACGTGGAAGAGATGGCCTCCCAAGTCAGATACCATGCCTCCTCCCATTTCAGAGACCTCTTTTCTGATGCCCTCCTCATCCTGTCTCAGCGCTCTGTCATTGATGCTGCACATTCTCACACGGGCGCTGACCTGTTTTCCGATCAGACCGTCTGCTATGGCTTTTCTGGTCCATACGGTAGTAGCCCCAACGAAAGGATCCGACATGAAGAAGTGGAGTCCCTGCTTCAGAACAGCATCTTGGATCTCTCTGGCATCATCGGCATCCAGACACATGGGCTTCTCGACAAAGATATCCTTGCCTGCTGCTACTGCCTTCTTCAGGAGCTCTGCGTGCAGCCTGGTAGCTGCGATGATCATGACCGCGCTGATATCAGGGTCGGCAAATATGTCATCAACGTCCTGAACTGCCGGAACATTTATCGATGCTGCATCTTTCTGAGCCTTCTCCCAGTCAGGGTCCCACAGACATGCCACGCGGCAGCCTTCTGTCTCGTTTATCATTCCGGAAAACTTCTCCAGTTTCACACGTGTGCCCAGCATGGCGATATTGATACTGTCTTTCATCTGTACCTCCTTCTTCGTATTGTCGGTATTTCTGCAAAACATATCTGCAGGCAGATACGCCTGTGTACCTGCCCGCAGATTCTTAAGTATTATAAAACTATCCCAGGATTTTTTCCAGTGCCGATGCCCTGAGTGCCTTCAGATCCTGCATGTTCCGCATGTAGCAGTCTCTGTGCGGCATGGCACCTCCGAAGCTGTATGTGACAGGTCCGTCAAAGGCCACACCCTCTGCTATGCCA
>JAZUNG010000219.1:0-12825 GCA_045604025.1 Lachnospiraceae bacterium | reverse complement strand
ACGTGCACGTCCTGTTCCTTTCTGTCTCCAGGGCTTTCTTCCGCCGCCAGATACTTCAGAACGTGTCTTGGCACTCTGTGTGCCCTGGCGCTTTGCTGCGAGCTGAGCTACAACAGCCTTGTGTACGAGATTCTCGTTGATATCTACATCGAAGATTGCATCAGCCAGTTCGATCTCGCCTACCTGCGCGCCTTCCATATTATATACAGATACGTTTGCCATCTGAAATTCCTCCTTTCCGAATCCTTAGTTTCCAGCCTTGACTGCGCTGCGTACTTCTACGAGTGCCTTCTTAGGTCCGGGAACTGCGCCCTTAACAAGGATCAGATTGTCTTCGGCGTCTACTCTGACGACTTCAAGGTTCTGTACGGTAACTCTCTTGGCTCCCATATGACCTGCCATCTTCTTGCCCTTGAATACACGGCTGGGATCGGATGCTGATCCGTTGGAACCTGCATGTCTGTGGTACTTGCTGCCGTGAGCCATAGGTCCTCTTGACTGTCCGTGTCTCTTGATGGCGCCCTGGAATCCTTTTCCCTTTGAGATGCCGCAGACATCGATCTTGTCTCCAGCCTCAAAAAGATCAGCCTTAATCTCGTCTTTTACGGAATACTCAGAAGCGTTGTCCAGTTTCAGTTCTCTTACGAATCTCTTGTAAGGGATCTCTGCCTTGTCAAACTTGCCTCTGTCGGGAGAGTTAACAAGTGTCTCCCTCTTGTCTACGAAACCAACCTGAACTGCTTCGTAGCCGTCCTTCTCGAGAGTCTTGACCTGTGTAACTACGCAGGGACCTGCCTGAAGGACTGTGACCGGTGTGAGGACTCCGTCTTCGTTGAAGATCTGAGTCATGCCGATCTTAGTTGCTAAAATCGCTTTCTTCATTAATTTAATCCTCCTGTTAAACTACAGCGGAACACCGTCCGGTGTTCATTCTAGAACAGATTGTCTTTTGCGTTTGATCATTTCAATCTACAGCGGAATACACGCGTGGCATATTCATTCTAGACAGACCGTTCTTTAGCGTTCGATCATCTTAAGGTTTACATAAACACCTGCAGGCATGTCCAGCTTCTGAAGAGCTTCCATGGTCTTCTGTGTAGGTGCGATCACATCGATGAGTCTCTTGTGAGTTCTCTGCTCAAACTGTTCGCGGGAATCTTTGTACTTGTGAGTAGCTCTGAGGATGGTTATAACTTCCTTCTTGGTGGGAAGGGGAACCGGTCCGCTGACCTTTGAGCCATTCTTCTTAACAGTTTCGATGATCTTCTCAGCGCTCTGATCGATAAGCTTGTGATCATAAGCCTTAAGTGTGATTCTCATTACCTGATTTGCCATAAGTTTGTCGCCTCCTTCTTCGTACTATGGTCTTCGCAGCGTAAGTTCGGTAATTGCTCGTGTGCGTGCGCATATATTAATAATGTAGATTCTGATCGCGCAGGCACAATATGTAGTGTGTTCTTCGCTGCGGCCGTACAACAAGTTGGTGACTGTACACTCTCCCGTGTGTGTCGCGGCTTTCCCATAAAATAAATGGCACATATATCGGCCATTGCTGCGTACACTCACGTCGTTTCCGCCTTATTTGGCGGACTGTTGATGGTATACAGTGACTTGTCGCCAGTGTTAAACACTTGACATTCGCTCCACGGAAAACCTGCTTCAGCTTACGCCTTGCAGCAACCTCGCGCTTCATAGCTATCATGTCACAGCCTTGTTACTATACACTATTGTTTTGGGGAATGCAAGCACTTTTTTAAGAAAATTACAGTTCCGGGCAGGCATTTGGAGTGCCGGCCGTTTGCCTTCTGTACAGGCAATGAACAGAATAAACTACTGCGCCTTGTTTTTCAAGGGTAAAGTACAGAAATAAATCGGCGCCATCACGTCGTTCTGCCCAGGATCTTCGTCTGTGTGCGATCAGCTTTCATAAAATCCAGGCATGACGCCCAGAATCTTCACCTATGCGAACTATTTCATGCTGCTCTGCCCAGATTCTTCTTTCATGCGAACTATTTCATGCTGTTCTGCCCAGATTCTTCGTTCATGCGAACTTTCTTCTATAAATTTATCGCACAAGTGTAAATTCCGGGCATCCTACGGGAAATATCCTCACACAAGCGTAAATTCTGAGCATTTGGCAAATATTAATTATCGCTCAAGCGAAGATTCTGGTCATTCGCGTATATCATCCTCGCACAGGTGCAGATCTTAATCATTCTTCCGATAATACTATTGCACTGCTGAAGATTCCGGTCATTCTCCACTCTACATAAATCGATCACTCTTGCAGACAAACATACAATATGTTACATTATTAATCTATCAGATCGCTCTGCAATGCAGGCAATCTACATCGTTCCGATCTGCCCAGAGCAGACCGGACACCTTTCTACGATCGCCGAAGTGCTGGTTCATCTTTCTGATGAACCGACATCCCTGAAACAGGAAAAATAATGTATATCACATATCCAACTGCACTTGAGTACTGAATGAATGCCCAATGCCAGCGCACTCTGACTTTTTCAAGCCCGCAACATGTAGGTGTCAAAACTGCGGCTAAGCGAAAACCGAGCAAGGACTACGTATATCATGTTCTTCCAAAACATTTGCCGGAAAACAGTTTTGTCCGAATATCCGAATCATTGTTTGTCGCCAGTCCCGAACTGTGTTTTCTGATGGCCGCCACGGAATACTCTCTTCCGGAACTGGTACGTTTAGGGAATGATCTCTGTGGTATTTTTATGCTGGACCCAAAGGCTGAGTACAGGCAAACGCGGCGCGACGCCATAACAGATGCAGATCGTATTTCTTTATACTTGGATCAGACCAATGGAGTGCGAGGCATTAAAAGAGCTTCTATGGCTATACAATATGTCTGCAACAGGTCCGGTTCGCCCATAGAGTCATGTCTCGCAGCGGCTGCAGTACTGCCACTGTGCCATGGCGGTTATGGAATAGAAAAGCCGCAGCTGAACCATGACATCACCCTGAATTCTGATGGTGCCAGGCAGTTAGGCAGAGACAGATGCTGCTCCGATATGGTTTGGCCTGCACGGAAGGTTGTGATCGAATACGACAGCAACATGACCCATCTGGATGTCAGGCAGCATTATCTCGATCTGAACCGTGCGAATGCACTGGCATTATCAGGCTATACTCTGATCAGCATTGCCGCTGACCAACTTAAGAATTTTCGAAGTATCGAAAACATCTTCATCATCGTTATGAAAACACTTGGCCTGCGCATACGTAGAGATCGTTTAAACAAATATATGGAGAAACGCTGGGCAGCAGTTAAAGCTATTTTCTTCAGACCCGCCCCCTGGTTGAAGCTCAGTTAACATAATTTCGCACCTCCGAGAATGGCTAAAAGGGATTTTTGTTTGACATAGGTTCACGCCTCCGAGAATGACTCAAAGGGCTCTTGATCTGAGCCTTTGTCATTATGCATCATACAGCAACGCCTCCCATGCAGATATGGCTATGTCATTTTGCTCAGAACTAGCATTTTTGCAAGCTTCTTCATGTTGTCTGTTAAGAATATACGTCTGTGCAAACTTTCTCATGTAGTTCTGCCCAGAATCTTCGTCTGTGCGAACTCTCTCATGTAGTTCTGTCCAGAATCTGCGTCTGTGCGAACTCTCTCATGTAGTTCTGCCCAGAATCTTCGCCTGTGCGAACTCTCTCATGTAGTTCAGCCCAGAATCTGCGTCTGTGCGAACTCTTTTCTAACTATTTTTCGCACAGGTGAAAAATCTGGACATTTCAAACTGAATAATCTCGCACAGGTGAAGAATCTGGACATTTCAAACTGAATAATCTCGCACGAGCGAAGATTCTGGGCATTTCATCAAAGAGCACTATTGTACAGGCATAAATGTTGAGCATGCAGCTGAGGGCATTCACTCACAGGCGGAAATATTGGGACATGCAATCAGGAGTTTTTCGCACAAGTGGAGATTCTGCGCATGTAGACAAGAAATGCACTCACGCTCAGACAAGGATTCTGAGCATAAAAAAAGCATCCGGACTGTATATCCGAATGCTCTGTAAGCAAATACAACCTGGTTCCTGACAGCAGTTCATACTAGTGTCACCAGAAATCAGAGCCACTATTGATAAAATTGAATCTGGCTCTTGACAGCAGGTTACACCGGTGTCACCTAGAACCAAAACCGCTGTTGATAAAACAGAATTCTGGTCCTGATAGCATATCACGCCAGTGTCACCAGGAACCAGAGTGCGGGGATCGTGGCAAAACTCAAGATAGTGCACAGACCGGTTCCGGAAGATGCGTTTTCCCAGTCGCCGCCATATGCCAGTGTCATCATGGGGATCATGGTCGCTGTAGGGCATCCTACGTAGATGGTAATGATAGATGTCATCACTCCACCGCCCAGGATAGGACGCAGTATAAAGAACGCCAGCACAGGGAATATCATCAGCTTGAACAGGGATACTATATAATATCTCCAGTTGCCGAACATCTTCTTGAGTGAATATGACGCCAGAGTTCCGCCCAGTACTATCATGGCCATAGGAGATGTCAGCTGACCAACGAACTCCAGAGGTGCCAGTATGAAATCCGGGATCTTCACTTCGCACAGATATAGTACCAATGCGATCACGACACCAACAGTACCGGTATTGATGAGGTTCTTAATATCAAACTTCTTTTTCTTTCCTTCTTCACTTCCACCTGCCATCATGCTCATTCCGAGCGTATATGCAAACAGTGTGAAGTGGAAGTTCAGTATGCCCATATAGAAGAGTCCTACGGCACCGAAAAGTGATTGTGCCAGAGGAAGCCCCAGAAATCCGACATTTCCGAATACGATCATGCAGAAATATGTAGGGAATGTTCTCTTGTCGGGAGCTATCAGCTTCGCGACAGGGAATGCTATCAGTCCCAGAACGATATAAATAGCCAGGCCGACTATAAGCAGTATATAAACATCCTTCTTATACTCGCTTCCCATACTGACGATAGATGCAAAAACCATACACGGGCATGTAGCCGTTATGATCAGCTTGCTCATGACAGCATTTGCCTCCTGTGTGAGAATATTCCTCTTGAACAGGAAGTATCCCAGCAGAAGGGCCAGTATTATCTTCAGCATTGCAGTAAGTATTACCATATTACAACTCCAATCTTTCTAAACAAACAGATGTATAAACGCCCACATGGCAGGTATGGTCCCGATGCACAGGATATCCATGAGCCCGGTGGCGGATGACGTGGTCTGATAA
Organism: Lachnospiraceae bacterium; assembly: GCA_045604025.1. GTDB lineage: Bacteria > Bacillota > Clostridia > Lachnospirales > Lachnospiraceae > RGIG5612. The sequence goes on along the minus strand of JAZUNG010000219.1, from coordinate 7,575 downwards.
TCCGCTCCGTACATGATGGCTATCATACTGACTATGACTGCAGTCGGCATGGAACAGTGAATGACGAGCACCTCAGTAACTGTGCTGACTCCCCAGATCTGATATGCTATCGCAAATATGATCAGCGGAACTATCAGCAGCTTGACCAGCGATGCGGCATAATATCTCCAGTTAGTAAATATATTCCTGAACGGATATGACGCGATGGTAGCACCCATGACGATCATACTGAGTGGCGAGCACAGCTGTCCTATGAAATTGATCGGCTGATTGATCACTTCAGGAACTCTGACCCCGACAAGAAACAGCACCAGTGCTATGATGGCCGCGATGATCGGCGGATTCAGGAGTTTTTTTACAGAGAACTTCATCTTGCCCGTGCCACCCTTGGTCAGCTGGAACACTCCGTAGCTGAACGCGAACACATTCTGATGCATATTGAGTATGGCAAGGAATGATACTCCCACATCACCCATCAGAGCCTGTCCGATAGGAAATGCCAGGAATGCCGCATTTCCAAATGTCATCATTGCCTCATATGAGCCTCTTTTAGCCTTATCGCGCACGATGATCCTCGCAGCTATAAATGCTATAACTGCCAGTATGAAGTACAGGACCACTCCCGCTATCAGCAGCAGATAGACCATGGACCTGTTCTTCGCATCCAACGACATCACAGAAGAGAAGATCATGCAGGGTGCCGCTGACATGGTGATCAGCCTCGACATGACCTCATTGGTATGGTCGTTCAGTATCCTTCTTTTATATAGGAAGAATCCCAGCACCATCGCCAGGATGATCTTCAGCATTGCGCTGAGTATTTCCATACACTTTCCCTTCCCGAAACTGCAGTGCCGCAAGCAGTCTGTGCTTCATTATAGCATAAAACCGTCGTCATGAAAGTTTATATTGTCAGTTTCCTGCCCAGATGTTAAAATAACGCATATTTCAAGGCGTTCTTCGCCTACAAAAATACTTTTTTAAGGAGTCATATATGGCAGATCTTGAGAAAACTGGTGAGACCCTCGAAGAAGATTTTACTATCGACATCGAATTCGAAGACGGAGAGACCGTTCTGTGTGAGCCTTATTTCCTGTTTGAGTTTGAAGGTAAAGAATACGTTGCCATGATCCCCGTTGACGAGGAATCCGAAGACGTATATCTGTTCGAGTATCGTGACCTCAACGATGAAGAGTTCGAATTCTTTGATATCGAGAGCGAAGAAGTCTACGGCAGAGTTGTAGACGAATTCAACCGTATCATGGAAGAGACAGAAGATCTCGAAGACTGACAGACAGGCTTTTCATGCAGATCGCAGATAACTGGAAAGATTATGAAGTGCTGGACACTTCACAGGGAGCCAAGCTTGAGCGCTGGGGCGGTTTTATTTTGGAGCGTCCCGATCCTCAGGTTATTTGGAATACCCCGAAATCTCTTAAAGAATGGCACCACGTAAACGCCCGCTATCACCGCTCCAGCAAAGGTGGCGGTGAGTGGGAGTTTTTTGACCTTCCCGAACAGTGGACCATCCATTATGATCTGAAGAGTCTGGCCGGCCTGGCAGGAGGATCTCAGCTGACATTTCATCTGAAACCATTCAATTTCAAACACACAGGACTTTTCCCTGAGCAGGCCGCAAACTGGGAGTGGTTTACGCGTCTTATCTCAGATGCCGCAGACCACGGCCGCCAGATAAAGGTCCTGAACCTCTTTGCCTATACCGGCGGTGCTACATGCGCCGCTGCCAAAGCCGGAGCTCACGTAACTCACGTGGACGCGTCCAAGGGAATGACGAACTGGGCCAAGGAGAATGCCGCATCCTCAGGGATCGACCCCGCAAATACACGCTGGATAGTTGACGACTGCCAGAAGTTTGTAGAAAGAGAGATCCGCCGCGGCAACAGATACGATGCCATCATCATGGATCCGCCCTCATACGGAAGAGGTCCCAAGGGCGAGGTCTGGAAGATCGAGGACAATATCTTCGATCTGATAGATCTGTGCAGCCAGCTCCTCTCAGATAATGCCCTGTTTTTCCTGATCAATTCATACACTACAGGACTCCAGCCGGCAGTCCTGACATATATGCTGGAAACCATCGTGACCCCCAGACTGGGCGGTCACGTATTCAGCGACGAGGTAGGGCTTCCGGTTTCATCAAATGGCCTGGTACTTCCATGCGGGGCCAGCGGCAGATGGCAGAAATAGCCCGTTGCACTATGAGCACAGACAGATCCGCAGCACTAAATAAAAGATACGACTTTATCGACCTGATGGAATTCATCGGGATTTTTTCCGTGCTCATTTATCACAGCCTGCTGCTCCATATCGATTTTCTGGGCGACCCTTCACCGGTCGCCTATATTCAGTATATGTTTACACCGCTCCTGTCAGCGTGTGTCCCACTCTTCTTTTTCGCCAACGGATTCCTGCTGATAGGCAGGGAGCTGTCTGTCCAAAAGCACGTGATCAAAGTCATTCAGCTGATACTTCTTACAGTCGTCTGGGGAGCGATCAATCTGTTCTTCATGATGATCATCAGCGGCGAATGGATGTCGGTTAAAGAATTCATCATGGCACTGTGGAAATGGAGACAGGGCTGGATACATCATATGTGGTACATGGGAGCTCTGATCTGTGTATATATCTTCTTCCCGCTGATCAAGGCAGCATTTGACCATCACAGATCTGCATTCAACTTCTTCTTAGTTGTCTGCATGATACTGACATTCGGCAACAAACTGCTGTGCATGCTGGCCACTGTGTTCAGCAACCTGTTCCTGGGGGGAGATACATATCTGGCTGTCAATTTCTTCAATATGTTCAATCCGTTCCGCAATCTGTTCGGATTTGCTTTTTCATATTTCTGTATGGGAGCATTTGCCTACGGGAAGATGGATGATATCAGAGAAAAGATTCTGCCCTCGAAAAAGCGTTCAGTTCTCGCGCCTGTATGCGTGATCATCGTGGCCTTTATAGTCAGCGGCCTCTGGGGTATCTACGCCTCACATCTGACCGGGCAGCTCTGGGACAGTGTAATGGACAGCTACGACACCATATTTACAGTGGCCATAGTACTGTCCGTATTTCTGCTCTGCCTGCACTACCGCAACAATGGCAAGGCAGCAGGCAGATTCATATGTACAGTTTCCAAAAATACTCTCGGCATCTATCTGATGCATGAGATCTTCCTGCACCTATTTCAAAAGGCAGGTGTTATCCACCTGCCCTTCATAGCGTTTATCATTCCTGCCGCAATTTACTCATTCCTGGTACTGTGCCTGTGTCTGATCATTTCATGGATACTGGGCAAAATACCTGTCCTGAGATTCCTTACCGGCTGGCTTCCTTCCAAAAAGAAATAAACTTACATTTCCTTTGGCTCATATGTCAGATCGCAGCCCAGACGTTTGAATGTTCTCTGGTCATTGGACGACAGACGTGCCGTGGTGTGTACCTTGCAGCCTCTCAGTTTAGGGAGCTGTTCCAGCGTGCGCGCGGCATCCTCGTCTGTAGTGGATGTGATCGACAGCGCTATCAGCATTTCATCCGGATGCAGCAGCGGATTGTGGCTGCCCATGTATTTCTCTTTCAGACGGTTGATCGGCTGCAGAGACTCTGATGAAAGGATCTTCTTGCCTCTGGGAATCCCTGCCAGATATCTGATGGCATTGATCAGACATACAGCTGATGCACCCATGATATCTCCGGTATGACCGAGTATGATCTTGCCATCGTCCAGTTCCATGGCTGTGGCTATACCACCGGTTTCCTTCTCATGTTCACGAGCTGCGGCAACCACCTTCCTGTCAGTAGGGTTCAGGCCCTCGCTGTTCATGAGGATCTTAATCTTGTTCAACTCCGAGGAGCTCTTGGTACCTGCAGCCAGCCCGACAGCAGCCTGGAAATATCTTCTGATGATCTCTTCGTCACCCGCCTGTCTGCACACCTCGTCGTCAATGATACAGTAGCCTGCCATATTGACGCCCATGTCTGTAGGCGATGCATACGGGCACTTGCCGTAGATACCCTCGAACATGCTGCGCAGTACCGGGAATATTTCTATATCTCTGTTGTAATTAACCGTAGTCAGTCCATACGCCTTCAGATGGTATGGATCGATCATGTTGATATCGTTAAGGTCAGCTGTGGCTGCTTCATATGCCAGATTGACCGGATGATTGAGCGGCAGGTTCCAGATAGGGAATGTCTCGAACTTCGCATATCCTGCCTCAATACCCCGCTGGTGCTCGTGATACAGCTGAGACAGACAAGTGCTCATCTTGCCCGATCCGGGACCCGGCGCAGTCACGATGATCAGCGGTCTGGTGGTCTCTATATAATCATTCTTTCCATAGCCATTGGGGCCGATAACAGTTTCAATATCAGTGGGATATCCGGGGATAACGAAATGATGGTAAACCTTCAGGCCGTCGTTTTCGAGCTTCTCCTGGAAGATCTCAACGCTGTGGACGGGAGTATACTTGGTGATAACGACGCTGCTGATATACAGACCCTTGCTCTGGTACTCTCTGACCAGACGCAGTACGTCCTCATCGTAGCCGATGCCCAGGTCCTCACGCATCTTGTTGTTGACGATGTCCTCAGCGCTGACGACCATGATCATCTCTGCCTGGTCCTTCAACTGCAGGAGCATCTGGAGCTTACTGTCAGCCTTGAATCCGGGAAGAACTCTCGATGCATGCAGGTCATCAAGGAGTTTACCGCCAAATTCCAGATACAGCTTGCCGCCAAACTGGTTGATACGTTCCCTGATATGCTCAGACTGTGTTTTCAGATATTTCTCGTTGTCGAATCCTATCTTCATCTTTTCCCCACTGTGAATATGCTTTTAATAAAGAATACCGGTCTGATGGTTTATGAGACCGGTTATATATGAACACCAAACACTAATCATTTTAAAGCTACAGGGGCTTTTCATCAAGTGATTTTTTGTCTTTGTTAATGCGTTTTTCTGTCTGCTTATTCAGGAATCTACACAGAAAGAAAGGCATGGTCTGCTGGGCATAGCTGCGCAGAGAATACTCGCCATTGCATATGCACCAGTCATACATCAGAGCCCTCTCCGCTATGGCATAGATCTTGACCATCTCATTCACGGACAGGTCAGAGCGGAACTCACCCGACTCCTGGGCAGCCAGTATGATCTTTCTGAGCAACCTGAAATACAGCCTGCTGCGGTCCATGAGGTGTTTTTCGGTGCGGACCGAGAGCTGACTGGACAGGAGCCTTGCCAGAAGTTCTATGGCGATAGTATTTTCGATCATACTGAACAGTTCCCTGTTCAGAAACAGGAGCTGTTCCATATATGATCCGCACTCTGCCAGTTCCGGCTCCAGCTCAGAATACTTCTGGTCGAAAAGGAACGCCAGTGAACCGAGCAGCGCATCCTTTCCTTCAAAATAATGATAGAACGAACCTCTGGAGGTTGAAGACTCTTCGAGTATGTCCTCTACCGTTGTTTCCTCATATCCCTGCTCATAGAACAGCTTCCACGCTGCCTCTACTATCCTTGTTTTTGTACTGTTCTGATTCTTTGCTGCCATTTTTCTCCGCCTGCCATCCTGCTTTTTTCCAAAATGTTCTGTTATGTCCAGTTCTTCTTTTTCTTTTTTCCAAAACCTCCGGTAATGACCAGCTCTTCTTTCTGTATTTTCCAAAATCTCCGGTAATGACCAGCTTTTCTTCCAAAATATGCGCCTGTGACCATTTTCTGAAAAGAATTCTACGCAAATACTGGTCATATCTGGAGAAAATGGAAAAATACGAAGTAGTAACAGGTCATGATTGGAGTTTTTGGAAATATCAGGTGTGTAAAGTGAATCCGATCAAAACAATGTACATATTATTGTTCATATGTATATGCGCTATTATTAAAGGAATTATATAATAATTAGTAAACTTTGTATAGACTTCATTCTATATTGATGTTCAGTTTTTCTTTCTATATAATTTGCGATAACTGTGACCAGACGCGGACCATTTCATCAAAATATCTGATAGTTATGGTTCGGACCGGTCAGAACTTGGGTCTGCCGGGTGGATGACTTGCAATACTGTTCTGCAGTCAGAGCCAAAGGGCAGCAATGAATGAAAGAGAGGTTATCTATGGGTTCAAATCAGATCATTATGGCCATAGTCATGGTTGTTTATCTGGCCGCAATGGTCATCATCGGTATTTTCTATTCCAAGAGGGGAAGCAGTTCCACCAAAGATTTCTATCTGGGTGGAAGAAAGCTGGGAGCACTGGTCACAGCTATGAGTGCAGAAGCCAGTGACATGAGTTCGTATCTGCTGATGGGACTTCCCGGGCTGGCATACTTCTCAGGTGTCGCTGACGTAGGATGGACTATCATCGGTCTGGCAGTCGGAACATATCTGAACTGGCTTTTTGTTGCGAAAAGACTTCGTGTCTACTCCGAGGAGATAGATGCGTATACACTGCCCGGCTTCTTTTCAAAGAGGTTCGGAGACAATCAGCGTATCCTGTCTCTGATAGCAGCGCTGATCATCATCATTTTCTTTATTCCATATACAGCATCCGGATTCGCCGCTGTAGGAAAGCTCTTCAACAGCTTATTCGGTTTTGACTATACTGCCAGCATGCTGATCGGTGCAGCAGTTATCATAGTGTATACCATACTTGGAGGATTCCTGGCAGTTTCAACTACCGACCTGATCCAGAGTATAGTCATGACTATCTCACTGCTGATCATTCTGGGATTCGGCGTCAGTCTCGCAGGTGGAGCTGGTGGCGTAGTAGATACAGCCAGCACAGTTCCCGGATATCTGAACATGTTCTCAAATGCAAATGTGGTGACAGGCGAGACCAGTACCTATGGCTTCTTCAGTGTTATATCCACTCTGGCCTGGGGCCTGGGATACTTTGGCATGCCCCATATCCTGCTGAGATTCATGGGCGCCAAGAGCCCTAAGACTATCAGATCATCCAGACGTATTGCTTCTGTCTGGGTTGTTATCTCCATGGGTATTGCGATGTGCATCGGTATCATGGGGTTTGCCCTCTCAAAGGGCGGCTTCATCGAGTCATTTGAGTCCAGCTCCGCAGCTGAATCAGTTATCGTCAAGATAGCGGATCTTCTGAGCAACAACGGAGTGCTGGCCATCATCATCGCAGGTCTGGTCCTGTCGGGCATCCTGGCAGCAACTATGTCCACTGCGGATTCGCAGCTCCTTGCAGCTTCGTCCAGTGTATCTGAAGATATCCTGGGCGGTATACTCAAGTTCAACCTCAGCAAGAAGGCCACCATGTGGATCGCCAGAGTATCCGTTATCGTGATCGCGGTAATAGCCGTGATCCTGGCCCGCGACCCTAACAGTTCTGTCTTTACCATCGTGTCATTCGCATGGGCAGGATTCGGAGCCACATTCGCGCCTGTCATGCTCTGCGCACTCTTCTGGAAGAGATGCAACAAATGGGGCGCGCTGGCCGGTATGATCTCCGGTGCCGTTGTGATCTTCCTGTGGAAATACATGGTACGCCCGATCGGAGGCGGCTGGAACATCTATGAACTGCTGCCCGCATTTATCGTA
>JAZUNG010000218.1:0-7963 GCA_045604025.1 Lachnospiraceae bacterium | reverse complement strand
GTTCATATGATAATTAACATAATCTGTAAACTTTAAATTAATATCTTGAATCCTTGCATAATTATCATCAATAAACATACTCCATTCTTCTTCACTTACCGCTTCAGCTTCAGCTATCAATGACTGTATTTCGTTTTTGAGGTTAATGTAATAAATCTCATCGTATATTAGTTTGTCACCAACAATCTCAGATTCGTTATCATTATCGATTGCAAATATATTGTAATCAGCAAACACTGTAAAAGTATAAGATCCTAAAATCATCATAGCTAATAAAAATGACAATATCTTTTTCATATATTACTCCTTATCTATTTTAAATCTATTCTATTTATAAAAAGCAACTATTAAACCCATCGGACCAGTCCTCCTTGTTGCGATCATCATACTCTATCCGGCTCTAATGTCCTCTTCGTTCTTTTTATTAATGTGGCCAATAAGTATCCTATGAGGGTCCCAAGTATATTCATTATGACATCGTCGATATCAAAAGATCCTACGTTCAGTACAGCCTGTATGAGCACGATCACACCCAATGCGCCACCGTAGACTGCCATCTTCAATATATAATCCAGCATTGGCCATCACCCTCCTTCATTTAAACCTTGTCTACTAAATAATCCCTTTTACTATATAAACGCCAAAAAAATCCATTTTTGGACACTTGACAATTAAAAATTTGATTTTTGTTAAAAATGCTAATACTCATAACGACAATTTAGTACATTTTACTATAGCTCAATTATATGTGTGGTTTAAGATTAATTGTGATAATAATATGTAGATATAATATTAGTTTATATTGTATTTATATTTTAGCATAATGTTATTTATACTTCAATTTATTTTTATAGAATAGATATAATCATACTAATCACCCTTATGTCTTTCTGGAAAGAAGTATGTTACAATATCAGTGACTGATGATACAGCACGGATTTAGACTCTGAGCACGTATCCATCCAGAATAAATACAGAAGATAAAAAGCCGTACCATGGATTTAGACAGTTTTATTCGGAAACATACATATGATATTCCCGAGCCATTCAGCGGCGATGCCACCAGGCTCATGGAGCTACTTGAAAATCAGATGAATGGTATCAGAACAATCCTCAGCCATTTGCAGGCCAACGGTAGTACACATGATACATCCGGTACGGATTTATTAATGCCGCAGGATCTGACTGTTTCTCAGCTGACCTTCTGCGTGCAACTCTCTGCCAACTGCTGCAGGTTACGTATCTGCTCAACTGGACGGGCCGACTATGAGCTGATCGAACCGGTTTATATTCCTGAAGAGGACAGAAATACCTGCGCTCAGCTATATGACATATGCACAGAGGAGTTGAAGCGCCGTAACAGGATGTATATGCCTGATCCGATCGAGCGCAGCGCGCCTGACAGAAACCGGCTTTTGCTTCTGATGCGTCAGTATATCAACAGGCAATCAGATAAAGCAGCCGAAGAGCAGCTAAAAGGAAAACAGTTCAACAGATTATTTGGAAGCCGTGGATGAGATCTGGCTGCAGAAGAGTATTATGATATATTGCGGTTGAAATCAGACCGCAGAAGATATTTATATGATCATGGATGATAGAATACTGAATAAAGAACAGATAATGAAGATCCTTCCTCACAGGCCACCGCTGCTCCTTACAGATGTCTGCTATTTCTTCAGCAAAAAACGCGAAGAGGAGCCTGATGAGAACATTGTGGAAGCTCCTGCAGCTGTGGACCATTTTGCGCAGACTGCGTTTTATGTCGACCCGGAAATGGATGTTTTCAAAGGACATTTTCCGGACGATCCAACGTTTCCTGGTATCTATACAACAGAGGCGATGGCACAATGCGCAGATCTGCTGCTTCTTTCCATACCTGAAAATGCTGGCACAACACCTTACCTGTCATCTGTTGAGCACATGCGCTACCTGAAACCTGTCCGTCCGGGGAATATATTGTTCTGTGAGGCAACGGTGATCAGGAAACTCCCAGACACAGTAACAACCGGATCCGGGAGGGTTCGCACCCGTTCTCAGGACCTGAAGTTCTATGACTGCAGGGTGACGGCATATGTTTACGAAGGGGATGCAGATCTTAAAGGAGTTTTAGAGCTGGAAAAACCTCTTGATCCGGAAATAAGACATGATAAAGCGGCAACAGGAATACTGACTCTGTGTCTGAAATACCCACCGGAGCAGGCAGAACTCTGATCCTTAAATACAATTATCAAGCGACTCTATCAGTTTTCACGCGGCACCCTTGCCATCAGCAGAGGGCCGTTTTTTTTGAGCCACCTGTTCCATCTGTCATAGTCCGGCATGGCCCGGCGCACTTCTGCATAGAATCTGGCAGAATGATTCATCTCTTTTCTGTGACACAGCTCGTGCACAACCACGCTGTCCAGTACTTCAGGCGGGGAAAGCATCAGCAGGCAGTTAAAGCTCAGATTGCCGGTTCGCGAGCAGCTCCCCCATCTTGTTTTCTGGCATCTGATGGAGATGCGTCCATAAGAAACGCCCAGAATACCTGCATAGTAGTCCACTCTCTTCGAGATCACATCCCGGGCCTGTTTTTTCAGTGAATCTATCTCAGCTTCCGTAAGGATCCCTGCTTCATCAGCCTGAATCTTTCTTAGTTCCAGCTTCTTCAGCCTTCTGTCTATCCAGTCAGCATTTGCCCTTACAAATCTCTCAATCTGCGCATTAGAAGCAAAACGCGGCGCTCTTACCAGAATGCCACGTTCATTTACCTCCAGAGCGAGCGTTCTTCTCGCACTCCGGATCACAGTATATTCAATTGTATCAGTTCTTCTTATGTCCAAACAAGTAAACTCAAATATAACCAGTTATAAAACTATATACTCTGAACCTGCAAGATCCCAAGCAGCTCATCTGCCACATAGTCAGCTGCGATCAGCTTGTCCTCATGGCGGTATGAACCGTGAACTCCCTCTATAGTATAGCTTCTTAACATCCCTCGGAAGTATATCGCAAAGTACACCACACCCGGCTCGCTGTCTGCATTTTCAGGATCCGCATTTGCGAAGCTTCCGGTTATGCCAACAGAGATATCCGCATTATATGCGTTTGCAGCGGCCTGCGCCATGGCTCTGGCAGTTTCTTCTGAATACACTCCGTACCTGTCAATGATCTCAGCAGGTACCCCGCACCGGATCTTTGCCTCGTTGCTATATGTGATAAAGGCGCCGCGCAGTACAGCGGACGCCCCTTCGGTATCAGTTATCAGTGATGCGATCAGTCCTGAGGTACAGCTCTCCATAGTGGTAATGCTGATGCCACGGCTGATCAGCGTTTCTGTGATCAGTTTGTATTTTTCAGAGCAATTCTCTCTCATGTGATATTATCCCAGGATCATGCGGTCGTTGGCGAATTCTTCTCCGCCGGCAGCCTCGTTGAACTTATCCAGAAGATCTTCGACTGTCAGCTTCTTTTTATCTTCGCCCTTGATGTCGATGATGATCTTGCCGTCCTTCATCATGATCAGGCGGTTGCCATGTGTGATAGCGTCCTTCATGTTATGGGTGACCATAAGTGTGGTCAGACCCTGCTCTTCGATAATGCTCTCAGTGATCTCCAGAACCTTGGCTGCGGTCTTGGGATCCAGAGCAGCCGTATGTTCATCCAGAAGCAGGAGCTTGGGCTGTTTGATCGTTGCCATCAGAAGTGTCAGTGCCTGTCTCTGTCCGCCCGAAAGCGTTCCTACCTTGACCGTCATACGGTCCTCCAGGCCCAGATCAAGAGTCTTGAGGATCTCGTGGTAATACTCTTTCTCTTTTCTGGTGATCCCGCGACGCAGAGTTCTGCTGTTTCCACGTCGATATGCCAGAGCAAGGTTCTCCTCGATCTCCATGGTGGCCGCTGTTCCGGTCATGGGATCCTGGAACACTCTGCCCAGCAGGTATGCTCTCTTGTGCTCAGGCAGCGTAGTTACGTTCTCTCCCTCAATGATGATAGAGCCGCGGTCAATAGGCCACACGCCTGAGATAGCATTGAGCATAGTGGATTTACCGGCACCGTTGCCTCCGATGATCGTAACGAAATCACCCTTTTCCAGATGCAGATCCACTCCGTTCAGAGCTATCTTCTCGTTTACCGTTCCCGGATTGAAAGTTTTATGAATATTGATCAGCTCAAGCATTCTTGCCACTCTCCTTTCCGGCTTTCTTAAACGAGCTCTTGCTCTTGGCCCTCAGATATGGAACGGCCAGGAATATAGCTACCACTACGGCTGTGAGGAGCTTCAGATAGTTGGAATTCAGCTTCAGCCAGAGTACGATGACAACTATGATATAGTACAGGATACCGCCGAGCACAACGAATCCCAGTCTGAGCCAGAAGCTTAAGTGCTTCTTGAACAGCGCCTCACCGATGACCTCACCGATGATAACCGCTGCCAGTCCGATAACGATGGCGCCACGGCCCATGTTGATATCCGCAAATCCCTGATACTGTGCCATCAGTCCGCCTGCCAGAGCAACGATAGCATTTGACAGAGCCAGTCCGATGACCTTCATGAAATTGATATTTATACCCTGTGCCTTGCTCATGGACTGGTTGCAGCCGGTAGCACGCAGCGCGCTTCCCTGCTCAGTTCCGAAATACCAGTAAAGCACGATGATGATCAGAATAGTCAGACCCACACCGACCAGCAGTGCAGCCGGAACGTGTCTGGAAGAAATGATCAGAGTATAGTTGTCCACGCTGACAGCCTTGTTGGCCGACATGCCCATGATAGCCAGGTTGACCGAATACAGGGCAAACTGCGTCAGTATTCCTGCCAGGATGGCCGGGATGCCCAGAAGTGTATGCAGCAGTCCGGTAACTATTCCCGCGACCAGACCTGCCAGCAGCGCTATGATCAGAGCCAGCCACGCAGGGCATCCTGAAAGTATCAGCATAACAGTCACGGCACCGCCAGTGGTAAATGTTCCATCAACCGACAGGTCGGCCATGTCCAGCAGGCGGAAGGTGATATACACACCCACAGCCATTATGCCCCATATAAGTCCCTGCGCAATGCCTGCCGGCAGATTCTTCAGCAGATTGAGCGGGTTAAGTGACGCAAAATAGTTTAAAAGCGCCATATGCTCCTCCTAATAGTAACATACAGGGGTACCATGAAAACATGGCACCCCTTTCGCCTGATTCCAGTATTCAATAATATATTATATTTGGTCTACCGTTTCAAGCCAAATATAAGATTACTCTGCAGCAGGGATCTCAGTATAGCCTTCAGGGATCTCAATTCCAAGAAGCTCGCACAGCTCCTTGTTGTATTCTTTGGTAACCTTGTCAGCGTATGCGATCTCCAGTGTGGAGATGTCAGCGCCTTCAACCAGAACCTGATAAGCCAGCTTGCCGGTAGCAGTTCCGATATCGTAGTAGTTGATGGAAAGTGTAGCTACGCCACAGCCTCTGCAGAGGCCTTCCTCGCCGGTAACGATGGGAACCTTGGCAACAGATGCTACATTGTTGATAGCCTCTGTGCATGATGCAGCGGTATTGTCAGTAGGGATGTAGATAACATCACATGCATCACATGCATTCTGTGTTACAGATGCAACATCGTTGGTGTCAGCGAAAGTAAAGTCAGTAACTGTATATCCCATGCCTTCAAGAACAGGTCTGATATCGTCTGCCTGAACCTTGGAGTTAGGCTCAGCTGAGCAATACATGATACCAACATTCTTTGCATCGGGGAAGAGCTCTTTGATGATCTCAGCTTCCTGATCTGCAGGAACTCCGTCAGAAACACCGGAGATATTCTTCTCGGTATATCCCTTCCATGCATCCTTATCGATGCCGAGAGCGCTTGCATAATCTGTAACTGATGTTCCGATGATGGGAATATCTGCTGTAGCTGCTACTGCTGCCTGAAGAGCAGGTGTAGCATTTGCCATGATCAGGTCAACGCCGTTTGTTACGAAGGTTGAGCAGATAGTTGCGCAAGTTGCGGAATCTCCGGCTGCGTTCTGCTCATCGAAGGTAACCTTGTCACCAAGTTTCTCGGTAAGCGCATCCTTGAATCCCTTGGTAGCTGCGTCCAGTGCCTCATGCTGTACCAGCTGGCAGATACCGATAGTGTAAGTCTTGTCTGCGTCTGCGTCTCCGCCCTGAGTGCCGCTGTTGTTTCCGCCAGAAGAACCACATGCTGCGAGGGCAAGGATCATCATGGCTGCAAGAGCGAGAGCTACAATTTTCTTAATGTTTTTCACAATTCATTCCTCCTGTGATATAAGTGCTTAGAAAAGCAATAACATAATTATACAAAATTGAATCCCAAAGTCAATCAATTGAATTTTATACAATTACTCAAGGTTTTTTCGTATTTTTATGCACTTTGCCCTATTAAAGCACTGAAGTAAGTATTTTTATTGTTCTATGAAATGGTTCATATCACAGGATTCTTGTGCATCTGCGATATCACAGGCAGGTGTTCTGGTATACGTCACGAATCTGTATGTCAGCCCCTCATATTCCTTTGATCCCGAATCCTCACTCACTGCCCATGCCGGATTTTCATCCAGGTTCGGGAAGAAAGCGTCCGCCTCATACTCCGCATCCACCTTGGTGATATAGATCGTGTCACACAGAGGCGCCATCTGTCGGTAGATGCTCTCACCGCCTATCACAAACGCCTCCCTGTCAGAGTAGTTTTCTGCCTCGCAGAGCGCCTCATCAACATTATGAACGACAACAGCCCCTTCTTTTGTATAGAAGGGGTCCCTTGTTATCACTATATTTATCCTGTTCTTCAGGGGCCTGCCTCCAGGGAAGCTCTCCAGGGTCTTCCTGCCCATGATCACCACGCCTCCGGCAGTGGTCTCGCGGAAGAACTTCATGTCATCAGGAATACTGATCAGAAGATGGTTATCCTTCCCTATGGCCCAGTTTCTGTCAACTGCTGCTATTGCTTTCATTTGATTTCCCTGATATGAATTAAATGGTCAATTCTTTTAATGGCAGCTGCAGACATCCTCACTCTGCCGCTCACACAGCTATCGGGATGTCCTTGATCTGCGGTCCGGTCACATAATCGTCCAGTCTGACATCATCTTCGGTGAAATCATAGAAATGCTTTACCTCGGGATTCAGCCAGAACTTCGGAGCCGGATGCTGCTCTCTGGTGATCAGTTCCTCGATCAGAGGGATGTGCCTGTCATAGATATGCGCGTCTGCGATCACATGAACCAGCTCGCCTACTTCCATATCGCACTCTCTGGCCAGCATATGAACCAGGACTGCATACTGACATACATTCCAGCTATTGGCGGCCAGAATGTCCTGAGATCTCTGGTTCAGGATGGCATTCAGCACCAGCTTATCCGATCCCGGACGTGTGGTGACATTAAATGTCATGGAGTAAGCGCACGGATACAGGTGCATCTCATAGAGATCCGCATGCACATAGATATTGGTCATGATACGGCGGCTGAAAGGATTGTTCTTCAGATCGTATATGACACGATCCACCTGGTCAAACATGCCCTCTTTATACTTATGCTTTACGCTCATCTGGTAACCATAAGCCTTGCCAATGGAACCGGTCTCATCTGCCCACTCATCCCATACTGTTGACTTGAGGTCATGGATGTTATTGGACTTCTTCTGCCAGATCCATAGCATCTCATTGGTGCAGCTCTTGATAGGTGTTCTGCGAAGTGTCAACGCAGGAAATTCCTCTGCCAGATTGTAGCGGTTGACCACGCCAAACTTCTTGATCGTATATGCGGGTGTGCCGTCTTCCCAGACAGGTCGCACCTTCTCGCCTTCGGTGCTGACACCGTTTTTCAGTATGTCACTGCACATGTCTACGAATATCTGATCCGCTTTACTCATTATCATTCCCCCAAAATCTGTTATTGATATTCTTCAATATTTCAGATTATTATACAACATCTTCTATTCTGCCATCAAGCATCTTAATTATACGATCTGCCTG
>JAZUNG010000217.1:0-1570 GCA_045604025.1 Lachnospiraceae bacterium | reverse complement strand
AGAGAGCATGAGCGCCTCGGAGATCAATTCAGTACTGAAGGAGCTCTTCACCTTTGATAATTACCGCGGTCAGCAGGAGCAGGGCATCAGAGTCACGGAAGACTTCCGCGCAGACGGCCTTAACCGAGTGCTGTATAAATGCCCGTCATGCGGTACTGAAGGGATGATGAATGGCAGCGGTGTACGTCTCAGCTGCGGATGCTGCGGTAAGAGCTGGGAACTTACGGAGACCGGATATCTCAGGGCGGACGATGGAGATGACATCTTCGTCCATGTCCCTGACTGGTATGCATGGGAGAGGGAAAGCGTTCGCGCTGAAATAGAAGAAGGAGCGTATCGACTCGACATACCTGTAAAGATAAGCATACTCAAGGATACAAAATGTCTTTATAATGTGGGTGAAGGCAGGCTGATCCATGATAATGAGGGCTTTCATCTGACAGGTTGCGATGGGAGACTGGAGTATCAACATGCGCCGGAGAAGTCATACAGCCTGTATTCTGATTATTACTGGTACGAGATCGGTGACGTGATCTGTATCGGAGATGGCAGCATGCTGTATTACTGCTTCCCTCAGGCGTGCGGGGACGTGGTTGCCAAAACGCGTCTTGCAGCAGAAGAACTGTATAAAAAAAGAAGGAGTAACTAGTTGCGGAGGATATCGATGAAAAACAGACAACACAAAATACTTGACCACACTATAGTCGGCTACTTTCTGCTCGCTGTATTTGCTTCTGTAATGGAGTCTCTGGGTGGATATGTAGACCAGCTGATCGGCAATGCTTTCCCTGATTATGCCGTTGATACTATGATCAACGGCGTGACGAATTACAGAGCCAGCGGAGTAGGGATCGCTGCCTCGGCACTCCTCGCCCTGCTGATATTCAAGCTCTGGTTCAAACCTGACTACGACGGATGCCTGCACAGATACGGGCTCAGGGAAGGCCTGCTGATGCTGCTGCCGTTCCTGATCTTTCACTGGGCGGGAAGCATAGTCAGCTGGGTGATGCTGGGCACCGGTCCGGTGTTCATCGCACTCCTGAGAGCCACCGCTCCGGGGTTCGGCGAAGAGGTCATGTTCCGCGGTCTGGGTATAGCAAACTTCATGAGAAAGATCGAATCGGAGAGCCAGATCAGGATCATCTTCTGGCTGTCCTCCATAGTGTTCGGCCTGATACATATATCGAATATCTTTGCGGGCGGAGATGTGTTCTCCGTGATCGTCCAGTCTGTATATGCCATAGGCGTGGGCATGCTCTTCGGAGCCGTATATCTGCGCACAGGCAATCTCTGGCCTACCATCCTGGGTCACTGGAGTGTCGACTTCATGGAGATGGTGAGAGTAGACCTGTCCGGAAGCGGCGGCGTCATGGTAGGCATGGGCGTCGGAGACTGGATAACCGTTGCTGCTGCGGCATTTGCGGGGTTCTGGGCGCTGCACCTGATGAAGCCGGAGCATAACGCTGAGATCATGGAGCTGTGGGCCGCGAAGTGGAACAAAAAAGAGAACGCTACAGATATAGATTTAAAGACAGGAGAAAAGTGAGATGAAAAAGAGAATTCTGGTACT
>JAZUNG010000216.1:0-24740 GCA_045604025.1 Lachnospiraceae bacterium | reverse complement strand
CCGTTTGCAGACTCTATGACGGATTCACCGACAGAGTTCGAGCTGAATACAGCTATCGCATTCGAGTTTTTTGCCAGACATAAATGCGATATTGTGGTACTGGAAGTCGGAATGGGAGGAGAACTGGACTCCACCAATATCATTCTTCCGCCTGAGCTGGCGATCATTACCACTATCAGTCTGGAGCACACACAGTATCTGGGAAATACTCTGGAAGAGATTGCCAGGACCAAGTCCGGTATCATCAAGTCCGGATGTAATGTGGTCCTGTACAGCCAGGGAAGAGAAGTAACCGGTGAGATAGAAAAAAGATGCAGGGCGGTAGGAGCTCATCTGTATATTTCCGAGCCCGAGGCTGTCAGTACGGTATCTGTGGATACTCATGGCCAGAAACTGCGTCACACAGACCTCGGAGAGTTCGATATAGCCCTGATAGGAAAGTATCAGACAGAAAACGCCGCAGTTGTCATCAAAGCAGTTGAGGTGCTGAGGGCAAGCGGTTATAATATCTCAGATGAGGCTTTAAAGAAGGGATTTTCTGAGACCAGATGGCCGGGCAGGTTTGAGGTCATTGGAAGAAATCCGATTTTCATTGTTGACGGTGCTCACAATCCTCAGGGAGCCAGAGCTACATCCGACAGTCTGTATACAGTATTCGGGGAAGAAAAACTGATCATTATCCTGGGAGTTCTTGCGGACAAGAATTACAGGGAGATGTTTGAAGTGCTGCTTCCACATGCAGGAGAAGTCATGTGCGTTTCGCCGCCCAGTGAAAGAGCACTGGATTCAAAGGAAACCGCCATTGTCGCATCTGAATATGGAGTAAAAGCACAGTCGTTTGAGAGTATTGATGCAGCTATCGAAGCCGCATTTGAACGGGCCGGAACAGATATCGCCATTTGTGCAGTCGGCTCTCTGTATATGGTCGGGGATATCAAAAAATACGTTAAAAGCCGCGCTATCCGCGGATGATCAAATAAACAATTGACAGGACAATGGAGGTAACATATGGGATTCAAATCTGATATTGAGATAGCTCAGGAGGCACAGCCTGAACATATCAGAGACATTGCAGCCAAGATAGGTCTTACAGAAGACGATATCGAATACTATGGCAAATACAAGGCCAAAGTTGACAGTTCTATCCTGAACACCCCGCGTGCTGACGGAAAGAAAGCCAAGCTGATACTCTGTACAGCTATCAACCCTACACCGGCAGGTGAAGGAAAGACAACAACCACAGTCGGTGTTGGTGATGCGCTTACCAGGATCGGTAAAAAGACAGTTATAGCGCTTAGAGAGCCCTCTCTTGGACCTGTTTTCGGAGTTAAGGGCGGAGCTGCCGGAGGCGGATATGCACAGGTAATACCTATGGAGGATATCAACCTTCATTTTACCGGTGACTTCCATGCCATCGGAGCAGCAAACAATCTTCTTGCAGCTATGGTCGATAATCATATCTATCAGGGCAACGCTCTGGATATCGACCCGAGAAGAGTTGTATGGAGAAGATGTGTTGACATGAACGACCGCCAGCTGCGTAATGTAGTTGACGGATTGGGCGGCAAGGCAAATGGTTATACCAGAGAAGACGGTTTTGATATAACCGTTGCATCTGAGGTAATGGCTTCATTCTGCCTGGCTTCAGATCTGGATGATCTGAAAGAGCGTTTCGCCAGAACAGTCGTAGCTTATACCAGGAGCGGCGAGCCTGTAACCGCAGGTCAGATCAATGCACAGGGAGCTATGACAGCTCTTTTGAAGGATGCGATCAAGCCCAACCTGGTTCAGACTCTTGAAGGAACACCTGCATTTATCCACGGCGGACCTTTTGCAAATATCGCTCATGGATGCAATTCCGTAACTGCAACACGTATGGCACTGCATCTGGCAGATTATGTGGTTACTGAGGCTGGATTCGGTGCTGACCTCGGAGCTGAGAAGTTCCTGGATATCAAATGCCGCTATGCCGGACTCAAGCCTGACGCTGTTATCATCGTAGCAACTATCAAGGCTCTTAAATACAACGGCGGAGTTCCCAAGGATCAGGTAGGTACTGAGAACCT
The DNA here is from genome assembly GCA_045604025.1 of Lachnospiraceae bacterium. GTDB lineage: Bacteria > Bacillota > Clostridia > Lachnospirales > Lachnospiraceae > RGIG5612. Next base: position 22,674 of record JAZUNG010000216.1, on the reverse strand, counting down.
CGAGGCTCTCGAAAAGGGTCTTCCGAACCTGCTCAAGCATGTTGAGAACATCACCAAGGTATTCGGTCTGCCCGCTGTTGTAGCACTGAACCGTTTTGTAAATGATACCGATGCTGAGATAGAACTGGTTACCAGAAAATGCAAGGAGCTCGGTGTAAACGTAAAGATGAGCGAAGTATGGGCCAAAGGCGGAGAAGGCGGAGTTGAGCTTGCTGAAGAAGTTGTCAGACTCTGCGAGCAGCCTTCAGACTTCCATTTCGCTTATGATACAGATCTGCCCATCAAGGACAAGATCGAGGCTATCGCGACCAAGGTTTACGGAGCTGATGGAGTTGATTATCAGCCCAAGGCAGAAAAAGAGATCGCTGAACTTGAGAAGCTTGGATTCGGAAATCTTCCCGTCTGCATGGCCAAGACTCAGTATTCACTTACAGATGATCCTGCCAAGCTGGGACGTCCTGAAGGATTCAGAATCACTATCAGACAGGCAACTGTCAGCGCAGGCGCAGGATTTATCGTATGCCTGACCGGTGAGATCATGAAGATGCCGGGTCTTCCGAAGGTTCCCGCAGCCGAGAAGATCGATGTAGGACCTGACGGCAAGATCACAGGCCTGTTCTAACTTTTTAAAGAAGCACTTATCAGATGGCGCAGTATGCTTCTGTCTGCGGTGGGCGCGGGCCTTTCGCGAAGGGGACAGTTGGATTACGTCCCCTTAAGAGAAAGGCCAAAGCTGGGTCCCGCCGCGTTCTGACAGAAGCATACTGTGCCATCGCAAAAGAGGATTATCATGAAAAGCTCAGAAAAGACATGTGAAGGTTTTATTGAGGAGCTGGCATCATCAGCTCCGACACCGGGAGGCGGAGGAGCATCAGCTCTGTGCGGTGCTGTCGGAACAGCTCTTGGACACATGGTAGGCTCTCTCACTGTCGGCAAGAAGAAGTATGCTGATGTTGAAGGCCTGATGAATGAACTGATGGACAGGTGCAAAAAGATCCAGGCAGATCTGCTGGATCTGATAGACCAGGATGCAGAGTGCTTCAAGCCTCTGGCTGCAGCTTATGGACTGCCCAAGAACACTCCGGAAGAGATCGCATACCGCGATGAAGTGCTGGAAAAGTGCAGCCAGGATGCATGTCAGGTGCCTCTTCTGATCATGGAGAAATGCTGTGAGGCTATAGATATCCTGATCAGGTTTGCTGAGCATGGTTCCAGACTGGCTGTATCTGATGCTGGAGCAGGTCTGATCCTGTGCAAGGCTGCCATGGAAGCTGCCAGCTTGAATGTGTTCATTAACACTAAATCCATGAAGGACCGCCTGGAGGCAGATACCTTCAATGCCAAAGCCAGGGAGATGCTGTTCATCTATCGCAGCAAGGCCGACAATATCATAGATATAGTTAAGCGAGAACTGGGCAGCATCTAGATCACTATATTCAAATTAAAAAAATCCCGCATGGAACCTCGCTGCGGACTTCCTCCCTCGGGACTGATATGTCCCTCGCGAGAAAGCTCCTTGCATCCATGCGGGATTTTTATATTCAGAATCAATGTAGTGATCTGTATGCTGTCGGCCTGATGCCAACCTGCTTGATGAACAGCCTGCTGAAATGTTTCTTGTCTGTATATCCTACAGCATAGCAGATCTCGGCTACGCTCATACTGCTGTCCTTCAGGAGATTCTTGGCTTCTTCTATACGGCAGTCAGTCAGAAATCCCATATAATTCTGACCGGTCTCTTTCTTGAAGAGCATACTGAGATAAGACGCGTTCAGGTGTACGTGATCTGCCACATTTGCCAGAGTGATATTGTTGGTGAAATTGTTTTTGATATATTTGGTAGCTTCCCTGACAGGCCTGGAGAACTCACGTTCTTTTCTGACTGCATCCAGACGGGTCCTGGCATAATTGACCAGAGTAGCAGTGATAGCCGAAAGAGAAGAGGCATTGATGACACTGTAAAGTATTCTGCGGATCTCTTCCTGGGTGACAGCTTCGCCGTCACCGCAGGCCTGAGCTACTTCAATGATAGCGCTGCGGCAGATCTCTACAATGATCTCGGGGTCTGTATTGGGGCCTACTTTGTCAAATGCCTTGCGCAGGGCATTTTCATAGCGGATCAATTCCATGGTCTCCAGACCGCCCTTGATCTCATTTATGAAATCATTGGTGATCACATCTGACTTCCTGACATTGTCGAACGTCAGCTGATCGATAAAGAATATCTGATTGGAGCCTTTCAGTATACCGCAGTACGCCGCGCGTTCTGCAGAGTGCAGAACGTCCAGCAGTGAATTGACATCTTTGGTCCTGTAGCCGATACCTATCGAATATGAAGTATATGAGCAGTTCCTGTCAGCAAGGAATTCCCTGATGACGTTCTGAAGATCGATCATATGGTCAGGAGTGGAACTGTCAGGACCATAGTTGAACAGTATGGTCAGTCTGGACGCGCCCTGGACGAACGGTATCATCTCATTGCAGATGGGGTCGAAACGGAATCTCAGTTCTTCCACGACAGATGGCAGGAATGAGCTTTCTTCTTCACGTGGAAGGCCCCTGAGCTGTATGAGTGCTCCCTGGAAATAACCCTCCTGGAAATTGAAATGATAAAACCTGTTCAGTTCGTCGATAGAGTAGCGCTGACGCACTTCGGCAGTCACAAAGTTACGCATGAATGAATTGCGCAGCAGTCTTCTGGTGGAAACCAGATATACTTCCGCATCATTGTTGCCCTGAAGATCCAGTCTGTCCTGAAGATCCAGAAGGACCCTGGTGATCTCATTTTCTGAAACAGGATTGATGAGATATTCACGGACACCCATCCTCATGGCTCGCTGCGCCAGAGAAAAGTCTCCGGTATCTTCCATAAGAACAAATTCGGTCAGCATACCGTGATCGCGGGTCTTTTCGATGATATCCAGACCTGTAAGTCCGGGCAGTTCATTGGAGATAAATACGAGATCAGGCTGCTTTCTGAGTATATCTTCCAGGGCCTTTGTGCCGTTTTCTGAACTTCCAATGACTTTGTAGTCATATTTGGTCCAGTCGACAAGAGACCTGAATACGGATATAAACTCCTGACTTCTGTTGGATATATAGATTGTTCTCATGTTATCCTCAAGTAGTAAAAATAAGGCTGCCGTTCCTTTAAAACGACAGCCTTATAAAAGCATGGATATTATTTGTTGTATAATGCCTCGACTTCTTTTTTGGTCTCGTCATTATCAAAAGCGTCTACCTCAGCATATGTAAGCCCGGTATACAGCGCGATGACTTCCTTGTCCATCTTCTCCATACGAACCATCATCTTGGCCTCATCTGAAGGACGTTTTGCCTGATATTCAGCAGACTTGATCCTGTTATACTTTTCCATAAAAATGCCTCCCGTTTGTCCCAATGATTGCTTATATAAAATTTATCACACCGCTTTGGGGTTGTCAATCTTTATCCTAACAGCCAAATTGTACCAAATCTATAAATAGTGCAGTGCATAAAATTTGTAATATGTCAGAAAAGTACGAAAAAATTTTGAAAATCTTTTACTGCGGAGTAAAAACATGGGTGACATTTTTTGGGTTTACCGTGTTAAAAAAAGCACATTCACGCGGAGTCATTGACAAGAAATTGTCTTGAATTATAATGAGTATGGATATTAGTGCATACTGATACTTTATACAAAAAGAAAAGGAGGTAATTTTTGTATGGATATTCTGGAGTTTTATGCTTCACAGAGCCCATTCACAGACCCGGGCAAGAATGTTCAGATGTACGAGGGACTTCCTGTTTCTGCTTCGGAAATATGCAAAGTTGTAGACGGCATCACACTTGATTACAACGAGCGCTGGAAATATCCGATCCAGAACGAGCGCTGGCTCGAGACTAACAATCGTTATGTTGACGAGTTTCTTGATTCAGTCAAGGCGCTTGACAAGGTTGATCCGATCACAGATGGACGTCCGGAAGATCTGAGAATGATGACATCAGTCAGCCATGTTGCATCCATGTGTGTTTCAATGCTCCGTCATGTAGGTATCCCTGCGCGTAAGCGTGTTGGATTTATTCCTGCAGGTGAGAAGTTCGGCACATATGAGATCGTTGAGTATTACGATCAGGCAGACGGCAGCTGGAAGGTAGCTGACCCCAACGGGAAGGGAGCAGATTTCATCAGCGCCAGCCAGGCTTACTGCGATGTCAGAACAGGAAAGACAGACGCAGCACTGTACATCAATGATGACAGGAAAGGTATTGAGATCGTTATTGCCAATCTGATCCTTGACCTTGCAGCTGTAAACAAAAAGGAGATGCTCAGCTGGGACCGTTACGGATGGATGGTTCGCCCCGTTTCTGATTACTCAGACAGAGCATGGGAGATCCTTGACGGCGTAGCAGATCTTCTTGCAAATGATGACAAGAACATCGACAAGCTGATCGCATGCTATGACAGCGAAGAGGGACTTGAAATACCGAGGATCATTTTCTGTGACTCACCTCTGGTTCCGCCTCACAAGGCAGTTATCAGATAATCTCAGCCTTTAAGGAGTAAACACAGGTATGTCTCAGAAATGGGAAGAGTTAAATAAGAATACTATCGACCTGCTCATTGCAGGCAAGTATGACAAAGCTCTTGAAAGAGCCGCAGAGACTGTGCAGGCAGCAAGAGAAGAAGGCAGTGATGCCGAGCTTCTCACCAGTCTGTCCAATCAGTCAGAGGTTCAGCAGAGCGTAGGTGATTTTGAAAGCGCTGAAACCACTCTGAAGGAAGTAATAGCTCTCAGCAGGAAGATGAGCGGCGAGTCCGCGGAGACTGCAGAGCTCACCGGAAGCCTGGCTGTCATGTATGCTTACATGAAGCAGTATGCTGAGGCTGAAGAGGCCTACAGAGAGGAGCTGAAGATACGCGAAGGCCTGGATAATGATTATCAGGGGCTGGTGCAGACTCTTCAGGGACTGGCAGAATGTGTTCTGGACCAGGAAAGGTACGAAGAAGCGGAGAGCTTCCTGGAACGTGCTGTATCCGAGATTGAGAAGAACGAAGGAGAGGAAAGCTCAAACAAAGGTCCTATCCTCGTAAATATGTCAGTCATCTATTCCAGAGCAGGAAAGCCTGAGATGGCAGGAGAGGTCCTCAGAATGGCTCTTAAGCTGTATGAAAAGGACCCCGGTCCCGGTCACCCGGTATTTGCGGATACCATGACCAGGCTTGCGGAAACATATGTGGACAGAGGGGCATTAAGTCCTGCGGTCACACTGTATTCACAGGCAGTTGATATCCTGAAGGAAACTCTGGATAAAGACGATCCTGAGATAGCAGCCAAGGAAGAGAAACTCGGACAGCTGTATCTGAAGACAGGAGATATCGATTCCGCGGGAAATGCTTTCAAAGCAGCACTGGAGATCCAGAGAAAAGCTTATGGAGATGACAGTACCACTACTGCACAGACTGAAAACGATCTTGCTGAGGTGTATATGTCAGTTGAGAATTTCAAGGATGCCGAGCCGCTCCTTGAACACTCCATGAAGATACGTGAGGAGTCTCTGGGAGAGGATCATCCGGCGCTGGCACAGTCACTGAATAATATGGCAGTTCTCCTGGAGAACAAAGGGGAGTACCAGAAGTCTATTCCGCTTCATGAGAGGGCGCTTAAGATCAGACGTACTGCATTTGGGAAAAAGCATCCTGCAGTAACTCAGAGTCTGGAGAATCTCGCGGCTGTCTATCAGGCAGTTGGAAGATTCCAGGATGCAGAGGATTCACTCAGAGAATCCCTTGAGATCTGGACAGACTTTGCAGGGGATGACCACCCGGCTACAGCGCAGACACGTTTCAATCTGGGAACAGTTCTGTTCATGAGGGCGAAATACAGAGAGGCCGAGAGAGTACTGACCGAGGCCAAAGACGTTATGGAAAAGCATTACGGGCAGGAAAACCCCAATATGGCACTTCCATACAAGGCACTGGCCACAGTTTCCAAGAAGCTGGGCAAGCGTGCCAATGAAGAGAAATACGCTGCACTTTTTGAGGCGGCAAACAAGGCTGCGGGTTATAAAACGCAGCAGGATAACGGAAACAGATAACATTTATTTTGAAAGAAAATGAGAGGTAAATGCAATGCCGACTAAAAACGGACAGACAAAGTACACAACTTTCAAGAGTACGGGCTATTCATCTTTCTGTAATGGTTCGCACATCGCGGCAGTTGATGTAAAGGACGGCAAGATCCTCCGTGTAAGACCTTTCAGGTATGACTGGAAATATTCCGAAGAGCATATCAATCCCTGGAAGATCGAAGCAAGAGGAAAGGTTCTGGAAGCTCCTGCAAAGACATCTGTAGGACCTTTTGGTATAGCTTTCAAGAAGAGTATCTATTCCAAGAACCGTATCTTGTATCCTATCAAGCGTGTTGACTGGGATCCGAACGGTGAGCGCAATCCTCAGAACAGAGGAATCAGCGGATACGAAAGAATCTCATGGGATGAAGCTCTGGATATCATCGAGAGTGAGATCAGACGTATCATCGACACCTATGGATCATGGGCAATCTACGCACAGGGTGACGGACATGGAGAGACCAAGATGGTTCATGGTCCTCACGGATGTCACTTCAAATTACTTGAACTTCTGGGCGGAGCAACTATCCAGATCAGAAATGCTGACTCATGGGAAGGCTGGTTCTGGGGAACCAAGCATTTCTGGGGCGGCGAGCCTTTCGGTCTGATGCCTAACTGCTCCAACCTGTACAATGATGTCTGCAAGAACAGTGAACTGCTTCTTTTCGAAGCATGCGACCCTTGCACAACCACACGTGGATTCAACTCAGGTGACCACGTAAGCCGTTTCATGCTGTTCTTCAGAGATATCGGCATCGAGGTCATCTACATCTGTCCTGATCTGAACTACGGAGCAGCAGTATTTGCTGACAAGTGGATACCTGTCCTGCCCAACACTGACCCGGCTCTGCATCTGGCAGTAGCTTATCAGTGGCTGATCAACGACACATATGATCAGGATTACCTTGATACCCATTCTATCGGATTTGACAAGTTTGCCGACTATGTTCTTGGAAAAGAGGACGGCATCCCCAAGACTCCTGAATGGGCATCTCCCAAGTGCGGAGTTCCCGTACGTATTATCAAGGCTCTGGCTAAACACTGGGCTGAGAAGGCTACATCCATCGTTCACGGATTCGGCGGACCTTACATCAGAGGACCTTATTCACATGAGGTTGCCCGTATCGAGGGCTGCGTTCTGGGTATGCAGGGTCTTGGAAAGCCGGGTGTTCATTCATTCTGCCTGAACAACCGTGCCGTATTCGGTTCAGAAGACCATCCTGTAGCACCTCCTACACCTTGCTCGATCATGCATGATCCTCAGCTGAATGTACGTGCTGCCTACACAGGATACAATCCGTTCCCGTGGCTGGGACTGCCTCGTCAGTGCATTCCTGAGACTCTGGTTCATGATGCTATCCTGAACGGACATTTCGAAATCTACGGCTCATCACTGCAGGTTACTCCCGCACGTGAGCAGTTCATCAAGTACAAATATCCTGCAGAAGGATGCTCACCTATCCAAATGATGTGGTCTGACACACCTTGCCTTCTGACCTGCTGGAACGATTCCAACAGAACAGCTGAGGCATTCAGACATCCTTCAATCGAGTTCATCCTCGTTCAGCATCCACGTATGGAGAATGACTGTCTGTTCGCAGATATCGTTCTTCCTGTAAATACCAAGTTCGAGGAAAGAGACATCGGTGATGACCGTGAGAGTGCTGCTTATGACCTGATCTACATCGAGGAGCAGTGCATCGAGCCTCTGGGAGAGTCCAAGTCTGACTATGAGATCGTATGCGCTATCGCTGAGCGACTCGGCCTCCTTGAGGAGTACACAGACGGTGAATCCATCAACCAGAAGATCCGTAAGGGATTTGACTGCTCAGGCGTTCCTGAGACCGGTCTTATTGACTATGATGAGTTCGAAGAGAAGGGATACTTCGTTGTTCCTACAGATCCTGAGTGGGATAAGTATCTGCCTGGTATGTATGAATTCTATCTTGATCCCAAGAAGAATCCTCTGGAGACTCCTTCAGGTCTGCTCGAGTATGAGTCAGTCGATCTGAAGAGATACTTCCCTGACGATGAGGAAAGACCTCCTGTACCTCACTGGGTAGAGAAGAGTGAGTTCCATGATGAGCGTAAGGACGGAGAGAGAGGAAAGAAATATCCTCTGGTATGTATCTCCAACCATCCTCGTCACAGAACCCATGCAAACCTTGATGACAATGAGTGGTTCCATGAGATCGTAACCAGCAAGGTACGTGGCAAAGACGGTTATCTGTATGAGCCATGCTGGCTGCATCCTACAACAGCTGCAGAGCGCGGTATCAAGACAGGCGATATCGTATGTGTATACAATGAGCGTGGCCGTGTACTGTGCGGTGCATATGTAAATGAGAGGATCATCCCCGGTGCTGCATACGTAGATCATGGTTCACGTGCAGACTATATCATCCCCGGAGAGCTGGACAGAGGCGGTGCGATCAACACGATCACACCTCACAATACCTCATCCAAGAACGCCGCAGGTATGGTATGCTCAGGCTTCCTTGTAGAAGTTGAGAAGTTCGATATCGACGAATGCATGAAGCAGTATCCTGAGGCATTCAACAAGCCTTATGACAAGGATACAGGTCTGCTGTTCGAGCGTGTACTGGCAAAGTAATAACAGGAGGGAATCATGAATAAAATTTTACTGATTGATATAACCCGTTGTAACGGATGTTACAACTGTCAGCTCTCCTGTAAGGATGAGCACGTAGGAAATGACTGGTCACCGATAGCCAAGCCGCAGCCGAACACCGGACATTTCTGGTATAAGATTACTGAGACTATCCAGGGAACCATCCCCAAGGTTCGTGTACACTATATGCACGAGCTGTGCCAGGGATGCGAGATCTGCCCGGTTCTTGAGAAAGCCAAGGACGGAGCAGCTTACAGAAGAGATGACGGCATCGTTATCATCGACCCTGTTAAGTCTTATGGACAGAGAGACCTTGTAGATGAGTGCCCTTATGGCTGTGTTTACTGGAACGATACTCTTCAGATCCCTCAGAAGTGTACCATGTGTGCACATCTTCAGGATGATCCTGACTGGTTTGAAGAGCCCAGATGTATCCAGTCCTGCCCTGTAGACGTATTCACATTCGGCGATCCCGATTCAGAAGAGATCCAGTCCAAGCTTGCTACCGGCGAGTATGAGACCTATCATCCTGAGTTCGGTCTGAAACCGCATGTTTATTACAAGGGACTTCTTAACAAGTTCTTCGTTGCAGGTGATGTATATGATCCAGAGATCGATGAGTGCCTCGAAGGCGCCAAGGTCACCATCATCGATGCAGAAGGCAAGGAAGGCAAGACTCTTACTACTGATGTATTTGGCGATTTCTGGTTTGAGAGAAATGAGCCCGGTATCTATTCTGTAAAGATCGAGATGCCCGGATATCAGACCAGGGTCATCGAGAATATCGATGCAACTGAGAAAGACATCAACATCGGCGGCATTGAGATGATCAAAGCCTGACAAAATGTAACTTTCAGGGCCCTTTGGCATTGACAACAGGGCCCTGTCAATCTTTAAAAACGAAAGGGACAAATATGGCAGAAGAAAAGATTAGAAGAGGAATCGAACTCCCCGGCGTTGAACTTGAGCCAGGTGAAGAGGTCTTCACTAACTGCTGTATCGGCGGAGCTGTATTCGTACATGTAAAAGATGGCAGAATCACAAAAATCCGTCCTATGGTATTTGGTGATGATGATACTCCCGCATGGACTATCAAGGCCAGGGGACATGAATTCACACCTCCTCGTCAGACATCATTAGGAAACTATGTATGTACTCAGAAGGGCCGTGTTTACGCAGAAAACAGGATCAAATATCCTATGCTGCGTGAAGACTTCGATCCCAATGGTGACAGACATGTAGAGAACCGTGGTAAGAGCGGTTACAAGCGTATCACCTGGGATGAGGCATTTGATCTCTTAGAGAGCGAGATCAAGAGGATCCATGCAACTTACGGCAAGGCATCCATCACAGCATCAACCGGTTCACATGCTGATTTCGGTCTGCTCCAGTACAAGATGGGACCTCTGGGACGTTTCTGGAATATGCTTGGTTATACCACACTTTCAGATAACCCTGACTCATGGGAAGGATGGCACTGGGGTGCTACCCATGCATGGGGATATTACTGGAAACTGGGTATTTCAGATAACTTTGATATGCTTGAGGAAGCTCTCAAGTACACCGAACTCCTTGTTATGTGGGGTGTTGACCCCAATACATCAGCCGGCGGATATAATGGCCAGGATGGCTGCCGCTGGAGATGGTGGTGCAAAGAGATAGGCATGAAGATGATCTTCATCGATCCCTGGTGCAATTATACAGCCGCTACATGGGGTGATAAGTGGCTGGCTCCTTATCCCGGCACAGACGCTGCCATGGCAGAGGCTATCGCATGGGTATGGATCACAGAAGACACATATGATCACTGGTTCATCGAGAACAAGACATATGGATTTGAAGAATTCAAGAAGCACATCCTCGGAGAAGAGGAAGGCGGATATCCCCGTACACCTGAATGGGCAGAGACCAAGTGCGGCGTAAAGGCACGTGATATCTATGCCCTGGCAAGAGAGTGGGCGGTCAAGAAGACCATGCTCTGCACAGGCTCTATCTATGGTGTATCCGGTGCCTGCCGTCAGCCTTATGCTACAGAGTGGGCACGTCTGATGGTATTCCTTCTTTCCATGAGAGGACTGGGTGCTGACGGATGTAACACATGGGGCGGCGCTTCCATGGCTCCTCCTATGGACATGAGCTTCCGTTTCTTCGGTTACTCAGATGTCGGCTGGGATACATTCGGTATCGTAGCAAATGAGCAGGCTCAGAACGACGTTAAGCAGAAGACTTATCGTATCCTGCTTCCTGAGTGCATCATGAACGAGAAGACAGAGTGGATCGGCGACGGTTTCTGCGGTATGTCACTTGACCAGCAGATCACCAAGAATGTATGCCCGCTTCCTGCAGAAGAAGGCGGAGCTCCTATCCACATGCTGTATCGTCAGGGCGGATCATACATCTCCACAATGACAGATACAAACCGCTGGACGCGTATGTTCCATTCACCGAACCTTGAGTTCTGTGTTACTGCTGACATTCATTACTCCAGTGAGACCAAGTTCTATGATCTGATACTTCCTATCTGCTCAGGCCTTGAGAAGGAAGATATCTGTGAGCTTGGCGCACCCGGCGGATATGGTGCAAATGACATGGGAGCAAACTTCCGTGTTATCATTTACATGCAGAAATGCATTGAGCCCCTCTGGGAGTCCAAGAGTGACTATGAAGTATACTGCGAGCTGTCAAAGAGACTGGGATTCTATGACAGATATACAGAGGGTAATGAGATGATCGACTGGATCGAGAAGGTCTACAATGCATCATCCATGCCTAAGTATATGAAGTTCGAAGACTTCATCAAGAAGGGCTATTTCGTAGTTCCTATCCCGAAGGAAGACTTCCACCGTGCGGTTTCCAACAAGTGGTATTATGAAGATCGTGAATGTGACGTTCCCGACCACAACAATCCTCTTATGGGAACACCTCGTGCAAAGGAACTCGGAACTCCTTCAGGAAAGATCGAGTTTACATCAACATTCCTTCAGGAGCATTTCCCTGATGACCCTGAGCGTCCTGTTCTTGGTCAGTGGCTGCAGCCATGGGAAGGCTTCGGATCTGAGAGTGCAAAGAAGTATCCTCTGAGCCTGGAGACACCTCATATGAGATTCTCATATCATACACATTATGACAACAAGGCACCTTGGATGGATGAGATCCCTCAGCATCGTGGCCTGAAGGATGGATATGCTTACTGGCCTATCCGTATCAACCCTGTTGACGCTGAGAAGCGTGGCATCAGAGACAAGGATCTGGTCAAGGTTTACAATGACCGTGGAGCTGTTATCTGCATGGCATATGTAACAGAGCGTCTGAAACCGGGCTGCTGCATGGCTTATCAGGCAGGATCCAAGTATGATCCTATCCAGCCGGGCGTTGAAGGAAGTATTGACCGTGGTGGATGTATGAACCTCCTTTCTCCATCCAGAATGGTTTCCAAGAACGCTCCCGGTATGGTAAGTAACTCAATCGATATTGAAATTGAGAAATGGGAGGGTTGATGATGAGTAAAAAGTACGGAATGATCATAGACGTAGCCAAGTGTACTGGCTGCTGCAACTGCTTCCTTGCATGCAAGGATGAGAACTGTGAAGAAGCACACGAGGGATATACAGCCGCTCAGCCCATGACAGGCCAGAAGTGGATGGATGTCCGCGAGATCGAGCGTGGACAGTTCCCCAAGGTTAATATCAGAAGCATACCTATGACATGTGCTCACTGTGACAACCCCATGTGCATGAATCAGGCACAGAATGGTGCTGTATACAAGAGAGAAGACGGTATCGTTATCATCGATCCTGAGAAGGCAAAAGGCCAGAAGCAGATCGTAGATACCTGTCCTTACAGAAGGATCTTCTGGAACGAGGCTCTTCAGCTGCCTCAGAAGTGCGATATGTGCGCACATCTGCTGGACAGAGGCTTTAAACAGCCCAGATGCGTCGAGCTGTGCCCGACCAGTGCTCTTGTATTCGGTGACTTCAATGATCCCGAGAGCGAAGTATCCAAGCTGATGGCCAAGAATCCCAAGCCGCTTCATCCCGAATATGGTATGGGCGAGAAGGTTCTGTATCTGAACTATCCTAAGAACTTCGTTACAGCAACAGTTGTATACGGTGATACAGATCAGTGCGCAGAAGGCTGCAAGGTCACCCTGAAGGGTGAAGGCGTAGATGCTGAGACTACAACAGATAACTTCGGTGATTTCTGGTTTGAGGATCTTGACAGCAATATCGCCCTTACTGTAACTATCGAGAAAGACGGTTATGAGACCGTTACATGCGAGACCAGGACCTTGAAGAGTATCAACCTCGGAGAGATCTTCCTGGAGAAGAAATAAGGAGGGATAACAATGAAAGCTAATATTGGTGATATCGTAACATTGGGATCCTATCCTCAGGCAAAGTATACCACTGAATGCGCTCCCATCGAGTGGAGAGTTCTGGACGTTCAGGATGGCAAGGCACTCCTGATCAGTGATAAGATCCTTGAAATGGTCAGATTTAACGAGAAGTATGCTGACACCTGCTGGGCTTGCAGTATCTTAAGAGACTGGATGAACGGTGAGTTCTATGAGAAGGCTTTCACAGATGCTGAGAAGGCTGAGATCGTGGCAACTGAAGTCGTTACACCTGACAATGCAAAAAGAGGTACCAAGGGCGGAGATACATGTGAGGACAAGGTATTTGCACTCAGTATCGAAGAGCTGGAGAAATATTTCCCTGTGGCAGCAGACAGAAGAGCTGCAGCTACAGGACATGCTTCTGAAGATGGTATCTATACTTATGACGAGACTGGTTACAGTATCTGGTGGCTGAGAAGCCCTGGATACAGACAGTATGCTGCCAGCCGTGTAGGCACCGGCGGAGCCATCAGTGATATGATCTATGATGATATCAAGGCACACCGCGGAGCACGTCCTGCACTCTGGGTTACTATCGACTGATCTGAATGTGAAGAGGAGGCAAATATTATGAGTATTGACGCAAAAGTTGGCCAGATCATCACATTTGGAACATATCCTCAGAGTGATGTGACAGGCGAGAAGAAAGATCCTATTGAGTGGAGAGTCCTCAAGGTCGAAGACGGCAAGGCTCTGGTTATCAGTGTTCTGGGTCTGGACAATGTAATGTTCAACACACTGAACACCTCTGTAACATGGGCAACTGCTGAACTCAGACCATGGCTCAATGAGACATTCATGAATGCTGCATTTACAGCAGATGAGCAGGCACAGATCGTAACAAGCAAGATCTTTACTGCCAACAGTATCGCAAGAAGAGTAGCAAATGCCGCTCCTGGATGCGGAGAGACTGAGGACAAGATCTTCCCTCTCAGTATCGATGAGGCAAATGAACTCTTTGCTGATGATGACGACAGACAGTGCCAGCCTTCAGCTTACTGCAAGGCAAAGGGTGCTTTCACTCATGCTAGCAACGGAAACTGCTGGTGGTGGCTGAGAAATCCCGGCTACTATACATCTGATGCAGCAGGAGTTAACTACAATGGTCTGATCCACGCCAGTGGAGACAATATCACTTCACCGAGTGATGCTGTAAGACCTGCAATGTGGATCGCCCTGGGCTGATCGTATTGAAACTTAAAAGAAGAGAGAAGCGTTTTGCTTCTCTCTTTTTTTGTGGGGCAGGATCAGGCTTTATGAACCCTGCCTGATAGCAATCCAGGGTTGATATTAGTATGAGATATAAATATTAATCATTCCGCAGAACTATTGAAATCCGTTTCAGACGGTTTTATAATAAGCACACAAATTAACAGACGGGAGCTTGAAAAACAGGCTGAGAGGAAGGTGTATCCTTCGACCGATAACCTGATTTGGGTAATGCCAACGTAGGGAGGAACAGTTCTTTATGGGAATTACCGGATCAGTGGTGATTTCCTTTTTTAATGTTTGGAGGTTTTCAGATGGTTAAGATCAATGGTGAAGAACTGGATATCGCAGGTAAGACTGTAGAAGAATATCTGACAGAAACCAGCTACAATCCGAGGCGTATCGCGATAGAGATAAACGGCCATATCATCCCCAAGGCTCAGTACTCTGAAACAGTGATAGAAGATGGAGATGCCGTTGAGGTCGTAAGCTTTGTGGGAGGCGGCTGATTTGCTCCTTTTGCGGAGAGAATGCTTTTTCATAAAAGATCATCATGAAAGAAGGGTTTATAGATGGATAACGACAAACTGATCATTGGAGGACATGAGTTTAATTCACGTTTTATCCTCGGTTCCGGAAAATACTCAATGAAGCTGATCGAAGCGGCAGTACAATATGCCGGGGCAGAGATCATCACTCTTGCAGTACGCAGGGCAAATACAAAAGAGGATGAGAGTATACTCGATTATATTCCCGAAGGGATCACACTGCTTCCCAATACCAGCGGTGCCAGAAATGCTGATGAGGCTGTGCGCATAGCTCGTCTGGCAAGAGAGCTGGGCTGTGGCGATTTTGTAAAGATAGAGATCATGAGAGATACCAAGTATCTCCTTCCGGATAACCAGGAAACGATCAAGGCAACTGAGATCCTGGCAAATGAGGGCTTTATAGTCATGCCTTATATGTATCCGGATCTGAATACAGCCAGGGATCTGGTAAATGCAGGCGCAGCCACAGTCATGCCGCTGGCTTCTCCCATCGGTTCCAACAAAGGACTGGCCACAAAGGAATTCATCCAGATACTGATCGATGAGATAGATCTGCCTATCATTGTTGATGCCGGTATAGGCAGGCCCTCACAGGCGTGCGAGGCTATGGAGATGGGAGCTGCAGCAATTATGGCAAATACAGCGCTTGCGACTGCCGGAGATATCCCGATAATGGCTTCGGCATTTAAGGCAGCAATAGAAGCGGGCCGTAAGGCATATATCGCAGGACTGGGACGTGTACTGACAAGAGGAGCGGCGGCATCAGATCCGCTGACAGGCTTCCTGCATGACTAAAGAGGCGAACAGATAATGGAAAATCAGTTTTTTGTAGATTCAGAATTCCTGTCTGAGGAAGCCCTGACCAGAAAACACAGGCTTGAGACAGACCCTTCATCTCGGAAAGACCATATGGAGTACCTTCCGGGTATGGAGATAATAGAATCTGATGTATGCGATCACGTTATGAGTCAGATGCGATCATATGATCCGTCTGTATATACAGCAGCTGATGTCAGGGCAGCACTGGAACATGACAGCTGCAGCATAGAAGATTTCAAGGCTCTTCTGTCACCGGCTGCTGAAACCTTTCTGGAACAGATGGCTCAGAGAGCCAGCATAGAGACCAGCAAGCATTTCGGAAATACGGTATATATATTTACGCCTCTGTATATAGCAAATTACTGCGAGAATTACTGTGTATACTGCGGCTTTAACTGTTATAACCATATCAGAAGGATGAAGCTCTCCATGGAGCAGATCGAAAAGGAAATGCAGGTGATCGCAGCCAGCGGTATGGAAGAGATCCTGATCCTGACAGGTGAGAGCAGAGCGAAAAGCAGCGTCGAGTATATAGGCGAGGCATGCAAGCTGGCCAGGAAGTATTTCCGCATGGTAGGACTGGAGATATATCCTGTAAATACCGATGAATACAGATATCTGCATGAATGCGGAGCGGATTATGTAACAGTATTTCAGGAGACATATGACACAGATAAATATGAGCAGCTGCATCTTCTGGGACATAAGAGAGTATGGCCGTACAGATTTGACGCGCAGGAGAGGGCTCTCAAGGGAGGTATGAGGGGAGTTGCTTTTTCAGCTCTTCTGGGACTTTCTGATTTCAGAAAAGATGCCCTGGCCAGTGCTCTGCATGTGTATTATCTGCAGCGAAAATATCCTCATGCTGAGATGAGCCTGTCATGCCCCAGACTCAGACCTATCATCAATAACGACAAGATCAATCCTCTGGACGTGCATGAAAAGCAGCTCTGTCAGGTGCTGTGTGCATACAGGATATTTCTTCCGTTTGTAGGTATCACGGTATCCTCACGTGAAAGCGCAGAGTTCAGAAACGGTATTGTCAAGATCGCAGCCACCAAGGTTTCCGCGGGCGTATCCACAGGTATAGGAGACCATGAGAGCAAGTATACAGGCAAAGAGGCAGATACGGCAGAAGGCGACGAGCAGTTCGAGATAGATGACAGCAGGAGCCTGGATAAAATGTACCAGGATATTACTGATGAAGGACTGCAGCCTGTTCTGAATGACTATCTGTTTGTATGAGGGAAATAATGAGAGAATTTGATCCGAGTTTATACTTTATTACCGACAGCACATTCTGCGGCGAAGATGAGTTCCTGTTCCGTGTTGAACAGGGTCTTATGGGAGGGGCAACACTGCTGCAGCTGAGAGAGAAGGATAAGGGCACCAGAGAGTACATCGACCTGGCCCGGAAGGTTCATGAGATCGCTAGAAAATACAACATCCCGCTGATAATTGACGACAGAGTGGATGTAGCTCTGGCCATAGGAGCAGAGGGAGTACATCTGGGAGCCAGTGACATGCCGATCGCAACTGCAAGAAAACTGGTCGGGGAAGACATGATAGTAGGAGCAACCGCCAAGACTGTTCCCGTGGCCCTGGAAGCCTATGAACAGGGAGCTGACTATCTGGGAGTCGGAGCAATCTATCCTACAACCACCAAGGTTAAGACGATACTGACATCTGTGGACACCCTCAGGGATATCTGTAATGCTGTTCCCATACCGGCAAATGCCATCGGAGGACTGAACAAAGATAATATAGATATACTCACAGGAGTACCGATAGCAGGTATATGCGTGGTATCCGCTATCATGAAAGCAGATGATCCGATGCGCGCAGCTGCCGAACTGAAAGAAAGAGCAAAGGAACTGGGTCTGATATGCTGAAAGGTGCGATATTTGATTTTGACGGAACCCTGTTCGACTCCATGTATATATGGGAGAGCGCTGGGGAGAGATATCTCAGATCCATTGGAAAAGAGCCTCATGAGGATCTTCAGAAAACTCTGAAATCCATGGATCTGCGCCAGTCTGCAGTATATATAAAGGACAACTACAGCATCTCCATGTCGGTTGAGGAGATCATGGAAGGCGTAAAACGCCTGGTTGAAGGAGATTATTATTATAATATTCAGCCACGGAACGGCGTGAAAGATTTCCTGGAGCAGCTGAAAGAGCATGGCGTTAAGATGTGCATTGCTACTGCAACTGACCGTTATCAGGTTGATGCCGCGCTGAAACGCTGCGGTATGGATGGATATTTCTCAGAAGTATTCTCATGTGATGAAGTTGGTCATGCCAAGGATGAACCTGTTATCTTTGAACTGGCCATGAAATATATGAAAACTACCAGAGATGATACAGTTGTGATAGAGGATGCCTTTCACGCAGCTAAAACAGCCAAGAAGGCAGGCTTTCTGACTTCCTCTGTATATGAACCGCATGAAAACAGACAGGAAGAACTGAAGGCTGTTTCAGACTGTTATCTGGAGAGCTTTGCGCAGACTGATATTTTCTGGCAGTTTGCCGGCGGGTTGTAACCCGCTCGAGGCTGAAGCGGTACATTGGGGGCACCACCTTATGCCGCTATATAAAACAATGCTGACATGAAAGGAGGATCATATAGAAAAATGAAAACAGCATTGACCATCGCAGGAAGTGACTGCAGTGGAGGCGCCGGTATTCAGGCCGATCTGAAAACAATGACTATGAATGGTGTTTATGCCATGAGTGTGATAACGGCACTTACGGCTCAGAACACAACCGGCGTAAGATCGATCTTTGAAGTGTCACCGGAGTTTCTTGGTGATCAGCTGGACTCGGTATTTGAGGATATATTCCCGGATGCGGTCAAGATAGGTATGGTTTCATCATCACAGCTGATCCGTAAGATAGCAGAGAAACTAAAGGGTTATCAGGCAAGAAATATCGTAGTTGACCCTGTGATGGTTGCAACAAGTGGTTCATCATTGATCAAAAATGACGCAGTTGAGACTCTGATAGATGAGCTTCTTCCCATCTGTGATCTGGTTACGCCGAACATCCCTGAAGCAGAGATCCTGTCGGGACTTAAGATCAGCTGCAGGGAAGACATGATCTCTGCCGCACATTTTATCAGTGATACTTATGGGTGTGCGGTTCTGATAAAAGGCGGTCACAGGATCAATGATGCCAATGATCTGCTGGTAAAGAATGGCGCTGAGACCTGGTTTGAGGGAAAAAGGATAGACAATCCCAATACCCATGGTACCGGATGCACATTGTCATCTGCGATTGCTTCCAATCTGGCAAAGGGATTCGACTTACCATCTTCTGTAAAAAGAGCAAAAGACTATATATCTCAGGCATTGATGGCCCAGCTGGATCTGGGACAGGGCTCAGGTCCCATGCAGCATAATTTCGATCTGAACGGTGAATTTGCTAAGGAGGCGGAGTGAAATGGAAGAGAAACGCACATCCGTCTTTGAAAACGGACTGATATGGTTTGGAGCCGCTGTTTCCATAGCTGAGATCCTGACCGGAACATATTTTGCACCGTTGGGATTTGCAAAAGGTCTGGCTGCCATCCTGATCGGTCATGTTATAGGCTGCGTCATGCTGTTTCTGGCAGGTCTGATAGGAGGTAAGGTCAGAAAGAGTGCCATGGAAACAGCCAAGATGAGTTTCGGAAACAAGGGAGCCCTGCTTTTTTCACTGCTGAACATCATTCAGCTGATAGGCTGGACGGCCATCATGATCTACGACGGAGCTCTGGCCGTAAATAGTATCCTGGATATCGGAAACTGGGCATGGTGTATTGTTATCGGAGCTTTGATCATACTCTGGATCATGATCGGTATAAAGAACCTCGGCAAGGTGAACACCGTTGCCATGGCTGCGCTGTTCATCCTTACAGTTATACTCAGCTTTGTAATATTCGGAAAAGGAGCCATGCAGAATATCGGCGGCGAGGAAATGACTTTCGGTGCTGCTGTTGAACTGTCCGTGGCCATGCCTCTGTCCTGGCTGCCTCTGATCAGTGACTATACCAGAGAGGCTAAAAAACCGGTCAGGGCAACCGCTGTCAGCGCAGTTACATACGGAATAGTCAGCTGCTGGATGTATGTGATAGGTATGGGAGCAGCCATTTTTACCGGCGAGTCAGACATCGCTCAGATCATGGTAAAAGCCGGATTAGGAATTGCCGGCCTTTTGATAATAGTTTTCTCAACAGTCACAACTACATTTCTGGATGCATATTCAGCCGGCGTTTCCAGTGAATCCCTGTCTTCAAAGATAAAAGGAAAATGGGTCGCTGTGGGAGTAACTGTCATAGGTGTTCTGGGAGCGATATTCCTGCCGCTCTATGATATTACAGAATTCCTGTATTTCATCGGATCGGTGTTTGCACCGATGATAGCCATCCAGATAGCAGATTTCTTTATCCTGAAAGAGAGCAGGGATACCATCTCTTTCAGCATACAGAACCTGATCATCTGGGCTGTCGGATTCGTTATATACAGACTGCTGATGTCTGTTGATATCGTGGTAGGAAATACACTTCCTGATATGGCCATTACCATAGTGATATGTATATTTGTCGGCCTGATCAGAAGGAAGATCCAAAACAAATAGTATAGCAAGCTTATCATTATAAGATGATCACTGCCATGTCTGGCGTGGATGCAAGGAGCTTTCTCGCGAGGACATCTTAGTCCCGAGGGAGAAAGTCCGCAGCGAGGTTCCGCGCCGGAACATGCCAGTTTTATTTTAATGAAAAAGATTACTTTGGTACTTGACATTTAGGCACCAAAGTATTAAATTTACTATTGGTTTGTTTTGGTACCTAATTAAAGAAATTTGAGGAAGTATTATGACAGAGACAGTTAACTACAGAAAAGCATTGGGAAGGCTTCTGCACAAGTGCAGTACTCTGATGTACTTCAGCAGCCGAAACGGTTCACAGCAGACTGAGATACTCAGGCTCATAAATGATGGTCCTTTATCGCAGAAGGATATCCAGGAGCAGCTGGGTGTACAGCCTGCCACGGTCAGTGAACTGATCAGCAAACTGGAGAACAAAGAGTTCCTGATACGTGAAAGAAGCGAATCAGACAGAAGAGTTGTCATGCTCACTATCACAGATATGGGCAAAAAGGCGCTGGAAAAACGCCTCAGAGAGACCCCTGCCAGCAAGGTTGAGATATGTCTGGATGAGGAAGAACAGCAGCAGCTTCTGGCTCTTCTGGAGAAACTCTATGCAGGATTTGAGAAAAGCATCTAGTAAGGAAACAGAAATATGAAATTCATATTCAGATACGTAAAGCCATATACTTTGCGTGTTATCATCACCATCGTCCTGAAGGCAGGAGCCGCTTTTGCTGAGCTTCTGATCCCATATGTACTGGAATACCTTCTGGACGTAGTAGCACCTGCCAGAAACTGGTCTATGATACCATGGTGTGCACTGGCAATGCTTATCCTGTCAGCATGTATTCTGACTCTCAATATCGGAGCCAACAGGATGGCAGTATTTACAGCCAAGAGCTGTTCGTATAAGATCCGTTATGATCTGTTCTGGAAGTCTCTCAAGCTGTCAGGCAGCAAGTTCGATGAGTTCGGACTTCCGTCTATCACTGCCAGAATGACATCAGACTCATATAATCTTCAGGATTTTATCAGAATGTTCCAGTCGATCGGTATCAGAGCCCCTCTTATGCTTATCGGAGGGATCATTGTTTCCATGTCCATGGACAGTGGTCTGGGATTGATCCTGTGTGTACTTGCACCGATCACGGTTGCTGCAGTACTGTTCCTGTCATTCAAGGGAATCCCTCTTTATGACAGAGTACAGCAGAGTGTTGACGAGATATCACTGATCATGCGTGAGAACATCACAGGTATCAGAGTAGTAAAGGCCCTTTCCAAAGAGGACTATGAGAGAGGCCGTTTCAAAGAAGCCAATGAAAGAATGATCAAGAGAGACAGGACTGCCGGTACCATTATGGCTCTTCCGGGACCTTCCATGACCCTGTTTCTGAACATTGGTTTCGTTCTGGTAGTTATTATCGGTGCATACCGCGTAAACGGAGGCGTAACTGAACCCGGTGTTATCCTGGCTTTCCTGACATATTTCAATATGATCCTTATGGGAGCTATGGGTCTTTCCAGAGTTCTTCTGATGATGTCCAAGGCAAATGCATCTGCCAGAAGAGTAAAGCTGGTCGTTGACCAGCCAGAGGAGCTGACATCCATAACAGATGAAGAGGCAGCTCATACTGACAGTGATGCGTTTATCAAATTTGACGATGTTTCATTCAGATACGGCGACAACAGCACTCATGAGCACAGGGCAGACTTTGCCGGCGAAGAAAGACAGATGAGCGTGTCGCATATCGATTTTGAAATGAAGAAAGGATCTTCACTGGGTATCATCGGTCCTACCGGATGCGGAAAGACGACTATCATCAATCTACTGATGAGGTTCTATGATACTACTGAGGGCAATATCTTCATTGACGGAAAAGACATCAGGACATACGACCTGACCGAGCTGCGCAGAAGATTCGGCGTGGTGTTCCAGAACGACATGGTATTTGCAGATACACTGGCTGAGAATATCAAATTCGGCCGTGATATAGATGACGACCGTATGAAAGAGGCCGCACAGGATGCATGTGCTGCAGAATTCATTGAATCCAGTGATGGAGAATATGAATTCATGGCGACTGCACACGGAACCAATCTCAGCGGTGGTCAGAAACAGAGAATACTGGTTTCCAGAGCATTGGCAGCCAAGAGTGAGATCCTCGTACTGGATGATTCTTCCAGCGCGCTGGATTACAAGACTGATGCAACCCTCAGAAAGGCCATCAGAGACAATTATGACAGCACTACGATCATAATCGCACAGAGGATCAGCTCCATCATGATGCTCGATCAGATCATCGTTATGGAAGAAGGCAAGATCATGGG
>JAZUNG010000215.1:0-8372 GCA_045604025.1 Lachnospiraceae bacterium | reverse complement strand
TTCCCCTCATATCAGTGTCATTTGCCCAGTATGAGCCGAGCCGCGATCCTGTGATGAGATGCTTCTCACCTGCTGCGCCTACCTCCGACGGAGCAGCCAGACACCGAAGCCTCCGACCACGATCACGCCCAGAACGATCAGGATGGGCGGCAGGAAACTCATTTTCTGGAAGTCCTCAGCGTCGTCTTCTCCTTCGTAAGTCGCGATCAGCGGACCGCTGCTCTGCAGGCTGTCTGCATATATGGTACACGGCACGAATACAAAAGTCAGTATCAGTATGATCGCCGCTACAGCGGCCTTGCGTTTGATGTTTTTCAACATGTCTGTATGTCCTTTGTTCTGTCATCCGCACGTTTGGATCAGAGGCTTCTGTTATCCGCAAGTTTCATGCGGAGGTTTCTGTCGTCCGCGTGTTTGGAGCGGAGTCTTCTGTCGAACTTCCATGTAGCACATGTCTGCACGGAATCTCTTTATGAAATATTATATCACGGTTGATTATGCGCGAACAGTTGCAAGGGTATCAGATGTTCCATAAGACTTGGCCAGCCCGCGTGACAACGTCTGTTGCGGAGGCGTCAGATGTTCAGCAGCACCAGGGCGGCAGCAATGAGTCCGAGGCCAATCCATGCTCTGACACCCGGTCTCTCCCTGAACACCAGCGTTCCCACGAGAGTTACGAGCAGAACCGTGCCAGCTGAGAAGCTCGGGTACACCATGAACGCCGGGAGGCCTTTCAACGCACTGAGCAAGAGCGCCGAGGAGAAATAGTTGGGGATACCTACCAGGATGCCGGCTGCGAATTCCTTCCAGATGACGCGTTTCCCTATCCTGGTGCGCTCTATAAACAGCAGCGCTGTTGCCAGAACTGCAGCTGTCAGGAACAGTATCAGGAAGTATTTGCCATCGTCGGCGCGCTCGCCCACCTGCTCAAATACTTTTGCCATCGCATCCGCACTGCCGCATGCCAGCAATACGGCCAGCAGCAGTAACAGAAAGACGCGGAGGCCATGCGATGCTGGTGCACTGCTCTGCCCCTGCGCAGATTCCGCCTCTGCCACCTGAGCTGTTGTCTCCGCAGAACCTGCTGTCTCCCGATCCTGCGTTCCTCCGTCCAGGCTGATCAGCCAGAATGCTGCCAGCACGATCACTATTCCTATTATCTGCAGGACGCGGACACGCTCGCCAAAGAACAGGATACTGATGATGAGCGGCACGATGATGCCCAGCCTCGCAAATGCCGACGTCAGGATGGCACCGTTTCTGCGGATGCTCCCCTGCATCGTAACCAGACCTGCCACGAACAGTACGCCTGCGATAGTCCCGCACAGCCACGTGGTTCCTTCCGCCCGCCAGAAGCCGGCCTTTTCCGGCAGCATGACAAACGACAGGATCACGCAGGTGATGTAATTGCCCAGCAGAATACCATAGCGGTTGCCCTTCTGCTCGCGGAAGATCTTCAGGACAATCGCCATCGAGGCACTGCTCAGTATTGCGATCAATAAATAAATAACAGCTGTCATGTATTACGAGAATATCTGACCGGGGAGTTTCAGTTTCTGCTTGGGCGGGAAGTCCCGGTCAAACATTTCCACATCTGCGTCGTCCACATAGTAGCCCGCGGGCGTCTGGTACACGCCGGTAACATCATCCAGATAGCCCGGGATCAGCTCCCTGCCCAGAAAGAACGACGAGTCCGCACCCTCCGGCAGGTCGTGGTATCTGATTCCGAACCTGCTGGCGTAGTCGAAGCCGCAATTGCCGTAGAATCTGATATTACCCTCAAATAGCACCGCGCCGTAACCCAGCTCGGCAGCCCTCTCCAGCGAATAGTCCAGCAGAGCCTTACCGTAACCCTGACGCTTCAGCTCGGGCGTGATGCAGATAGGCCCCATGGTCAGCACGTCTATCACTCTGCCGTCGTCGGCTTCAATGATGGTCCGCATGAACATGTTCTGGCCGATCAGTCGGCCTCCCTACTCCATAACAAAGTCCAGTTCCTTCACGAAAGCCGGATAATCACGCAGCACATGGATCACATAGTGCTCACTGCAGCCCGGGCGGTACACGTTCCAGAATGATTCGCGCACCAGATGTTCAACCGCCCTGAAGTCGTCTGCCCGCTCCGGACGGATAATATAGTCCTTGTTCATTTTTATCCCCTCTTGATAATGTATTCTGATGCGGCCATCCTTAATATTACTCGCTGATAGCATCAGCTGCATGGGAAATGCCGCCCCAGTTCCTCCTATACAAAATAAAGTGCTGTTCAGATATAGATTATATCATGAACAGCACTCGCCAGACACTGTATTTGCAACTCTGAGGAGACATGGGACGGTTCTTAAGTCTCTTACTATGTCTTAGGAGACAGAGAACCGTCCCCTGTCTCCCTGTCTCCACCCTGTCTCCACTAGTTTCGGCGTTTCTCCAGGTGCAGCAGGCCTTCTTCGTCGGGTTCGCGGACCTCGGTTTTGTAATCATAACCCAGCTTCAGATAAAACGGCACGGCTGTGATCGATGCAGGAACCTCGATCCGGTCCGCGCGCAGAAACCACTCGTCCTGCTCCAGCGCTTCTATGATCTTCCGGCCCACACCATGCCACTGATATTCCGGCGCTACGAAAACCATATACAGACAGCTTTCGTCTTCACGGCCTTCATATGGTCCGATCGCGCCACAGCCCACTATCCGCCCACCATCCAATGCAACGTAAAAATGCGTCCATGACGCCCGCTCCAGGATCTTCTCCGGCGACGAGGCAGCTACGATCCTCTCGATGTACTCTGCCGAATAGTCCCGGATGCTGGTCGTCCGGAGCGTTCTGATCACCAGCTCTGACACTTCTTCTGCCTCTTCAGGCAGAAACCTTCGTATCTCCATCAACTGTACTCCCTGGCTATAACCTGCTTCAGGCATGTTGCTTCAGCCTGTATCCGCATTTGCCGCAGAAGCCTGCGCCGGGCTTTACAGGGGCGCCGCACTTCGGACAGAACTTGGGACCCGCGGGTGCTGGTACAGCCTGCTTTTCCTGCGGTGCGGGTGAGGCCTGCTTAGCTTCTTCCGGGGCAGGTGTCGGAGCAGACACGGTTTCCTTGACCTCGGCCACGGGCGGAGCGACCACCTGCTCCACGGCCTTCTCCTTCCAGTCCGCGGGCATGTCACGCGGCACAAATATCGTCATGATCTGGCCTTCCCTCATCAGCAGCAGCTTTATCTCGCCGTCTGTGAAAGGCATATAGTAGTTGAGGCCTTCCGGATCAAATATCGGCTCCAGCTGGTCCGCAATGTTCAGCAGGGCATTCCGGTCGTATATCTCGTCCGAATCCGGATACTCCCAGTAAATGATCTGTGGGTCGATACTGTTTATCGCTTCAGTCAGTGTCTTGTAAACTTCCATCTCACTCGCTCCTTCGAAATCTCAGTCCTAGTCCTCGTTCGCTTCCTGTATTCAGGTCTCTCAAACTCAGGCTCTCAGTCCTCGTTCGCTTCCATATTTTCCAGGTCGGTCAGGAATGTTGCAGTCGGCGTATCTCCGAATACCGCTCCGATCGTGGCCTCATTGACCGCATCCGCCGCTCCTTTTTCCATCTTCTTGATGGTCTCATTGCGGATCTCTTCAGCGGATTTGCCGTCGACCCATCCCTGGAATACCGTCTTGCCGCCTTCCATCGTGGTGTTATAGATCAGCTTCTGGCTGAACCCGTCTGCACTGTCCTTGACCAGATCTGCGGTCGCACCGATGGCGGTGTTCGCAACGGCCTGCTTGAAACTCTTGTTGCCTGCCGTGTATTCGCCCAGGTTCGATGCCGCATTCTTGCCGACAATATATGCCTTCTTGATCGCCTTTGCCGCAGGTGCAGCCGGTGTGTACGAAGCGATCTTCTCACCCACGTCGATGGCAATATCCGCGCCTTTCTGTACAGTCTGGGCTGTCTGGTATCCGGCATTCATGTACTCCGCCCTGGCCTCGTGCTTTGCCTGCTCCTGATACTCTTTGGCTCTATCCTCCAGGATGGACTTCTTGACTTCCTTGGTATTGCCGTCATAGACGCCGTGCTTGTAGGCGATCTGGTTCCGCTTGTCCTGCAGACGTTCCTGCTCGGCCACATCCGCCTTCTCGCGCTCCCAGTCACGCGCCTCCCAGGAAGGTCCCTGGTTCTCTTCGCGCTGCTCCTGCTGCGTCTTGTCGTATGTATCCTGGATATTCCTGTAATACTCTTTCTCGCGGCTGGTCCGGTCGTACATATCCTTCAGGTCGTTGATATCGTATCCCTGACCCCAGTTCTCAGCATTATGATACTCCGGCCTGCCCGTATCCGGGTCGAAACCGGTCTGAACATATTTCACTGCATCACCTGTCGCCGGGTCGATAAAGCTGATGTCTCCGTCATTTCCGACCGTCCAGCTGGACGGAATGTCGCCCTCGCGGTCAGATCCGCAGGGGTCGCCTCCTCCGCCATCACCGGAACCTCCGTCTCCACCGTCACTGCCGGAGCCATCGCCGCCATCATCAGGGCCGCCTGCACCTGCCAGTCCTCCCAGTATCAGGCCTGCACCACCGCCAACGATTGCGGTCGCCAGCGAATCTGCTACCTTCCCTCCGGTCGTATGCGGCAGATCCCAGTAATCCGGATCATCCCAGTACGTCCAGTCATAGTCTTCGTGGTCGCCGTCCGGGCTCTGGTCGGTTTCGGGCTCAGGCTTCCTGCTTCCCGTCTCGCGTGTAGTGGGCTCAGTTTCGACAGGTTTGGTCTCCGCCGGAGTCTCTTCCTCGGTCTCTTCTTCTGTCTCAGGCTCTTCGGTCTCTTCTTCTGTCTCAGCCTCGCTGGTCGACTCTTCCTCACCGGGCAGGTGGTCTACCTTGTCCATTTCCCAGTGATCCAGCGTGCTGTACCCGGCGCCGAGATCGATATGATTCTCATACACCGCATGAATACCGCCGCCCTCGGTGCGACTGAACACGATGTCGCAGTATGTCTTGGTCTCCGAGTTGTACACCTCGGTCGATATGCCCAGCCCTGGGTAATGTTCCACGACCTTCATACCGGTAATGCTGGTGTCGCTCGTGCCGGTCGCCTTGGACTGATCGTATGCATATATCGTCAGATCCACATCGTTTTCCCAGGTGGTGTACTCGGTATTCTCATCCTGCGCATAGATTGACTCCCAGTCGATGGTCGAGATCTCCGCAGGCGGATCCATGTTGGTAAATCTGAACGTCTTGCCATCCACCTTCTCTATCCTGAAATACGCGTCGCTGATCTCGTTGGTCGAGTAGTTCATGCCCGTATACAGGTAATAGCCGACGATGTCATCGATCGTGATCGGGGCGTTCGGGTCAGCCTCCGGCTCAAACAGACCGGACTTGCTGCTCTTCATCTCGACGTCTATCTCGACGAGGCCCTCATACATAGGCACTTCGTCCTTCGCGACCGTGATCATCAGGTCCGCAGAATCCAGCAGTATCTTACCGTCCCCCGACGATACATTGATCGTGCCGGACGCAGCAGTGATGTCCTGCGCGCCGCCCGAAACCGTGATCTTGTTGTTCTTGTAGGTTCCACTCATCGTAACCTCTATATTGGTAGAGCCAAGATTGAACGCATCCTCCTTGGGCTTCCAGCTGTAGTTGCCGGCTGCGAGCGCGAACGTTATGGCGACCTTGCCCTTTGCAGCATCTGTCACCTCGATGCTCATCTCGGATCTCACGGCCTCGATCTCTGAATCCCAGATCAGGCTGTCCAGCTTCTTATCGAGGTCGGCCCGCTTCATTTTGTCAGAGCCGTCCATGTATTTCTTTACAAATGTATCCAGGCCGAGCTTGCCGCTGCTGTAGTTCTCGTAACCCTCATCCGTGATCTGACCAGCGACCATCCGGATGGCACCGGAATAATTGCCGGCGAGAGCATTTGTTTCGTCCTTGGCATCGGCTCTCGCAATGCCGGCAAACGGCATTATGAGGCTCCCCGCGATCAGTATCACTGCCGCGCCTGCTGCCACGCGTTTGGCGCCGTTCTTTCCTATCAGCAGGAACACGATGCCGAGGATCAGGAGCAGAGCTCCAGCTGAAATGATGATCCAGGGCCTTCTGGCAAAGGTCACCGGTATCGCCACCGCGAACCCTCCCGCAAATCCTGTCAGCACACGGCTGATCACAGCGCTGGTCGGGATCCTGCCCCTAGAGATCTTATTCACGACCCCAGAGATAAGTGAAAACAGCAGACCATGTCCGCTGATCAGAGAGATGGCAGCCGCTGCCGCGCCGGCGACCGCAACCATCAGATTCTTCGGTGTGGATGTGATATTGAAAAACCAGTACAGGACGAGGCCTGCGCCGCCTCCGATCAGGAACGGAGCCACAGATGAGAGGCCGCTTATGGCGGCGCCTTTGAATCCCGCGCCTATGCTGCCTCCAGACCTGGAGAACGGATTTCTCTTTTCTATGAAGGAATTCACCAGAGAGGTGATGATGGCGGCAAAGAACGCCTTTCCGAAGATGCCGCCGATGATGCCTATGATCCCGCCGTACATACCGCCGTTGGAGTATGTGATGGTGTTGATGGCGCGAATGAACGGGGTGTTTCTGCCCAGAGTGCCCAGCAGTGAAAACAGGATCCAGATCACAGTCAGGACCACTGCCGGGAGCAGCTTGATCGGGTGCTTGATATAGCTGAGCAGCTCGTCTTTATGATCCGCGAAGAAGCCGCGCTTCCTGGGAGCTGCTGCGCCGGTGTCCGGCGCTGCCTGTGCTGAAGGTATCTGGCCTGCCGCATTATTCGCTGCTGCCTGCGGTGCCGGCTTGCCGCAATTTCCACAGAAGGCCGCGCCTTCCGGTATTTCCTGTCCGCAATATCCGCAGTAATTTGCCATGGGGTTTCCTCCTTACCAGTAATACATCACTGCCTGATTGCATCTGCGTGGAGACCAAACCTGCCCCCTCATTTATCGTCTCCCGAACGCCATATCGGGGTTATGCACCTTATGCCTCGTGCCTCCACTATATATAAACAGCTGATAACATGTCCGCTTTATGAGTACATATTATCAGCTGCCGCTTACGTTGTATATATTTTATTCATGAAAAGTCTGTGACCGGTACTGCTTCCAGTACTCCTCTACTGAGCGGCTCATTTCCCGTGCGAAATCCGAATTGTATTTTCTGGCGTAGAATACCTTCACGACTGTGTCGATGATCTGACTGACCGCAGCCTCGTCGATTTCCCTGTCTTCGTAAACCCTGACCGACTTGCGCTCGGCCAGTTGGCTGATCACCTCGTTCATGACTGTTTTCACCTCTGTAAGTGCTGGTTGGTGGTGTGTTATATTGTCTGGTGATTATGCATTTCTCAGGAAGTCGGAGATATGCTTATGAAATCGCCGGATTCTTTATGCATTTCTCAATATTGCGTTTAGTACTCGGTTGCCGATGTCCCGGTTCTCCTTGCTCGGCACACCGAAACGGATAAGCAGTTCATAATCCGGATTGGCTTTTATGAAGTCAGCGCATGCTCTGAGCGCCTCTTCCCATGCCAGATCAACAGGGTATCCGAAGATCCCGGCAGAGATCAGCGGGAAGCCTATAGATCTGCAGCCATTATCCCGCGCCAGCTCCAGCGCACTCATATACGCGCTGTATAGCTTCTCAGGCTCTCCGTTGGTTCCGCCATACCATCTGGGGCCAACTGCGTGGATGATGTAATCCGCCTCCAGATTAAATGCAGGCGTGATCACTGCACTTCCGGTCCTGCATCCGCCAATCTCGTTGCATGCTTTCTGAAGCCGCACGGCACCAGCGGCCTTAAAGATCGCGCCGCAGACTCCACCACCCTCCTGCAGCCTGTCATTAGCTGCATTGACCACAGCCTCCGTATGCAGATGCGTGATTCCGTCGGGAACTATTTCAATCTTACTCATATGCTCACCTGTAAACCCCTTGATAGTGTGTCAGAACTATCCTTCGCTGCTAAAAATCCAGGACATGGTCTGAACTCATATTCGCGCTGTACAAAAAGCCGAACCTGAGAACTAAATCTTTTATCGTGCTGTACAAAAAGCCAGACCTGAGAACAAAATTCTTTTTCAAGTTGGCAAAAAATCCGAGTTGCGAACTAAATCCTTTTTCATACTGGCAGAAAATCCGACTTGTGAACTGATTTTACATCCTTCAACCTTTAATAAAGCCATTTTTGTTGGCCAGACCCGGCTTATATAGCTAAAAGTAATCAAAACTGGGTCGCGTCCGTATAATGGTGTAAATTAAATATTGAAAGAGCCAAGGGCTCAACCTTTAGGTATAATGTATTTCACCACAAAACAAAAAATACCGAGGAGGAAGAACACGATGGCTCAGCTCAATATTACATTGAATCAG
>JAZUNG010000214.1:0-2712 GCA_045604025.1 Lachnospiraceae bacterium | reverse complement strand
GACGAGTGTGACTTTGATCAGGCTATCCGGATAATCATTGATGCCAAGACACAGTATACTGCGGCATGCAATGCTACAGAGACGCTCCTGGTAAACAGAGACATAGCAGAACAGTTCCTTCCGAAGCTCAGTCAGGCTCTCCATGCGGCAGGAGTGAAGATCAGGGCAACTGAAGAAGCAAAGAAGTTCATGACATATTCAGGTGACGCTCCGGGCATTGACACGATCACAGAGGCGGATTTTGCCACAGAGTATCTGGACATGATCATTGCAGTCAAGCTGGTATCGGATGTGAATGAGGCGGTCACTCATATAAACAGATTCGGATCGCACCATACTGACAGCATTCTTTCTACAAATACCGATCATATAAAGACATTCATGCAGCTGGTGGATTCCGCGGATGTTTATGCCAACTGTTCGACCAGATTTGCCGACGGATTCCGTTATGGATTCGGAGCTGAGGTAGGCATCTCCACAGGCAAGATCCATGCCAGAGGCCCGGTGGGACTGGAGGGTCTGGTAACATACAAGTATAACCTGTACGGCTCAGGACAGATTGTAGCTGACTATGCGGAGGGCAGGAGCTCATTCCATTTCAGAGATCTGGAAAAATAAAAATAATACTGGAAATATATCTGAATCATGATATAATAACTTGCGTCGCCTGTGCAGAAAGGTCCGGAAACGGACAGATTGCATACGGCACATCGGGGTGTGGCTCAGTTTGGTAGAGCGCTAGGTTCGGGACTTAGAGGTCGCGCGTTCGAATCGCGTCACCCCGATCAGAGATCCTTCAGGACATTTATGTTCCTGGAGGATTTTCTTTTGAATATACATGTGTTAATATATATTGCTGATGAACACCAAACGGTTCCGGAATATGACAGGCAGATTAAATAATACTCTGAAAAAACATAAATACAGACTCAAAGCCATTGCCATAATGACTGCCATCTGCGTTCTTGCAGTTTCTTTTGCTTCCGGATGTTCATCATCTGTTTCTCCGAAAGATATCCAGTATGCACTCACATATATCCGTTCACTTGAGGAACGCGATGTGAAGAGCATTGAAGAAAACATGTTTTCCCACAAAAAAGAAGCTATCATTGAAGAGGCAGAATCGAAGATCGAGATCGACCCTGACTATGTGTGGACTGCGCTTGCTGACATCGGGTTCGTCATACTGGGAGATTCCAGAGCCGTGGCATTTGGTGCATATGGCCTCATGGACGAGAGATATGTACTGGCTGAGGGCGGCCTCAGATGTATTGAGGTGGAGACTCATTTTGATGAGCTGCGTGTGTTGAATCCCAGGCTGGTAGTACTGTCATACGGAATGAATGACATTCACTGGGGATTCTATGAACCGGAAGAATACGCAGAATACCTGTGCGGGGTGGTGGACCAGATCCAGGATATGCTCCCCGAAGCATATATTTATATTCAGGCGATACTGCCGCCTAATGAGGTGGGTATCCAGCAGGCTGCATCATATGGTCTGTGCCGGGAGTGGAACGTTGCTACCAAGGCATACGTGGAAGGCCATGGCTACAGATATCTGGATATCGAGTGGCTGGTGGATGAATATGGAGACGAATACTTTGGCGAGGACGGCGTGCATTTCTATGCCGGATTCTATAAATACTGGGCTATGGAGATACTGAAGCAGTATCTGACAGACAGCATGGAGGATGAGGCATGAGAGCACGTCTTGTTATCCTGAGACTGATCAGCATACTGATGGTGGCTGCTCTTGCGGTTGTCATCATTATCTTCCTGACCCGAAAGAGCGGAAGCGAGCTGCCTGTTCAGGAAGTTTCAAAAAAGGCTGTGGAACTGTTTGAAAACGAGAAGGCAGAGTACAGCCCGGAGCGCATCCTGAAGAAGTATTACGGTCTGGATGCCAATGATTATGACGGTGTGGTCCTGTATTTCCCTGTATCCAATATGGACGCCGAAGAGCTCCTGATCATCAAGATGCAGGATGAGTCGCAGGCGGACGATATCAGAGCTGCCATAGAGGCGCGAAGAGAAACTCAGAACACTCTATTCGAGGGATATGCCCCTGCCCAGTATGAACTGATCCAGAGTTCCATCATAGATGTTCAGGGTAATTATATCCTGTATGTGGTCCATACAGATGCGGACCGGATCGATGAAGCATTCAGGGAGGGCCTATGATCTTCAGCAGTATCTTCTTCCTGTGCATATTCCTTCCGGTGACTCTCATCCTGTATTATATTGTCCCATGGAAACTGAAGAACTTCGTACTGCTCCTGTGCAGTCTGATCTTCTATGCCTGGGGCGAGCCCATATATGTGCTGCTCATGATCTTCAGTATAGTGTTCAACTATCTGGCAGGTCTGCAGATGGAGGGCCTGAGACAGCTGGGCCTTAAGAAACGCAGGAAAGGTGTATTTGTATTCACTGTAGTGGTGGATATAGCCATACTGTGCTTCTTTAAGTATTATGGTTTTGCACTGACCAATATCAACGGTCTGCTGCATACCGACATCCCGATCAAGAACCTTGCGCTTCCTATAGGCATATCGTTCTATACGTTCCAGATTCTTTCCTATGTGATCGATGTCTACTGGGAGAATGTACCTGCCCAGCACAATATCATTGATTTCGGTGCATATATTTCCATGTTCCCACAGCTGATCGCAGGCCCCATCGTTCGTTACGAAGACATCCAGAAACAGCTGA
>JAZUNG010000213.1:0-13588 GCA_045604025.1 Lachnospiraceae bacterium | reverse complement strand
GAGGCAGGCCCGCAGCTGTCACAGAAAGAAGACAGCCGTGTGACACGTATAGGCAGGTACCTCAGAGTTACGCATCTGGACGAACTGCCTCAGGTATTCAATGTATTTATGGGTGATATGTCCATGGTAGGCCCCCGCCCTGAAAGACCTGAGATAATGAAGGAGTATATTGAGAATGTTCCCGAGTTTACCTACAGACTGAAGGTTAAAGGCGGTATCACAGGATATGCTCAGGTATATGGAAGATATAACACAACCCCTTACAATAAACTGAGACTGGACCTGATCTATATCCAGAATTATTCGTTCTGGCTGGATCTGAAATGTCTGGTCGGAACGCTGAAGGTTGTTTTCAGAAAGGAAACATCGGAAGGTGTAGACGAGAGTCAGCTGAATGCGCTGAAATAGCAGCATAGTTACTGGCTTGACAAACAATATTTATTTGTTACACTACAGTTCATGGGTTTTTTTAAGTATTTTAAAGAAGAAGCAGAAGTGATCATGGAACGGGACCCGGCAATCAAAGATCGACGGGAAGTTTTGCTGTACCCCAGTTTCTGGGCTATCTACAAGTACCGCAAGGCTCACGCTCTTTATGAAAAAGGTAAATTCTACAGAGCCAGGAGGATCTCACAGCGTGCTGCCAGAAAAACAGGCATAGAGATACATCCCGGGGCAATGATAGGAAAGGGTCTGTTCATCGATCATGGACATGGAGTCGTTATCGGAGAGACCACGGTGATAGGAGATAATGTCACATTGTATCAGGGTGTTACACTGGGTGGTACCGGTAAGGAGAAGGGCAAGAGACATCCTACCCTCGAAGATAACGTCATGGTCAGTGTGGGGGCCAAGATCCTTGGGTCATTTACCATAGGCGCGAATTCCAAGATAGGTGCCGGATCGGTGGTTCTGCAGGAGGTTCCACCCAATTCCACGGTTGTGGGTATTCCCGGAAGAGTTGTAAAGAGCAGCAGTGTGGATGTACCCAGAAAAGAACTCGATCAGGTACATCTTCCTGACCCGGTTAAGAATGAGCTGGAGAGACTCCAGATCGAATATGAGAATCTGTACAGAAGGATCGAAGAGATTGAAAAGATCCAGGGAGAACAGAAGTGAAGGTTTACAATACATTAACAGCAAGAAAAGAAGAACTGGTCCCTATAGAGGAAGGCAAGATCCGTATGTATGTATGCGGTCCCACCGTATACAATCTGATCCATATCGGAAATGCCAGACCAATGATAGTTTTTGATACATTCAGACGTTATCTGGAATACAAAGGATACGATGTCAATTACGTATCCAATTTTACCGACGTCGATGACAAGATCATCAGAAAGGCCAATGAAGAGGGCGTGACCTCTGAGGAGATATCTGAGCGTTATATCGAGGAGTGCAAAAAGGACATGCAGGGCATGAATATCAAGCCTGCCACCACACATCCTCTGGCAACCAAAGAGATCGATGGCATGATCGATATGATCCAGACGCTGATCGACAAGGGATTTGCCTACAAGGCAGATGATGGCACAGTGTATTTCCGTGTCAGGAGTTTCTCTGACTACGGCAAGCTGTCCCACAAGAACCTGGATGATCTGGAAAGCGGACACAGGAAGGAAAAG
Organism: Lachnospiraceae bacterium; assembly: GCA_045604025.1. Taxonomy (GTDB): domain Bacteria; phylum Bacillota; class Clostridia; order Lachnospirales; family Lachnospiraceae; genus RGIG5612. Next base: position 11,963 of record JAZUNG010000213.1, on the reverse strand, counting down.
GAAGCTATCAAGGTTTCGGGAGAAGATACCAAGGAGGATCCTTTTGATTTCGTTCTGTGGAAACCGAAGAAAGAAGGAGAACCGTTCTGGGAGAGTCCATGGTGCGAGGGAAGACCTGGCTGGCATATTGAGTGCTCAGTTATGGCCAAGAAATATCTGGGCGATGAGATCGATATCCATGCGGGCGGCGTGGATCTGATATTCCCTCATCATGAAAATGAGATCGCACAGTCAGAGGCGGCCAATGGTGTCCAGTTCAGCAAATACTGGATGCATAATGCATTCCTGAACATCGACGGTGAGAAGATGAGCAAATCCAAAGGCAATTTCTTCACTGTCAGGGATATCAGTCAGCATTATGATCTGCAGGTACTCAGGTTCTTCATGCTCAGCGCTCATTACAGAAGCCCGTTAAACTTCTCTGATGAACTGATGGAAGCAGCCAAGGCCGGTCTGGACAGGATAATAAATGCGGCTTCCAATCTGGATTTTATCCTGAAGAATACGGGATCCAGGTCTGAGGATTTCCTTCCGGATGAAGATCAGGATTTCGGAAGAGAGTATATTAACAAATTTGAAGAAGCCATGGATGATGACTGCAATACCGCGGATGCCATTTCCGCAGTATTCGAGCTGGTCAGAACGGTCAACAGTACTGTGGATGATTCGTCTTCGATCGCACTCGTGAAGCTGGCAAGAGAACGCCTGGGACAACTGTGCGATGTGCTCGGTATCATCCTGGAGAGAAAAGAAGAAGCGCTGGACAGTGAGATCGAAGATCTGATCGCACAGAGACAGGCTGCCAGAAAGGCAAAGGATTTCGCTGCTGCAGATGCCATCAGGGCACAGCTCCTGGATATGGGTATTGTTCTGGAAGATACCAGAGAGGGAGTTAAGTGGCACAGGAAATAAATTCACATATAGATCCGCTTGATGTATCCAGCTTGACTCTGGCTTTTGTCGGGGATTCTTTCTATGAGCTGATCCTCAGGGAAAGAGCAGTAATGCTTCATAACGGTAATGTGAACAGTGTCAATAAGTATACAAAGCATTTCTCAAATGCACGCACTCAGGCGCAGATCGCCCAGTTGCTGGCAGAATGCTTTACTGAAGAAGAGCTTCAGATATATAAAAGAGGACGAAATGCCAAATCCGTGTCCGCACCGCGCAGCTGTACCATCAGTGAGTACAGGAGAGCAACAGGTCTCGAGGCGCTGTGCGGTTCTCTTTTCTTAAGCGGGCAGATAGACAGAGCCAGGGAGCTGATAACCCTGGGGATAGAAAAATTCGAAGAATCGGAGAATTCTGATCATGAATGAATTGATGGTCATGGGCCGCAATCCCGTACAGGAAGCGCTGAAGGCCGGTGAAAAGATAGATAAACTGTATGTTCAGGAGGGGCTGAAGGACGGTCCTGTAAATACCATAGTCGGAATGGCCAGGAAACAGGGCGTACTGACTGTATTCGTACCGAAGGACAAACTGGATTCCATGAGTGATGGGGGACGCCATCAGGGGGTTATACTGAACCTGTCTGCCGTAGAGTATGTTGAGGTTGATGATATACTGGCCAGGGCACAGGAACGCGGAGAGGCACCATTTGTATTTGTGCTGGATGGCATAGAAGATCCCCACAATCTGGGTGCCATCATCAGGACTGCCCATCTGGCGGGAGCTCATGGAGTGATCATCCCCAGACACAGGAGCGCGACTGTAAATGCAACTGTGGCAAAAGCTTCTGCAGGAGCGGTCTATCATACGCTGATAGCCAAAGTGACCAATATCGGACAGACTATAGAGTACCTCAAGGAGAAGGGTATCTGGTTCGCATGTGCTGACATGGACGGAACATGTATGTATGATCTGGATCTGCGCGGAGCTATTGGCCTGGTCATAGGCAATGAAGGCAGCGGAGTCAGCAGATCTGTCAGAGACAAATGCGACTTTATCGCGTCGATCCCCATGAGAGGGGAGATTGACTCCCTGAACGCCTCGGTTGCTGCAGGAATTCTGGCATGGGAAGTCGTAAGGCAGAATCTGAATAAATGAAAAGTCTGAAAGAGTATCTTGAAATATACTGGACCATGTTTCTGATAGGTCTGACCACCTTTGGCGGCGGTTATGCCATGGTCTCCATCATAAAGAAAGAGCTCGGTGAGAAAAAGAAATGGATAGACGATGAGGAACTCATGGACTATATTGCCGTTTCACAGATCACACCGGGTATCATCGCTGTAAATATCTCAACATTTGTAGGCTATAAGAGAAAAGGTGTGCTGGGCGGAATTGTGGCTACGCTCGGAGTCATCACACCGTCTATCATTATCATTACGATTATTGCTGCCGTTCTGACCAACTTCTATGACAACGAATATGTCAGGCATGCATTCGCCGGTATCCGCGTGGCTGTCTGTGTTCTTATTATCAATGCGGTGATAGGTTTCATGAAGAAGTCACTGATCGACGTTCTGACTATCATTGTCTTTGCCTGTGTACTGATCGTGTCTGTCTTTACATCTGTCCGGACTGTATATATCGTTCTGGGCGTGATCGCTCTCAGCGTGATCATCACTCTGATAAGGGGGTATAAAAGAACATGACCATCCTTATCATGTGCTGGAGTTTCTTTAAGACAGGACTTTTCGCAGTGGGCGGCGGACTGGCTACCATTCCGTTCCTGTATGAGATGAGCGATCTGTATGGATGGTTCTCTCATCATGATATCCTGAACATGCTGGCTATAGCCGAGTCGACTCCGGGTGCCATAGGCATCAATATGGCCACTTATGCGGGCTTCAATATTGGTAAGAGCCTGGCGGGAATATGGGGTGCCATTGGCAACGGTATACTGGCCACACTGTCACTGGCTCTTCCGTCTGTCATAGTCATACTGATCATAGCCAGGATACTGGACAGATTCAGGAACAACAGATTCATTACCGGGGCATTTTATGTGTTGCGTCCCGCATCGACCGCTCTGATCACTTCGGCTGCTGTAGGAGTTATACTGGCAGTGTTCTTTGACGTGGAGAAGCTTTCATTCAGTGTACTTGCCCATCTGGGAGAGCACTTTACACATTTCAACTGGAAGCTGTTCATTCTGTTCGTCGTGATCTTTGTGCTCATGAGGATCAAACCGCTGAAAAACCTCCATCCGATATGCTTTATCGCATTTGCTGCGGCGTGTGGTATCATTTTCAGACTGTAACAAAAAGAACCACCCCTATATAAAAATTGTCACCCTACAATATACTTCCCAAAAGATATATAATTTAATATGGTGCATAATAATGTGCTACTGACAAAACGAGACAGGTCAGGGCGTGTTTTTTATGCGGTGGAAATAAAAATACACTTTTAAGAGAGGGTAAATGGCATGAAAAAGTACGGTTTATTGATAGACGTGCATTACTGTACCGGCTGCCACTCATGCGAGGTTGCATGTGAGCAGGAGAATCACCTGGATGCCGGTCAGTTCGGTATTAAGATCACCGAGCACGTTCTGCAGGAGAGGGACAGACTGATGATAGACTATGTTCCTTATGTAACGGATCTTTGCAATCTTTGTCTGAAGAGAGTGGCTGACGGACAGCGTCCTTCATGTGCAAAGCACTGCCTCGCACAGTGCATCACATTCGGAACAGCTGAGGAGCTGATCGAAGAGGCCAAGAATGTATCTAAGAAACCCATGATATTCCTTAAGTGATCATCAATTGCAGAAACATCAGAAGAACAATTAGAAGAGGTAAAATATGAGTACAAAATATTTAGATGACGGTACAAAGATCGTTCAGACCGGCGCCTGGTCAGGTGGCCCCGGATGCCACGGCGGCTGCGGCGTTGAACTGTTTATAAAAGACGGCAAGCTCCTTAAGGTTGAAGGTGATGAGTCTCATCCTTTCCTTCAGGGTCGTCTGTGCCCGAGGGCACTTGCTCTTACACAGTATGCTTATCATCCCAATCGTCTGCAGTACCCCTTAAGACGTATGGGTGCCAGAGGTGAGGGCAAATGGGCCCGTATCAGCTGGGATGAGGCACTTGATGAAGTTGAATACAAGTTCAAGAAGATCAGAGACGAATATGGCGCTGAAGCCATGGTATTCGGACAGGGTACCGGACGTGATGCCGGCGGCTCACTGATCTTCCTGGCATATGCATATGGCAGCCCTAACTGGACACTGTTCGGCCTGTCAGGTATCGCATGCTTTACCCCCAGACTGGCAGCAATGAGCATGGTTGCCGGCGATATCCAGTTCGAGGATGCCGCTCAGTGCTCACCTGAAAGATACAACGACCCTGAGTTCGTAGTTCCCGAGCTGATGATTATCTGGGGAAGAGGAACCAGAGGCAGCCAGTGTGCTGACCACTATTATTCCAGCCATTGGGTCATCGACCTGATGAAGAGGGGAACCAAGATCATCGTTATCGATCCCCGTCAGACATGGATGTCAACACGTGCTGAGAAATGGCTCCAGCTCCGTCCTGGAACAGACGCAGCCATGGCACTGGGTATGATGAACGTTATCATCAATGAAGATCTTTATGATCATGACTTTGTAGAAAAGTGGACATATGGATTTGACGAGCTGAAGGAACGTGTACAGGAGTATACACCTGAGAAGGTTTCCGAGATCACATGGGTTCCTGCACAGGATATCGTGGAAGCAGCCCGTATGTATGCCAAGGCAAAGCCCGCTTCTATCCGTTGGGGACAGCCGCTTGACTCCAACGCAAACTCTATCGGAACCATTCAGGCCCTGAACTGCCTGTGGGCTATCACCGGCAATCTGGATGTTCCGGGAGGCGAGATCATCGCACGTCCTCCTTACAAGGTAACCATTTATCCTTACTCAACATGGGAGACAGTTCAGCTCTATGGACAGGAGTTCGTAGACAATATGAACAAGAAGCGTATCGGATGCCATGAGTACCCTCTGGTAAAGAACTTCCGTTCATGGGCTATCTCTGATGACGTTCTCCGTCAGATGGAGACCCAGAAGCCTTATCCTATCCGCGGTCTGTATCTGTACACCAATAACTTCATGGCTTGTACTGCTCAGGATCCCCGTCGTTATTATGAGGCTGTCAAGAAGCTGGACTTCAATGTAGTTGCAGATACATATATGACACCTACCTGCCAGGCTATCGCCGATCTGGTACTGCCCGGAACAACATTCGCAGAGAAGGATTCCGTATTTACCACAGGCGTTCCTCTGAATGCCATCCACAAGCAGATTCAGGTTGCAGAGTGCCGCGGTCACTGGGATGTTGCATTCGAACTGGCCAAAAGACTCAATCCTCAGGCTGTTCCATGGCCTACACTGCGTGACCTGTTCACAGACCGTATCTCCGTATGCGGAAAGACATTTGACGAGCTGGCTGAAAGCCCCTGGGCACTTGCTCCGAAGGATCATGAGTCCGGATGCTCAGGCTACTATCGTCATGAGAAGGGCCTGCTTCGTGCAGACGGAAAGCCCGGATTCAATACACCTACCGGCAAGGTTGAGCTGCATTCAACACTGCTTGAGCAGTATGGCGCAGATCCGCTTCCTCATCATGAGGAGCCTATCGAGAGCCCTATAGCTACTCCTGAGATCTACGAAGAGTATCCTCTGATCCTGATCACCGGCCGTCGTATGCCTACGATGTTCCATTCAGAGCACAGGCAGATCCCCTGGCTGCGTCAGTTTGAGCAGGAGCCTATCGTTGAGATCAATCCCAAGACTGCTGAGAAACTCGGCGTAGGCGAAGGTCAGTGGGTATGGATCGAAGGCGTTCGAGGCAAGGTTAAACGTAAAGTCAGACTGACTCCGGTCGTACATGAGAAGATCGTTATGGCACCTCATGCATGGTGGCTTCCTGAAACTGAAGGCAAGGCACCGAACCTGTATGGTATCTGGGATATCAATGTAAACCAGCTGATCCCTACAGGATTCAACCATCCCGAAACAGGATACGGCGGAGCACCTACCAAGACCATGCTCTGCAAGATCTATCCTCTGGGTGAGAACGATGCTATCCCTACAGAGAACACCAAGGTCAACAAGCTCGACTTCTCTGACCTGTATGATGTGGTACCTGAAGCAGATTATGACGATCCGAACTATGTTGGTGACAGACCTACAGCATTTGCAGATTCCAGAAGCTGGGATATCCCTGAGAATGTTCCTCAGTACAGCTTCAAGAACAAGCCCGCTGAAGGATTTGAAGTCAAGCATGCGTCTCTGGAAGAGTCTATCCAGCATATGAAGGAGTTCAAGGCCAGATTCGGACGTGAGTGGCAGGCTGAGAACTACGAGAAGGCGGCTGAGTAAGCAGAAAGGTTGGTAAGAATATGAAATTATATGCATATAATAAACCACAGGGAGCAGAGGCTGCTGAAGCTGAGCTGGACGGCGTAAAGCTGTATCCTGCCAGCACACTGGATAAGGATGCGTTAGGGCTGGTCATCTATACCGACGACGCTGCATGCGTTGAGACTATAGCCCAGAAAGCCGCAGCTGCAGAAATGGAATTCCACGTTGATACTGACAGTAAACTGGATTACAAGATCATCCAGAAGATCAGAGCGGGCATCGAAGGCGTAAATGAGCCCTGCTATATCAGCTGGACAGAGTCCAATGCATTCGTGATCAAACTGCAGCCGTGCAAAAAGCCGCTTATCGACAATATCGTTGAGGCTGTTGGCGCAAAGGTCACTCTGATCAAGAAGTACAGAGTCGGCAATCTGAAGATCAAAAAGGTTGCTGCAGGTGCTTTTGAGGAGTATTCAGAAGAAGAGACAGCAGCATTTATGGCATAACAGCTGAACAAGTTTAATAATTGAAAAGCCTCTGGTTGATCCAGGGGCTTTTTCATAAAAGAAAGGAGATATCATGAAAGAGTTCATTACAAAAGCCAAGGAATTACTGGCAACTTATGGCGGCAAGATATTGTTGGCTATCGTAGTTCTGATAGTAGGTCTGATCGTGGTCAGACTGATCTGCAAGGGCATAGCAAAAGCGCTTGAAAAAGGCAAAATGGATGAGACTGCCAAGAAGGTGATCCAGAAGATCATCAAAGCGCTGCTTTACATCATCCTGATCCTGACAGTAGTCAATATCCTGGGCGTTCCGATGACCAGTGTAGTCACTATCCTGGCTTCATGCGGCGTGGCTGTAGGCCTGGCTCTGCAGGGTGCGCTCAGCAACCTGGCCGGAGGCATAATGATCCTGCTGTTCAAACCGTTCAAGGTGGGCGACTATGTATATGCCAGCGACGCTGAAGGCACGGTCGAGGACATAAATATCTTTTACACCCGGATGGTCACACTGGACAACAAGATGATCTTCGTTCCCAATGGAGATCTGATGAACAGCAATGTTACAAACTACTCCTATCTGAAGGTCAGACGTGTCGATCAGGATTTCAAGATCACCAACGATATCGATGCGGAATTTGTAAAGAAGGTTCTCTTGGAAGCAGCTTCCCAGACCCCGGGCGTTCTTGCTGACCCGGCTCCTTTCGCGCGTATGACAGATGTGGATGATGATACATATCTGTTCACTGTCCGTGTCTGGTGCAACAACCCCGATTACTGGGATGTCAGATTCGATCTGGTCGAGGGCTGCAGCAAGGCATTAAGTGACAATGGTATAGATGATCCCGAGGAGAGGATTGCGATCAGAATGGTCAGTGAATGACCTGAAATACAGGACATCGTTATTCTATTTCAGCAATGACCTGATAGCAGTTTAAAAAAACGAATAGCAGGGCAGGCTTGGATTCTAAATTGTTACTTGTTACAGACTTCATTTTGTATAATAATAAAACATGATAAAACAGAGGTTGCATATGCATGAATTATCGTATATGTGACAGTACAATATACATAATGGAGGAACAATATGATCATAAGATTTGGAAGAGACGGAGTAGCAAAGGAATGTGTATATCCCGGTATCACAGAGACATTCTGCGTTATGGGATTTGGAAGACATGCCATGTATTATGCTCCTGTTGAGCCGATCGATCTGTCAAAGATCGCGGTTGTCATCATGCATTGCGACGGTAACTATATGAGCATGAACATCGGTCCTGAACTGGCCAGAAGAGGATTCCAGGCACTTGCACTGGAGGCATGGCAAGGAGGCAGCATAGATGGCAAACTGGAGCATCTGGGAAGAGCCATCAGATATCTCAAGAGCAGAGATGATGTTGAGAAGATCATCCTGATGGGCCATTCTGGCGGAGCTACTCTGATGACTGCTTATCAGGCAATCGCTGAAAAGGGAGTAGAGATCTTCCAGACAGACAAGATGGTATATAAATGCCAGGTTAAGGACCAACTGATCCCTGCTGATGGCATGATGCTGCTGGATGCGAACTATGGAAACGCTGTCATGACCATGCTCAGCCTTGATCCCGCTATCATTGAAGAAGGAAATGGTGTAAAGCTGAATCCTGAGTTCAACGCATTTAACCCCGAGATCGGTTATGATAAGAACGGTGCAGACTATGGCAGAGAGTTTGTCAGGAAATACAACAAAGCCCAGGCTGAACGCAACAACAGGATCATTGACTATGCTATGGACCGACTGGAGAAGATTGCCAGAGGCGAAGGTAACTTCCTGGATGATGAACCACTGGATATGGCAGGCGCTTCACAGATCAAGCCCAACAACAGACTGATCAACCAGGATGTACATCTGCTGGCACATACCAAGGCTGAGCACACCCTGATCCATGGCGATGGAACTGTTACACATGAGCAGATCAGATCTCTCAGGGTTCCGGAATTTGATTCAAATAATACTCCTTATCTTAACAGAGCAGGAAACTGCAGTACTGTCAGAGCATTCCTGAGCTCTCAGGCTATCAGGGCTACTGAAGATTTTGAGATCAAAGAGGATGAGATCGTAGGAGTGGACTGGGAAAGCAGCTATGCATCTCCTATCGGAAACATTGCGCATATCTCTGTACCATCACTGTTCCTGGGAATGACAGGCGGGTATGAGTATCTTGCATCAGAAATGATCTATGACCGTGCTCCGATGGAAGACAAGGAGATCGCATTCGTAAGAGGCGCTTCTCATAACTTCTTCCCTGACAAAGCAGGAGAGGCTGTACATGGACCTTACGGTGATACAGAGAATGCGGTTTATGACAAACTGGCAGACTGGATGACAAAGAAATTCAACTAATACTTTTCTCATCCTGAAGAACACTTTAAATAAATAGAGTTAATCTCATTTTCCTTCTGGCGCACATTGGAAAAATATGTATAATTATCTTAGACTCAAGATATACTGGGAGGAAAATAATATGGGATATGTAAATTATGAGACACAGGGCGATGTTGGTATCATTACCATCAATCGCCCTGAAGCTTTAAATGCACTGAACAGTGCAGTACTGGACGATCTGGAGGCGGTAATAGATGCTGTTGATACAGATAGTGTAAGAGCGTTGATCATTACAGGTGCCGGTCCCAAGTCATTTGTGGCCGGAGCAGACATAGGTGAGATGTCGACCATGACTCCGGAAGAAGGAAGAGCCTACGGCGTAAAGGGAAATGACCTGTTCCTGAAGATCGAGAACTTCCCTGTGCCAGTGATCGCTGCCGTAAATGGTTTCTGCCTGGGCGGAGGAAATGAGCTGGCTATGAGCTGCGATATCCGTATTGCATCTGAAAATGCCGTATTCGGACAGCCTGAGACCGGACTGGGCATTACTCCGGGTTATGGCGGAACACAGCGTCTTCAGAGAATAGTGAATGTGGGCATTGCAAAGGAACTCATATTTGCTGCGGTAAATATCAAGGCTGACCGTGCGCTTGAGATCGGACTGGTAAATGCAGTATATCCTCAGGAAGAACTGATGGGTGCTGCCATGAAACTGGCAGAGAAGATAGCCAGAAATGCACCGGTTGCAGTCAGGGCATGCAAGGAAGCCATGAACAGAGGCATTCAGACTGATATCGCATCTGCAGTGAAGATCGAAGAAGAGCTGTTTGCGTCATGCTTCGCGACAGAAGACCAGAAGGAAGGCATGAAGGCGTTCCTTGAGAAAAGAAAGGTAGAGCGGTATAATAATCGCTGAGAACAGAGAATAAGCGTTTTTTTGGAACGCTGATATATCAGATAAAGGAGATTAGAATATGATAGTTGGAGTAATCGGAGCCGGAACAATGGGTTCTGGAATTGCACAGGTTTTTGCACGTACAGAAGGATATACAGTTAAGCTCTGTGATATTAACGAGGAATTCGCTGCAAACGGCAAGGCCAAGATCGAAAAGGAACTTACCAAGCTCGTAGGCAAGGGCAAGATGGAGCAGGCTGATGCAGACAGGATCCTGAACAACATCTCAACAGGAACAAAAGAGATCTGCTCTGACTGTGACCTGATCGTTGAAGCAGCATTTGAGAGCATGGAAGTAAAAAAGGAGACCTTCGGAGCTCTTTCACAGATCTGCAAGCCGGAGTGTCTGTTCGCATCAAACACATCATCACTGTCTATCACAGAGATAGGCGCAGGTCTGGACAGACCGGTGATCGGAATGCATTTCTTCAATCCCGCACCTGTACTCAAGCTGGTTGAAGTTATCGCAGGTATCAACACTCCTGCTGAGATGGTGCAGAAGATCAAGGATATTGCAGCCTCCCTGGGCAAGGAGCCTGTAGAGGTTGCAGAAGCACCCGGATTCGTTGTTAACAGGATACTGGTTCCCATGGTTAATGAAGCTATCGGCATCTATGCTGACGGTATCGCATCTGTTGAGGGCATCGACACAGCCATGAAGCTGGGCGCAAGCCATCCTATGGGACCTCTGGCTCTGGGAGATCTGATCGGACTGGATGTAGTACTGGCTATCATGGACGTACTGTTCCAGGAGACAGGCGATCCCAAGTACCGCGCACATCCTCTGCTCCGTAAGATGGTAAGGGGAAAACTCCTTGGAAGAAAGACCGGAAAGGGCTTCTACGATTATTCAAAATAAACCAGACCGTTTATATTGACCACATCATGATCTTGGATTAAAATTAACCTGACAGTTTTTTTAATTAAGAAAGACAGGTGACAGATATGGATAAAAAAATAAAGAATGGTTTACTTGATGTTGCTGCGGAACTGATCGTAAGTCCTCTAGCAGCATATGCCAAGCTTGTAGAATTAAAGCGCAGATTTGATGCGTCTGAGACCGGACAGAAAACCAATGCAGCCCTGAAACAGGCTGGTTCTGATATCAGTGAAGCTGCCAAGACATTTGCAGACAGCCAGACAGGTCAGATGATAAAGGATACAGCTCAGAAGGCTGGAGACAGCATTCAGGAGACTGCCAAGAAGGTTAAGGAAAGTGATGCTGTTCAGAAGGTGAAAGAGACTGCTCAGAAGGCTCTGGACAGTGAGACCGCCCAGAAGATCAGAGATGCAGCCAAAGAAACTGCCCAGAAGGTTTCCGAAAGCGAGACCGTACAGAAGGTAAAGGACACCGCCCAGAAGATCATGGACAGTGAGACCATACAGAATGCCAGGGACAGTCTGGGTGACATCAAAGAGCTCCTTCAGGGCAAGGAAAAGGATGCCGAGGGAGTATTCGCAGATGCGGCAGAGGCAGCAGAAGATGCAGCTCGTGACTTCAAGGAGAGCATGCAGGAAGTCATCGATGACGTGGATCTGGACAAGATAGTCAGTGAAGGCGCTGAAGATGCCGAAGATATGATCGATGATGTCGCAGACAGTGCTGCAGATGCGATCGATGAAGCTGCAGAGGAGTTTGAAGCTGAATCTGACAAGCTGGAGGCGGAGATCACAGACAGCGTTAAAGAACTCTTTAACAAATAATGTTAAACGATCTGAAATTGAAGCGGGACGGACATCAGGAGCATTGCTGATGTCCGTCTTATGTTTTGGGAAATATTAAAGGAGGACGAAAGATGATCACACTTAGATCTGACAGGCTGAGAGTAGAGATAGCTGAACCC
>JAZUNG010000212.1:0-2123 GCA_045604025.1 Lachnospiraceae bacterium | reverse complement strand
CTCCGGCTTCGCGGCATGCGATATGGGCGAGGCTCCGTATTATCCTGAAGGAAAGGGCATTTTCTCGATGTATCTTAAAGGAAGATGGTACAAGCTTACTGCTTCCGAAGAGATCATTCCTGATCATGTGATCGATTCGCTGGACGTAGCAGTGCTTCAGAATAGTCTGCTCGGTCCTGTGCTCGGCATCGAGGATCCGAGAACAGATAAGAGGATCGATTTCGTTGGAGGCATCAGAGGGCTTGAGGAGCTGGTGAGAAGAGTCGAAAACGACATGAAGGTCGCATTCGCAGTATATCCTGTAGATGTGGATGACCTTCTGGAAGTAGCGGATAACGATATGGTCATGCCGCCAAAATCCACATGGTTCGAACCAAAACTGGGTAGCGGACTTTTCATGCATAGCCTGAAATAAAAAAGAAAATATATACGAGAGAATAAGTGCTCCTTTGCATGGGGAAAATACCATGCGAAGGAGTATTTTTTATGATCTGCCCAAATCTATGATTTGGCGCGCAGATCAAACGCGAAAATTGCAGGAGCTATGCTCCGTGGCAATTTTACCGCGAGCTAAGAGTTAGGAGTAAAATGGCTAGATTAAAGATAATTGGGATTTTCATTGGAATAGTGATGCTGGCTTTGACCCTCCGTCTGGCATACATCCAAGTTGTGGGTCATGAGGAACTTTCTGCCGCGACCAGAGCTCAGTCGTTGATAGCCCTTGAAGGCAGTAACACGAGAGGCATCATTTATGATCGAAACGGAGAGCCTTTGGTTGCTGATGAGAAGCATTATATCTATATCATCAAGGACAGCGATTTCACCGAAGATGCTGAAATGCTGCTGCAGCAAGTAGGTGCAGAGGTCGTAAGCAGTGACAACGAAGGGTATCAGGTCTATTCTTCCAAGAGATACGATAAATCTGCAGGAGGCAGGTTGATAAAAGAAAACAATGCATATATCCTGCAGGCATCTGCCCGATATGGCGACAGGCAGCATGCAGCTCACTATATTGGTTATGTCAACAAGGGTGATCTCAAAGGTGCAGCAGGGCTTGAACTGATGTATGATGATCAGCTTTACGGTTTTAACAGGAGAGTATACGCCGCTGCCGATGTAAAGGGCAATATCCTGACAGGCAGGGGTCTTATTATTGCTTCAGAGGCCGGCAGGGATTCTTACGTTGCCGAAGGGATAAGGACAACTTTAGATAAAGCTCTTCAGATAGAGGTGGAAGATATAATCGGGGAGATGGAAAAAGACTGTGCCGTAGTCGTGCTGGAATCAAAGACGGGAGGCGTTGCTGCTATGGCTTGCACTCCGGGGTTCGATCCCGATAATGTGGATGAGATAATAAATAGGGAGTCGTGGCAGGATGAATACACGGACGAAGATATGTCAGAGGACATGTCGGGGGACGTGCTGATCAACAAAGTGACTCAGGGAGAATATCCGCCCGGATCAGTATTCAAGATAGTTACTGCAGCGGCTGCGCTGGAGAATGGTGTGGATATGGACAGGACGTATCACTGCAGCGGTCATGCGTTGCTGGACGGTCTTACAATAAAGTGCGATACAGGTGGGGACACAGGTCATGGAGCCATAAATTTCGAAGATGCGATGGCTAAGTCGTGCAACAGCTACTTCGTTCAGCTGGGACAGGATATAGGTGCAGATAAGATCATCGAGATGGCAGAAAAGATGGGTCTGGGAAAAGAAGTACTCGATGGATATCCCCATGAATCGACAGGCCATCTTATGACGGAAGCTGAAAGATCGGGAAATGCTATAGGTAATCTAAGCATTGGACAGGGAGAGACTCTCGTGACGCCGATACAGATAGCAGCCATGACTAATATAGTGGCAAATGACGGTGTGGACAAAGGCGTCCATATACTGATGGGCGAGAAACAGGAGCAGAAACAGGCGATGTCTGAGGAAACTGCATCGGTCATCAGGCAGATGATGGAGAGTACATCAGTGTACGGTACAGGTGCAATGTTGGGATTGGTCGAGAGCGTCAGCGCTCAGGAGGACGGAAATGAAGCTGCGGCTGCAGTAAAAACAGGGACGGCGGAATATGCTTCATCTGAAGGTATGAGTTCCCATGGATGGATCACAGG
>JAZUNG010000211.1:0-6087 GCA_045604025.1 Lachnospiraceae bacterium | reverse complement strand
TCCGACTTCCTCTTTATACTTATCGGAGACTGCGGAGACAGATACATATCCGAGCCATCCTTCGGGGCTGACTACCTTCAGCCAGTCTTCCAGGTCGTCCAGTACCAGCAGTTTGGAATCCTTCTCAACTGTTCCCACGACCTCTGACTTGGGACCGCCCAGAACACGTACCTGAGTCTTCTTTATCACGTCGCAGAATGTCTTCTCGCCGGTCTTGTAGTTGATGACTACTCTGGAAGGGTTTTCAAATACTTCGTAAGTCGCATTGCTGAATGTATCAACAAAATCCAGAGAAATAAATATCTCTCCCTTTCTGTCTGTAAATACCGGATGATCCAGGCTGACCTGTGTGCCGTCTATATCGTAGTAATTGTTGTCCTTTGCAGCGGTAACTGTCTGCTCGGCATTAGTTACTATCAGAAGTCCCTCGTTGCTGTCATAGTAGAACCTCTCGTCGATAGATCCCTGTACAATACTGTGACTTATATAGACTGCATTTTCAGTTCTGAAAGCTCTCTGTGAAAGGATCTGATCTTCCAGGACTATTGCCAGTTCATCCGGTGCGGCAGCATCTCTGTTTTCCAGAGCGTTTATCTTGAGGTTGTAATAATATTCCAGATCAGTAACCTCATTGGATGGAGCTACCTTGCTGATCATAACGATACCCACAACCACAGCAGCCAGAATGATCAGTATCGCAAATATGATCAACCATGGCTTTACGCGTGATCTTTGTCGTCTGCGTCTGTTTCCTGATGCCATAATAACCTCTCATAAATTCATAAAGTGACAAGGTATTATATCACTTTCGTTTCAGTTAAGCAATTAATATGGTCAGAGATTCTCTTCCGAAGCGTAAAAATGAAGCACCGGAGAGGTTATTATGGCCGTTTTTTTGTCAGTTCATGTGCTCAAACTTCAGCATATCATCCGATACAGCCTTCATATAAATGTTCTCCTCGCGGAAAACGCAGGCGCCTGCAATATCTGCCGGTAAGACCCTCATCCCGTCCAGAAGCAGCATAGTGCCCTGCTCATATGCCGAACTCAGATCTGCCTTCATTTTGAGATACTCGATGTAACTGACCTTCTGTTCTCTTGTCATACTCCTCCTTTCCTTGTAGATAGATTTACCCAGGGCCAAAGGGGTGAAAAAAAGTGATAATATTCCGTATACCCCGGGCATGGCTTCGCCTCAAACGGGCCTAAAAAATGGGAAACGGATCATGAATCAGATCCATAAGAATGCCTGAACAGGTCTGCTTAAAAATATACAAATAGACCCGCTCTCAGCGTGCAGATATTATATTATTTTTTTATTGATTTTTCAAGCATTTTAAAGTATTCTTTTCCTATGAAAATAGAACTCATCAATGAAAACCAGATAAAGTGTACTCTGACCCGCTCAGACCTGGCATTTCACCAGATCAAACTGAGTGAGCTGGCCTATGGCACAGAGAAGACTAAAGACCTGTTCCAGGATATGATGGACCAGGCTTTCAATGAGTTCGGTTTTGAGGCCAGTGACGCTCTTATGATCGAGGCCATCCCGGTTTCCATGGACTGCATAGTCCTGATGATAACCAAGGTTGATGAGCCTGACGATCTGGATCAGGGATTTTCAGGGCTGTCCAGTGTTGCGGATCTGATGTTTTCAGATGACGATCCGGAGACGGCTGACAGTGCTGAGCTCGATGAACTGATAGACAGCCTCTCTGACGATCATTTCCTTGAGGATGGAGTCGCAGGAACACCTGCGTACAGCAAGACTCCTTCCAGACCTGCACCTCCGGCTCCTGCCAGGTCCTCTTCTGCCCCGCGCGAGATGACCTTCTCTTTCGCAGACCTTGATGCAGTCATTGATTTTGCCCATAAGGCAGGCGCATCTTTCAAGGGTGAGAGCACCCTGTACAAGTCGCCTGACAATGACAGGTATTATCTGATGCTTGTCAATTCAACCCGGTCCGTGCATACATTCGGACATATATGTAACCTAGCGTTAGAATATGGCAGCAAGGAACCTACGGGTTTTGCCAGGGGTGCTTTTATGGGTGAACATTTCGACATGATCATCCCTTCCGGAGCACTTCAGAAACTTGCCAGTGTGTAGTTGTGTGCTTTAATATCCCTTAAGAACCTGGTCATGGAGTTCGGCTCCACCAGAGTTCTCGATTCCATCAATCTTGACATTGAAGACAAACAGTTTGTGACTCTCCTGGGTCCCTCCGGCTGTGGAAAAACCACTACTCTCCGTATCATTGCAGGCTTTCAGACGCCTACAAGCGGAGATGTTCTTTTCGCCGGAGAAGACATCAGTTCCGTTCCCGCATACAAAAGGCAGATCAATACCGTATTCCAGAACTATGCCCTGTTCCCGCATCTGGACGTGTATGACAATATCGCTTTCGGGCTGAAGATAGCCAGGCTTCCCGAGGCAGAGATCGACAAACGCGTTACGGAAATGCTGGACAGCGTATCTCTGAAAGGCTTCGAAAACCGCAAGATCACATCTCTTTCCGGCGGACAGCAGCAGCGTGTTGCCATAGCCCGCGCGCTGATCAACCGTCCCAAGGTCCTGCTCCTGGACGAACCTTTAGGTGCCCTGGATCTGCGTCTGCGCAAAGACATGCAGAATGAGCTGAAGCGTATCCAGCAGGAGGTCGGCATCACATTCGTCTATGTTACCCACGATCAGGAAGAGGCTCTGTCCATGTCCGATACCGTGGTCGTCATGGACGGCGGCAAGATCCAGCAGATAGGCACTCCCGAGAGCATCTACAACGAGCCTGCCAACGCCTTCGTTGCAGACTTCATCGGCGAGTCCAATATCATTGACGGTGTCATGCTGGAAGACTTCCGTGTAAAGATGTTCGGCAGAGAGTTTGTCTGTGTGGACAAGGGATTTGCGCCAAATGAAGACGTTGACGTTGTTATCCGTCCTGAGGATATAGATATCGTTCCGGCTGACTCAGGCCACCTGTGCGGCACGGTAACATCAGTTACATTCAAGGGCGTACACTATGACACCATCGTTGATTTCATGGGATTCAAATGGCTGATCCAGACTACGGACTATCATCCGGAAGGATCATATATAGGCATACGTCTGGATCCTGACGATATACATATCATGCCGAAGAGTGAGTATTCAGGCATGTTCGGTGACTACAGTTCATATTCCGAGGAATATGATGAGATAGCGGTTGCAGACGAGACAGAGGAGGAATAGCCGTTGAGACGCAAGGTTCTGGCAGTTCCTTACATGGTCTGGATGCTGCTGTTTACACTGATCCCTCTCGGGATAGTCATATATTATACATTTACCTCGCATGATGCCTCCGGCTTTACACTGGCCAATCTCTCAGGCATCCTGGATTACGCGCCTATCTTTCTCAGATCGATCTGGCTGAGCGTAGCTGCAACGGCAGTCTGCCTGATCATCGGCTACCCGGTAGCTTATACCATCGCACAGGCCAAACCGCGCACGCAGTCCATCCTGGAAATGCTGATCATGCTCCCCATGTGTCTGAGCTTCCTGCTCAGGACACTGGTATGGGTTGCCATGCTCGAAGATACCGGTATCATCAACAATCTGATCACCTCGCTGGGGCTTTCTCCGCTTCCGCTCATCAGAAACAGCGGTGCGGTCGTACTTGGTATGGTCTACAACTACCTGCCATACATGATACTGCCCCTCTATACCAGTATCATGAAGATCAGTCCCAAGCTGGTCGAGGCTGCGGAGGATCTGGGCTGCAACAAGGCACAGGTCCTGACCAAGGTCATCTTCCCACTGTCTCTTCCGGGTGTTGCATCCGGCATCACCATGGTATTCGTACCTGCGGTTTCCACCTTCTATATTTCCCAGAAGTGGGGCTCTACCGGAGCTGTCATGGTGGGTGATATCATCGAGTCACAGTTCAAAGGCGCCTACAATCCGAACCTCGGAGCTGCCATGTCGCTGATATTGATGATACTTATCTTTATCTGCGTAGGCATATCCAATCACTTCACCAAGTATGATACTGACGAAGGAGGTGCAGCATGAAAAAGGCCTCCCGCGTCATAACTGTTATAGTATTTATATTCCTGTATATACCAATACTGATCCTGGCTATCGCGTCATTCAATACAGGTACCGACCTGGCAGTCTTTGAACAGTTCACGTTCAGACAGTACGGCGAGCTCTTCAAGGACGGTGCCCTGCTGAACCTGGTGCTGAACTCCGTGATAGTTGCACTCAGCTCCACTATATTGGCAACTGCCCTGGGTACCATGGCATCCGTCGGCATCTTCAACATGCGTGGCAGGATGAGATTGTTTGGAATGGGTGTGACGAATATCCCCATGACCAACCCGGATATCGTTACCGGTGTATCTCTGGCACTGCTCTTCGCATTTACAGGATCCATGCTGAAGATCAACTCCATACTGGGATTCGGAACCCTTCTGGTAGCGCATGTGACCTTCAATCTGCCTTATGTGATCCTGAACGTCATGCCGAAGCTCCATCAGATGGATCCGAACCTTACCGAAGCTGCCCTCGATCTGGGCTGCACACCGGTACAGGCTTTCTTCAAGGTTACCATACACGAGATCATGCCGGGCATAGTGGCGGGTGCTCTGATGAGCCTGACCATGTCACTGGATGACTTCGTTATTTCATACTTCGTAACAGGCTCTAGCTTCGTCACCCTTCCAGTTGAGATCTACAACTACACCAAGAAGCCCATACATCCGAAGCTGTATGCCCTGTTCACACTGATGTTCATCGTGATCCTCGTGCTGATGATAGTGATGAATATCATTCAGAACCGTGACAAGGTACAGACCAGAAACCGTCTGCGCGCATTCAGAGGCACAAGGAAAGCAGAGGTGGAAGCATGAGAAAGCTGCGTTCATCTCTCTGTTTATTCTTAGGCTGTATGCTGGCACTTGCTGCCATTATGGTCTCAGCTCCCGCAGCTGAGGTTCATGGCGCTGCCACTACCCTGACAGTCTACAACTGGGGTCAGTATATCTCAGACGGAACCGATGACTATATTGACGTCATCAAAGAGTTCGAGGCTGCATATCCGGATATCAAGGTCAACTATCTGACATACGACAGCAACGAGACCATGTATACCAAGCTGAAGACAGGCGGTGCCAGCTATGATGTCATCATCCCTTCAGACTATATGATAGAGAAGCTGATCCGTGAGGACATGCTGCTTCCGATCAACCTGGACAATGTCCCGAATTACGAGCTGATTGACGACTCATTCAAGAATATGGCATATGACCCGGAGAATAAATATTCGGTGCCATATACCTGGGGATATGTCGGGCTGATCTACAATACACGTTATGTTAATGAAGACGATGTGACCGGATGGGATGTCCTGTGGAATCCGACTTATGCCGGTAAGATACTGATGTTCGATAACTGCCGCGACTCATTTGCCATCGCGGAAGCGCTGCTGGGCTACAGCATCAATACCGAAGATCCCGAAGAGCTCTCTGCCGCCCGCGATAAACTGAAAGAACAGAAGAATCTGGTACAGAGCTATGTCATGGACCAGATATTTGACAAGATGGAACGCGCAGAGGCATGGATCGCGCCTTACTATGCAGGAGACTATCTTTTGATGGTGGAGGAAAACGAAGACCTGGCATTCCTTGCTCCACCGGAAGGATTCAACCTGTTCGTGGATGCCATGTGTATCCCGACCAGCTGCCAGCACAAGGAGGAAGCGGAGCTGTTCATCAACTTCCTGTGTGACCCTGAAGTCAGCGGACAGAATCTGGAATACCTGGGCTACTCCACTCCTATTCCTTCAGCCAAGGACTTTATGGATGAGGAGATAGTAGAAAATGAGATCGCATATCCTTCGGATGATGTACTTGCAGACGGCATGGCATACAAAGCCCTGTCAGAAGAAGGGAATCAGCTGATGAATGAACTGTGGCTCTCGGTAAAGACAGATGACAACCAGCTGGCCGTCTACCTGTGGGTTACAGGTATAGCCATAGCACTGGTGATCGCGATATGGATCATAATGAAGGTCCGAAAGTCCAGAAGAATAGCAAGAAGATGCACCCACT
>JAZUNG010000210.1:0-4801 GCA_045604025.1 Lachnospiraceae bacterium | reverse complement strand
TTGTCAGTCTCTTCAGATACGTCGATAACCATGGCTCCGTCGCTTTCATACAGGATACCATCGGAACGCATCTTTTCGATCATATCAGGAATATACTTCTGAACGTCACTCTCACCCTTCCAGAGTTCAAAATGTACATTCAGCCTGTCATAATTCTTCTTAAGGTCTGCCACAGATACGTTCAGCACATGTCTCCAGATGGCCAGATATCCTCTGCGTCCATGCTGCAGCTGTGCAGTTGCTTCCTTGGCTTCATTATAGAAATCCTCATCCACTTTGCACTTACCACTGGCTGTAGGATAGATTTCTTCCAGTTCTGAGATGGTAAATGGCGCTTCCTCAGGATACTCTCCTTCAAAGCTCTCATCAAAATATACCAGATCCGGCTGTCTGAAGTGCAGCTCAGCGATGATCTGTCCCATCTGCAGGCCCCAGTCACCCAGATGAATATCACCGATAGCTTCATTTCCCATGAAGCTGCAGATCCTCTTTACGCTCTCACCGATGATGGCAGAACGCAGATGACCTATATGAAGAGGCTTGGCAACATTCGGGCCGCCATAGTCAACGATGATCCTGTCACCGCTTTCAGGAATATCCATACCGAATCGCTCTTCTAAGATCATCCTGTTGATGTAGTCATTAACAAATCCGTCAGAAAGATCCAGGTTAATAAATCCCGGTTTTACAGCCTCTGCCTTGGAAAAAGCGGCATTCCCCTCCAGCTGGGAAACGACATCCTCGGCTATCATTATCGGAGCCTTGTGCTGTTCCTTGGCCAGAGCCATGGCTCCATTGCACTGATATTCACACAGATCGGGCCTGTTTGAGATAACAGCACTTATCCTGTCTGTGGGATATCCAGCCTTCTGGAAGGATTCCTTAAGTTCATCTGAAATAATATCTAATATTTTCTTCACAGTTCTACTCCGTTTGCCTTGAGAAGTTCCCTGGCCGAATCAACTGAATCGATACCGTGCAGGTTCTTGACAGGCGCGAATTCTTTTTCTCTAATAACCTCAAACGGAAGACATCCGTTCATCATGCTGATCATATCCAGTATGAGCGTCTCAAACTTGTAGCCGTTCGGAGACTCCGGTTTGATCAGATTGCCGCTTTCATCCAGATGAGGGATCTTCTTTTCTACAACATGATAAGGCATATTAAGGTCAGCATTTCTGAAGAGTGCATTCAGGTCCAGCAGATAGTTGAGGATAACACCCCAGTTGTAAGCCAGTCTGCCATCAGCATTCTTCAGCTCCATCATCTCGTCTGTCAACTCATAATACTCAACGATAGAAGGTCTGCCGTCTTTCAGGCACATAACTCCGACCTTTTCATCAGGAGCAGCCTTGCTGATAACCTTAGCGCCTATCTCACAGCCTGACTGAATAGTTGCTCCGACGAACACAGGATCTGCCATCTTCTGAAGGACATTGTCTACAGCATAAACATTGATCCATTCAACACCTTCTGCTCTGTATCTGTCAGCTATACCGGAAGCGGCAAGAGACTTGAACCATCCGCCGTTTCCATTTGGTGAAAGTGATATATGATCTTTTGCTTCCAGATATACCTTGCCTTCGTAATCTGTAGACGGAGCCATTTCCTGAATAAAGAAATCCACATGATCTCTGTCATATCCGAAGAAATCATGCTCCTCAAAAAATGCTCTGGTCTGTTCATCGTTCTTATCAGAAGTCATGACCGCCAGAGGTATGGGACATCCGGCTTTATCGGCAGCATTCTTTATATTATTGATCTGACATTCAAATATATACAGATCTCTGGTCAGACCGACATTATAAGCGCCCTTAGGACCATCAGCACCCAGTCTGGTTCCCTGACCACCTGCCAGCAGAACGCAGGCGACCTTGCCTGCTCTTATGGCATCCAGTCCGATCTGTTCAAACTCATCTCTGTGCTGTTCGATCTCCGATACAGTCATTGCATCAAGCGGCCTGATGTCATTTGCGACCTCCTGCGGCTCTGCATTAATGTCGATATGAGAGAAGTCAGTTTTATCTATCTCTCCAAGTAATCTTTCTCTGGAAGCATCATCAAGTTCATCATAGTACCTTAGAAGTTGAGTCTGCCCGATCGATTCCAGCTTTGCTTTTGCTTCAGCATAGTTCATATCAGATCTCCTTCTAATACAAATATAACTGATTTATTTTACATGAAATGCGAAATAATATCTACTGTTTCAAGGCATAAAAAAACATCCTTTTCAGGATGTTTTGTGAAAAATCGGGGCGACAGGATTCGAACCTGCGGCCTCTACGTCCCTAACGTAGCGCTCTACCAAGCTGAGCCACGCCCCGATGTGTCGTTTAAGGCGACAACATGAGGTATTATAACACGAAATTTTCAAATTTCCAGTACTTTTTTCAAATTCCTAAAATTCATTTGACTATTTGCGATCTCAGATGATAATATCCAATCATGATCTTAAACGATTCTCAGCTGTGTGCGATCAGGCATACAGAGGGTCCGATGCTGGTTCTAGCAGGTCCCGGATCCGGAAAAACCACTGTTATCATAACTCGGATACGTGAGCTTATCAGTTCCCATGATGTGCAGCCCGGACAGATACTGGCTGTTACTTTTTCGCGCGCATCGGCAAATGAGATGAAAGACAGATACAGACAGACAGCGGCGGCCACAGTCGGAAGTCCGGAATTCGCCACATTCCACAGTATCTTCCTTAAGATCCTGAAAGAATATACCGGTCCCTTATGTCCTTCACTGATCAGTGACAGGGAGAAATATACGTTCTTCAGAAGTGAGCTGGAATCCCTCTTTCCGTCAGGCGATAATATAGCCGATATGACTGAAGAATTTGCATCTGCGATCAGCCGTATCAAATCAAATACATCCCCATATGAGACTGATGACAGATTTCTTAAGATCCTGTACACCAGGTATGAAGACTTCCTGTCGTCCGGGCATCTGATGGACTTTGATGATATCATATCCAACTGTTTGAAGCTGTTTCGGAACAGACCGGAAATACTGGAAAAATGCAGGCGTAAATACAGATATATCCTGATCGATGAGTTTCAGGATATCAGTCCGATCCAGTATGAAACAGTTAAACTACTGGCAGGAAGGAGCTGTAATATATTTGCTGTCGGCGATGATGATCAGAGTATATATGGTTTCAGAGGAGCTGCTCCGGGGATGCTGAAAAGATTCATCCGTGAACACCCGGGGATCAGACAGATCAGTCTGAATATCAACTACAGGTGTCCTGAAAGTATATTACACGTATCTGAAAAACTGATCTTGAGAAATCTTGACCGCATCGAAAAAAAGCAGATCTCATATTCAGCTGGTGAAAGCCGTGGACCGGCTTACTGCTTGAAAGAATTTCCATCAAGGAACGCTGAATATGAATGTATCATAGGTATCATTAAGAGTATCATTTCAGCAGGCGGAGATATTTGTGCTGTTTTGTTCCGCAATAATATGGACTCTGCCCTGTTCGTCAAAATGCTGCAAGATGTGAATCTCCCATACGAGCTGAAAGGTGTTCAGAAAAGTATCTTTGAACACTTTGCAGTTAAGGATCTGATCAGCTATCTCAAGTCTGCCCTGTACTTCCGAAAAGAAGATCTGATACGTATCATAAACAGACCATCCAGGTATATCTCACGAAATGCACTGACAGGCAATTCCGGATCAGATATTTTTCAGTCCATAGTAAACTATTACAGGGGAAACAGAAGAATGCAGCCTCAGATAAAAGACTTTCGTATGCAGCTAGAAGCATTAGCTGAGCTTCCTCCATATTCTGCCGTTAAATATATCAGAAAAGCCATGGGCTATGAGGATTGGCTGAAAGAATTTGCCAGAGAACATCAGACTGATCTCTCTGAATACGAAAAGATCCTTGAATCGTTCGAAGAATATGTTTCTGGCTTTTCATCTATTGAAGCACTTCTGGGCAGTATCGAAGAACAGAGCGACTATAATTCAGGAAGAGGCATGCACTCAGAGGGTTCTGCTGCATCCATGCACTTGCAGATACAGATCATGACCATGCATTCTGCCAAAGGTTTGGAGTTTGATCATGTATTTATTCCTGATGCCAATGAAGGTGTGATCCCTTCTGTTAAATCAGTGCGAACAGGAAATATCGAAGAAGAAAGAAGACTATTTTATGTAGCCATGACCAGAGCCAGAAAAACTCTTATGATCAGCTGGAGCAGCCATCTGCACAATAAAAAGGCTGCTCCGTCAATATTTGTATCAGATATTCTCAGATAAACGATTATTTATCAGCTACCAGGTTCACAACCCAGGTCCTGCTCCTCACCATGAAGAATCCCGCTATGCATTTCAGTATCTCTACGCAGTTGACCAGAATATATACAGGAATGATCGGAAGGCTGGTAAACCTGGTCAGGCAGAACGCCACGACCACATAGCCGCACCATGTAGCCACACTGTCGAACAGGAAAGTGATAACTACCTTTCCACCTGACCTGAGTGTGAAATAACATGCGTTTGTAAATGCATTCAGTGGCATTACGCATGAAACAACCAGCATCAGGCTGGATGCGAGATCCTTTACTGTATCTGTTGTATTATAAAGCCCTGCCAAAGGTCTTGCGCACAAGGCCAGAGCGACTCCGACAACTATACACATAAGAACTGACAGTACAGTGATCCTCTTCGACGTCTTTACGGCCTCATCCAGCTCACCGGCTCCAAGGAGCTGTCCGACCATGATATTGATAGTTGACCCGCATGCAAATACTCCGCACATGAACAGATTGCTGATAGTTGACGATAT
>JAZUNG010000209.1:0-34920 GCA_045604025.1 Lachnospiraceae bacterium | reverse complement strand
TGCCCCTTCTGCCGGCCTCTGCGTGGATGGCCTTGGCCAGGGGATGCTCGCTCTTGGCCTCCAGTGCAAATGCTTTCCGGAGAAGTTCGTCTTCTGTCAGTCCGCCTGCCGGATAGATATCTGTAACCTCCGGGTTTCCGGAAGTGATGGTTCCGGTCTTGTCCAGCGCTACTATTTCAGTCTTTCCTGCTGTCTCCAGAGCCTCACTGGTCTTGAACAGGATACCATTCTTTGCTCCGATACCATTTCCGACCATGATAGCAACAGGCGTTGCCAGGCCCAGTGCGCAGGGGCATGAGATGACCAGTACACAGATCGCGCGTGCCAGAGCGAAGCTGATGCTGTGGCCTGCTATCAACCAGCCTACGACCACTATCAGGGCTATACCAATGACAGCGGGAACGAATATGCCTGATACCTTGTCAGCGATCCTCGCGATAGGAGCCTTGGTAGCCGCAGCATCGGATACCATGTGGATGATCTGCGCCAGTGTGGTATCCTCTCCGACCCGTGATGCCTCGCATCTGATGAATCCGGACTGGTTGACAGTGGCTGCACTGACTCTGTCCCCTGCAGACTTGTCTACCGGCACTGACTCTCCCGTAAGTGCGGACTCATTTACAGCGCTTTCACCCTCGAGCACCACTCCGTCCACAGGGATGTTTTCTCCGGGCCTTACAACAAATATGTCGCCTACCCTGACCTGCGAGATATCCACCGTCTCTTCATGTCCGTCCCTGATCAATACCGCTGTCTTCGGAGCGAGCTTCATCAGGCTCTTCAGTGCATTGGTCGTGCGGCCCTTGGACATGGCCTCGAGCATCTTTCCGACTGTGATCAGTGCCGGGATCATGGCAGCAGACTCGAAATACAGCTGGTTATGATAGATATCCATCAGGTCCATATTGGAGGCACCTGTGGTTATCATCCCGGTCATCTTGAACAGTATATATGTGCTCCATGCAAATGAGACTGATGAGCCGAGCGCCACCAGCGTATCCATATTCGGAGCCCGGTGGATCAGGGACGTGAAGCCGCTGGTAAAGAATTTATTGTTTATGATCATGACTATGGCTGCCAGGATCATCTGAAGCAGTCCCAGTGCCAGATGATTGTGGGTAAAGAATCCGGGCAGCGGCCAGTTCAGCATATTGTGACCCATAGTCACATACATGAGTATGATCAGAAAAACGACTGACCAGATCAGCCTTTTTCTGAGGCGAGGTGTCTCTCTGTCCTTCAGAGCCTCTTCCTCCGCAGCAAATGTTGATACAGCGTCTGAGCCGGCTCCTGAAGGCCCTTCAGTATTCCGCGCGGCCTTGAGGCTGGCTCCATAGCCGGCGTTTACAACCGCGTCTATGATATCTGCAGAGCTGGCGCTTCCCTCAACGCCCATTGAATTGGTCAGAAGGCTCACCGAACAGGATGTCACTCCGGGCACCTTCGATACAGCCTTCTCAACTCTAGCCTGGCATGCAGCACAGCTCATGCCGGTAACGATGTATTGTTCCATAATGGTCTCTTTTCAGATATAATGATCACTATTTCATCAGCTTCTGCAGGACTTTGACAAATTCATCGATAGCCCCGTCATTGCCTTCACGGATGTCTTCCGTCACACAGCTCTTTATGTGGCATGCCAGAAGCTCTTTGTTAAAACTGTTCAGTGCGCTGGTCACAGCGGAAACCTGGACCAGTATGTCAGGGCAGTATGCATCGTTTTCAACCATCCCTATGATACCGCGGATCTGACCCTCCGCTCTCTTCAGGCGTGTGATCAGGGCCTTCTGCTCTTCTTCAGTCCTCTTCTTATGTCTCTCGCTGCAGCATCCGGTATCCGTATCCTGT
Organism: Lachnospiraceae bacterium; assembly: GCA_045604025.1. GTDB lineage: Bacteria > Bacillota > Clostridia > Lachnospirales > Lachnospiraceae > RGIG5612. Next base: position 33,072 of record JAZUNG010000209.1, on the reverse strand, counting down.
ACCTCACCGCATTTTGGGCAAATCTGCATGTCTGTCATGGTAGTTCTCCTGTCATATGATCTATCTTGATCTGCGTAAACATATATCAGTACATGTTTGTCTAATACCCCCACGGGGTATATCTCTATTGCAGATAATATACCCCCATAGGGTATTTGTCAAGTCGCAAATAAGGGACCCCTAAAAAGGAGTCCCTATCATCATTTTAAATACTTATCTGATCACTTGCTGACATTCTTGTCCAGATCACCCTTGTCACAATATGCGATCCTGTAGCCGCCTCCGTTCAGATCGTACATGATACAGTATCTGGTTACTTCATCCGACAGGAGATATACGGTATCTCCTTTGCCGACCCAGTGATCCTTGCTCAGCTCACCGCCCACCGTCAGTGAAACATGGAAATCACCCGTCGCGGTAAAGCTCTCAGCATAGCTGTCCGGATTCATGATCACACCCAGAGGGATATATCCGACTGCATATCCACTGGCTGTGCTTCCGCTTCTGTACTCGATCCGGGCGGCCAGATTGTTGTCTGACACTTCCACATCCTTAAGCCATACGGTCTCATCTTCAATATATGAGATATCAGAAGCTCCGTATGTCACAGTGCCTCTCTGACTGAGTGACGCTGATGTATAGACTATCTGATATCCGGAGATATAAACCTCGATGGTCTTTCCAGATACCAGCCCGGACAGATTTGCTGCGATCGGTGCGGCATCCACCTTGCCCTGAGGGACGTCTGTCTCCTGGATGCTGCCATTGGGAGCCAGCGTCTCCTGGGGAGCAGTGGTTCCTTCTACGGCTGCATTTGTTTCCGGAACAGTCACCTGCTCGGTTTCGGGCGCGGCAGTTGTCTGCTCTTCCGTCAGTAGTTCGGTCTCTTCATCAGAAAAAGTGACCGTGAGTTCTTCATTGATCACACTGGCTATCTCGCTCTGCGCATCATTTATCTCGCTGACCAGCTCCTGCCCTTTGGATGCGACCTCGCCAGCGATGTCACGTATCAGACCGCAGCCACAAAGAACCGCTGCAAGTACCGCTGCCAGTATTACACATATATATCTTTTCATTTTATCCTCCCAAGCAGATCTGCCGGTCATAAAGAAACCGGCGCCATCTGTGATGTATCTACATCTTAGATGATGCCGGTCCATTAATCAAGCTTCAGTTACAGCAGTCCGTCTCTTTTCAGTGTGATGTTCATGGCTTTCATCTGCACTTCCATATTCATGATATCATCATCGAACATACTGTTATACAGTCTTGTGAAAGCCTCCTCACAGCTTCTCAGGTATGCGAGCATATCATCTCTGATCCTCAGATCCGTAATGCCTTTTCTTTCCATCATGCTGTAGTTTTCAACGGTCTTTCTCAGTGTCGGCAGATAGTAATTTCTGTACTGTGAGAAGCCTCTGCAGCTGTTGTTCTCCACATACCTTTCACGGATGATATCCCGGGCCAGTCTCTGTACACGGTTGCCGGTATTTCTGATATCCATGTTGCAGATCTGATAAAGTGATGAGGAGATACTTCTGATATGCTCCATCAGCTGATCGTACTCAGCTCTTTCACTTTCTTTGACCTTGCTGCGGTCAGCGGTATCCGGTCTTCTGAAGCTTCCGGTCATACCGTTCGTAAATCTGGTGGTTTCTGTCTTTACAGTCTTTTCAGTATATTCTGCATCAACAGTCCGGCTTTCCGTGCTCTGTGTACTGCCCGTTCCTCTCTCCGGCTGCTCCTGCTCTGTCTTTTTGTTCTTATCTGAGGATGCTATCCTTGCAAATACAAATATCAGAACAGCAACCGGGATCAGGATCCTGAAGAACCTTCCGAAGATCGCCATGACTGCCAATAACAATGCAAGGATGCCTATTACCGGCAGTATAGCGATCCTTACATATTTCCTGAACATTTCAAACTCCTTTCATGGTACTGTGTGCTACGCCGCACATCTGTTAACTTTTATTTAAGCAGATTATAGTGCTTCACATATATGTAATACACTGCTATGTTCAGAAAATAACAGGCGCTATTTCTCGTCTCCGGAAAAATAGCGCCTGAAGTGTTTTGATCATATTCTGTATATTATTATATTATTTTGACTTTTCATTCAATATTATTTATAATTATGATGTCCTTCAGGATTTTTTAAGGTTTTTATTATGACTTTAGCTCAGATGCAGTATTTTGCTGCAGTATGTGAATACGGAAGCATCATCAGGGCTTCTGAAATGTTGCACATTTCACAGCCTACTATTTCCATGTCTATCAGAGACCTTGAACACGAATTCGGCATAACCCTGTTCAACAGGGTTTCCAAGAAGCTGGTCCTCACTCAGGAAGGCATATATGTATATCAGCAGGTCAGCGATATCCTGAAACGGATCCAGGTCCTTTCAGTATATATGAACGATATGGGGACTCAGAACCGTCCTCTGACCATTGGAATACCTTCGATCGCAGGTGCATTTATTTTTTCACATGTTTTAAAGGATTTCCGCAGTGAGCATCCAGAGATTGCTCTGGATATCCTGAAATGTGATTCAACATCCATATCCGATCTTCTGAACAACAATACTCTTTCTATTGGTATATCAGTTGAAAAAGATACTCTGAATGAAGAACTGGAATCCCATCGGATCCTCTCTTCGGATTTCTATTTCTGCGTTGGTAAGGACCACCCTCTGGCCAAAAAAGACAGTATTTCGATAGAAGACCTGGCCGATACACCTATTATCCTGAACAATTCGAAATCATATCTGACAGTTGAGATCAAGGAACGGTTCTACAGGAGCAATATCAAACCCAATATCATCACATTTGCTCCTGAAGTTGCTCTGGTGCAGGTCATGCTCAGAGATAATAAATGTGGCACATTTTTCTACAAAGAGCTGGCCGACAGCATCCCCGACATTGTTTCGATCCCGCTGGCAGATCCGCTGCATGTATCATTTTCGCTGTACTGGAACAAGAACTCTGTATCAAAGAGTACCAGACTGCTGATCAACTACATCATTTCCAAGAGCGAAACCTCTTTTGAAGCTAAATAAACAGATCGATCATAACGTAAAAAGGGCCGCCGCACAGCTTACTGCGCGACAGCCCTTTTTCAGATGAAAAAGAGTTTAATTAACTTCTTTCACTCTGCAGCATGCCACAAAGTGGTTCGGCATTACTTCTTCAAGCTTCTGCGGCTCGTTGCACGCATCAATAGCATACGGGCATCTGGCCGCAAACCGGCAGCCGGGTTTGGGATTAACCGGAGATGTGATCTCTCCTTTCAGTATGATATGCTGCGGCTGTTTGTATATGTTCAGGGACGGAATAGCCGAGAGGAGCGCCTTTGAATACGGATGAAGCGTGTCAGTAAACAACTCCTTCGCGGGCGATGTCTCAACTATCTGTCCGAGATACATAACAGCTATGTTATGAGATATATGCCTTACAACTGACAGGTCATGCGTGATAAACATGTATGTCAGTCCATGCTGCTGCTGAAGATCCTGAAGAAGATTCAGTACCTGCGCCTGAATAGATACATCCAGAGCGGATACCGGCTCGTCACATACCACAAAGGACGGATTGGGAGCCAGCGCTCTTCCGATACCTACTCTCTGACGTCTGCCGCCGTCAAGCTCATGAGGGTATGATTTCTGCAGTCTCTCATCAATACCAACCATTTCCATGATCTCCTGAGTACGTTCAGCGATAAAGCTTTCCTTATTCTTTGAAGTTCTCAGAGGCTCCTGGATAGATTGTTCTACGGTAAGTCTGGGATTAAGAGAAGAATACGGATCCTGGAAGATGATACGCATATCCTTTCTTAAGTCCTTCAGGACTTTACCCTTCACGCGGGTTACATCATTTCCTTTAAAAAGAATCTGTCCGCCTGTTGCTTCCTCCAGATGGACCATAACCCTTCCCAGGGTGGATTTTCCGCAGCCTGACTCACCGACTATTCCAAGGGTGGTACCTTTTTCGATCTTAAAGGTCAGTCCGTCAACAGCATGCAGCAGACCTCTGGGCGTGCTGAAATATTTTTTCAGATCATTTACTTCTATAAAAGAACCCATAGTTATTTCTCCCCCCTTAAATGATGTATACAGCGGCAGAAATGCCCCGGTTCTATTTCGATCATAGGAATATCCCCAGATCTGCATTCCTCTGTTGCATATGGACAACGAGGTGAAAAATGACATCCTTCCGGAAGATTGGTGGGATCCGGCGGAAGTCCTTCGATAGGATCAAGTCTCTCAACATCCTGATCGATATGAGGGATGGAATCAAACAGGCCTTTTGTATATGGATGCGCTGTTTTGACAAATATGTCTTCTTTCGTTCCGGCCTCAACGATCTCGCCTGCGTAAATGATATCAACATCATCACACACTTCGGCGATAACTCCCAGGTCATGGGTAACCAATATCATGGAAGTTCCAAAGTCATCACGGAGTTTTTTGATCAGCTCAAGAACCTGCAGCTGTATGGTCACGTCCAGGGCTGTGGTTGGCTCGTCGGCGATCAGAAGCTCAGGCTGACATGCAAGAGCAATAGCAATGACAACTCTCTGCTTCATTCCTCCCGAAAACTGGTGAGGATATTCACCCAGTCTGTCTCCGGGTATACCAACAAGCTCCAGCATTTCCTCTGCTCTGTCCAGGGACTCTTTAAGACCCAGTTTGTAGTGGTGGGAAACAACCTCAGCTATCTGGATGCCAACAGTCTTAACCGGGTTCAGCGCAGTCATGGGATCCTGGAAGATCATGGCAACCTTCTTTCCCCTGATCTTCTGCATTTCCTTTGAGCTCTTCTCCAGCAGGTTTTCGCCGTCGATCTTTATCTCTCCGTTTACGATCTTGGAGTTGTATTCAGGAAGGATCTGCAGGATCGATTTGCAGATAGTGGTCTTTCCTGCGCCTGTCTCTCCTGCCAGTCCCAGAGTATGTCCCTTTTTCAGGCTTAATGACACATTGTTGACAGCATGCACTGTCTTTTTGTTCGCAGTATATTCGACTACCAGGTCATTGATCTCCAGAAAAGGATTCTCTTCATTTATGATTTTTTCTGTTATCTCTGCCATACCTCACCTCATCACTTTCTTAACTTTGGATCAAGTGCATCACGAAGTCCATCGCCTATAAGATTCAGTGAAAGCACGGTTATCATGATAGCAATACCCGGGAATATCAGGAGATGAGGATAATACTGGAGCATGGATCTTCCTGCTGACAGCATGGCACCCCACTCGGGCTCCGGCGGCTGAATACCAACGCCGATGAAGGACAGACTGGACGCGATAAGGATAACATTTGCGCATCCTAAGGTTGCCTGAACTATGATCGGTGATATGGCATTTGGCAAAATATGTTTTGTTATGGTTCTCAGAACCGATGTATTGTCAGCCTTGGCTGCATCGAGATACTCCGATTTTCTGACTGTAAGGATAGAGCCTCTCAGTATTCTCGTCATGGGAGCTATATTTCCAACACCCAGCGCGATCGCCATCTGAAATACTCCGGTACCGATAACGGTTGATATGGCTATTGAAAGCAGCATTCCGGGGATAGCCTGGATGATATCCATTATTCTCATGATCACATTGTCAACGGCTCCGCCATAATAACCGGTGATCGAACCAAGGATCAGACCGCAGAATACCGCAAACGCGGTAGCGAACAGACCGATGAACAGCGAATATCTGCCGCCGTACATTACCCTGCTGAGGATATCTCTTCCCAGCTCATCGCATCCGAAAGGATGGGCCAGAGAAGGCAGGGCGTACATATCGCTCATATTTATCTTCGCATATCCCCAGGGAGTAAGATATGGTGCAAATACAGCTGCGATGATCAGAATAAGTATTACAGCAGCTCCTATACATGCTCCCTTGTTCTGGAATACTCTTTTCACGGTAGCCAGAAACTGGTTTTCCTTTTTATATTTCATTTTTGTAGCTGTAACGGTTGTCATGCTGTTTTCTTCACCCCTTTCTTGAAGTACTGTGCTTTGATACGGGGGTCAACTGCTGCGTACAGCAGGTCAACAAGAAGCATGATAAGGCTGAACAATACAGCCAGGAAAATAACCGATCCCATTACAACCGGATAATCTCTGTCATAAACGCCCTGGATCATATATCCGCCTATGCCCGGGATAGAAAAGATCGTTTCGATAACGACCGTACTGCCCAGCATCTTTCCGAAGTTGGAACCCGCGATCGTCAGTACGGGGATCAGGGCATTGGGAAGTGCGTGTCCGAAGATAACCTGGCTTTCAGGCAAACCCTTTGATCTGGCCGTAGTCAGGAAATCCGAGCGGATTACCTCCAGCATGCTCGAACGCGTCTGTCTGGCCTGCATAGCCAGTGAACTGAAGCAGTTGGCAATACAGGGCATGATATAATGCTTCACCGATGTGTATCCAACGGCTGGCAGGAGTTTCAGATGAAGCGAGAAAAACAGTACCAGCAGCATGGCTCCCCAGAAGACGGGGATCGATACACCCAGAAGTGCTATGATCATGGAAAAATTATCCCAGAAACCACCCTGATGGACGGCGGCATTTACGCCCAGGATAATTCCGAATATCATCGCTATGGCAATACAGACAGCGCACATCGCCGCCGTTCGCGGCAGCCTCGAGAGCAGCTCATTGCCTATATTTCGTCCTGTCATGTATGAAGTGCCAAAATCAAAACGTGTATACAGTCTTTTGCAATAATCGAAAAGACGGACAAGATACGGCTGATCCAGTCCCAGTTCAGCTCTTTTCGCAGCGATCTCTTCCTGCGTAGCATTTTGGCCCAGGATCTGCGATGCAGGATCTCCCGGCACGAAATACATGATGGTAAAAATCAGTATGGTAACACCGATTATGATAGGGATCATCAGTAATAATCTTTTTAAGATATACCGCCACATAATCTGCAGACCTCTTTCTTTGATGAGGGCTGCCGGGTCAGAACCCGACAGCCCATGTGGTATTAATAACTAACTGTTGTTGAATTACTGATAGCAGAATGCTCCGGGCATAGCGTACAGCTTGGGCATGAAAGCGATCTCTACTATATCTGAATCGGTTACGTTATAGAGCATCTTGCTGTACAGACCATAGCAATATGCATTCTCTTTGATATACTCGTGAGCTGCTCCGATGTTCTCCTCGTTACGTCCTTCCTTGGTTCCAAGTTTTGCAAGAAGACCTTCGAGTTCCTCATCCTTGATCTGAGCGTAGCTTACATCGTTCTTTCCTGAATTCAGGAACTGAGTCCAGAGGTCACCAAGACATGTATAGGAAGCATCGTCTATTCTGATGTCATAGAGATCAGCATTATACTTGTCGTTTGCAAATGCAGCGCTGTCCAGCTCGCCGATAGTAACTTTGCTGAATCCAACACTCATCAGATAACCCTGGATGATGGTAGCGATCTTAACGTTCTCTGCTGCTGACTTGACCATGATGCGGATTTCCTGAGAAGTATCAACACCTGATTCCTTGATCAGCTCTGCAGCCTTGGCATCGTCAAACTTGTAATAGTCATCAACTGTCCATGCAGGATTTACATCTGCAAATACAGGTGATCCGAATGTAACGGCGATCTTGCCATAGCCACCGGTACCCTTCAGAACGTCTTCTGCATCGATAGCATAGCATACAGCCTGACGCAGTTCCTTGCTCTGCATTACGCTCTTATCGCCGCAGTTAAAGAATACGTTGAAGGACTTGGAGTCAACTGTTGTCCAGACTGTAAAGTCTGAATTGCCCTTAAGATTGTCGCCTTCTGTTCCGGACAGACCCAGAGCTACATCGATGTCGCCATTCTGAAGAGAGATAGCCTCCTGAGAAGCCTCTTTGATCTTGGTGTACTCGATCTTGCCAACGTTCTGTGTGAAATAATACCATGTGTCAGGGTTTGCATCTCTGTCAGCCAGATCAGCTGCCCAGTAATCATCAACCATTTCAAGTGTCATGGAAGAACCTGACTCATAAGCAGTCATCTTGTAAGGTCCTGTTCCTACAGGCTGAGTTGCCATTCCGTCGCCGGATGCTTCATAAGCAGCCTTTGTGACCATCATGATCATGGAGATAGATGAAGGGAACTGATAATCTGCTGCTGTGTTCATGGCAACGGTAAATGTCAGATCATCGATCTTAACAACATCACCGATCGACTTGGTACCTGATACGTTTCCTTCAGCTACGCAGCTCTCGATCGAGAAGATAGCGTCGTCAGCGGTAAAATCATTACCCTCTGAGTCCTTGATACCTTCGCGGAGCTTGATCTGATAAGTTGTGTCATCGAGTTTCTCGATCGATTCAGCCAGGACAAGTACATTCTCACCGGTAGTCTTGTCAAACTCGAATAACGGCTGATAGAAGTTGTACATTGTGTAATGTCTGCCTGCTGCTGTTCCAGCCCAGGGCTGAATATTGGTTGCCAGATCGGGTATGCCGACTTTTACAGAATCTCTGAATACATTGTCGGCTACATAACCTGAACCGCCTGCTTTTCCTGAGCCGGAGATAACTCCCTCGGGAAGGGTTTCCTGCTCAGTAGGAGCTTCGGTTTCTCCCTGAGCCTCAGTCTGAGCCTCAGTTCCGGCGTTACCAGAATCTGGTGCGGCTGTTGATGCCGGAGCACCACCACCGCTCTGTCCGCATGCAGCGAGAGCGATGACCATAATGGCCGCAAGTATCAATGCATACACTTTTTTCATTTTTCAATTCCTCCTGTATGATATGCATATACACTCTGAAAACTTTGTTATCAGAGTATTTTACTAAGGATGTATTCTGCGAACACCCGGTCTGTCCGGATATTTCGCTTCTACTTCGCGTACTTCAGGGTCATCCAGAGCACATAAATAACCATTATCATGAACCAGGGTATCTCCTACCTTGAATGTCGCGTGCTGGACATCTCCGGTGATATGCACCCAATAAGGATAGTTATCGTTAGCAGGTGCGCTGCCCAGATGGAAATGGATATTATGCGCGTTCGAATGATCTATCAGACGCCTGTGCAGTTCATGAGGGCACTCGTCTTCTGTAACATACGCATTCGGATGCACTCCAAAATGGAATGTATCAAACAGCCAGATCTTCTCGCCGACCTTTGCTTCCATATCTTCCATGAACGATCTGATCTTTACTGCTTCTTCTCCGCCTGTGATACTCTTTATCATGCCGTCCTTGATCTCGACATTGACATAGTCGGTCCATTCCGGTGCGATACCGATATGGATCGCCCACCAGCCCAGCATTTTGTTGAATCTGCAGACGCCATTGATGTCTTTGCATCTGATCTGGGTATGCAGCCATTCAGGCCATGGTGCATAACGGCCGGTTTCATGCCTGGGTTTGCCATATGCAACGCCGGGGATGCCAGGACGGGGTGTGGGAAGGATAGTATAACCTTCCAGATGTGTACCATTCGGATCGGTCAGTACAAACGGTGTATTGTCAACCATGAACGGTTTGGAGCTGACCCTTCTGATAGTGCTGACCAGCTCATAAGGTGTCAGGGCCCAGTCCGTCTGCAACAGTTTTGAGGTAAGCGCGAATATCCTGATATTCCAGCTCTTAACCTCTCTTACATGCATTCTGAATTCCTGCATTTCCTCATTTGTGAGTGTGGATGAGAAATTCAGGATGACATCAGACTGTGCCACTGCAGCTTTCAATATCGGCGGATAACGCCAGTGATGGGTTACGTTCGGTTCATCGAACCAAAGCACTGTGCAGTTGGCGCCACGTGACTCTACAACAGAAGTAGTCCATGCGATAGCCTCTTCATCTACGAGGTCCACTCCGCCGCATAAACCATTTCTCTGCGCGATTATCAGGACTTCCATGCCGGGTTTGATCCTGGCACAATTATCAACCATATCACAAAGCGCTATCATCGCTCTCTGCGGGATTGCTGTCTGTCCAGCCATGCTTTTTCCTCCAATACTATTTCTTAAAATAGGAATATGTCTGGTGTTTAACAGTTACAGTTTCTCAGCCCAGCTTCTTCTTCCAGTAAGGGATCAGACCGTCTGAGAGGATAATGTCTATTGCCAGTTCAGAAAGAGGCTCTCCCTGAATGGTCTCGCCGGTAGTTTCGTTTTTGACAATGCCTGTAGCGATGTCACCGGATACGATATCTCCGTCGTTGACTATCTTGGAAACTCCGGGGCATGAAATAATGGGGATACCCAGATTGATGCAGTTTCTGAAGAATATCCTGTTGATATCATCTGCAATGACCAGTTCAATTCCGCCGCCCTTAACTGTCAGAGCGGGGTCATCATTTGATTTGAATCCTCCGCCCAGATCGACGCCTGAGATCAGCACCTTGTAGCCGAGTGACTTAAACGCGCCGGGTTTACCTTCAAACTCCGGAACCAGGGGCTCAAAAAGCCATTCGCCGAGCAGTTCCGGATCGGCCTTGCATTCTTTCCAGCGGGAAGGATAGCTGAGAAGATATGATGATGTATTATCACCTGTTACATATGCTTTTCCTGAAAATAATGTATTACTCATTTTTCCCTCCCGTCTCACATGTATTCACGAGGATCTGTTATCACACCGTTGATGCATGAAGCAGCAACGATCCTCGGTGAAGCCAGGTATACTTCTGTGGTAGCATCGCCCATTCTGGCCTTCCAGTTCCTGTTTGTAGTGCTCAGGCAGACCTCATTGGTTCCGAGGCACCCTTCACCCTGGCCGCCGCAGCTGGCGCAGCTGGGTCCAAGGAGTGCACATCCTGCCTCAAGGAATATCTCAGCCAGACCACTGGTAATGATCTCGCGGTAAACCTTGGTGCTGGAAGGAACGATCAGCAGTCTGACATCCTTATGGATCTTCCTGCCTTTCAGGATCTCTGCTGCCTCCAGGAAGTCCTGCATCCTGCCGTTGGTACATGAACCGATAAGACCCTGCTGGAACGGTGTTCCTATTACGTCAGAGATCGGATGTACATTGTTTACTTCAAACGGACATGCCAGAGACGGCTCGAGTGAATCCAGATCCACCTCGTAATAAGCCGCATATTCATATCCCTCATCTGAATCCATATAGTTCGGTTCAGCATCTCCCATATATTCGGCAGTGATGGCATCAGCAGGGAATATTCCGCATTTTGCTCCGGTCTCACATGTCTCATTGCAGATGGTAAATCTGCCGTCCATACTGATCTCATGAGCATACTCACCGCGGAACTCAATGCACTTGTAGTTGAAATCAACCAGTGTTCCGAGCAGCTGGATGGCAAGAGCGATGTCCTTATCTGACACTCCAGGCTTCAGATGTCCTTTGAGTGTGACACACACGGTCTCAGGAACCTTCATCCACATCTTGCCTGTAGCCATGATCACTGCTGCATCTGAGGAATTGCATCCGGCAGAAAGGCAGCCCAGTCCGCCATAAGTTGTAGCATGTGAATCAGTACCTGTTGCTATCTCATCAGGACGGGTAAAGTCCTCGATCATCAGCTGATGACCTACGCCATGACGACCTATTTCCATGAATAACGGAAGGTTGTATTTCTTGCAGAACGCCCTGTCAAAAGCCAGATTATTGGCTGCTCTCTGGTTTACCGGAGGTACCTCATGGTCTACACCGATCAGTACTCTGTCAGGATTTACGACTTCCTTCACACCCAGAGACTCAAAGCTTTTAAATGTAGTCACGGCGTTCATGTCGTTAACAAGAAGTCTGTCAACATTGACATTCACGATCTGCCCGGGAAATACTTCATCAAGGCCGGCATTCTTAGCTATTATCTTTTCAGCAAGTGAATGTTTTGCCATAATATCTCCTTTCGGGTATTATTTGGTGACTGTGGAAGGAAGCTCTTCTACGCACAGCGGGAAGAACATCTTGAATGACTCACCATACTCCATTCCGTTGATACCTGTAACTGTTCTGGCTCCCTGCCATCCTCTGTGGGTAGAAAGACGTGTATGGATATTGGGACCTTCTACCTGTGATGTAACGCATTTCATGGCTGCCAGCTTCTTATCCCATACTGAAGTGATGTTGATGTAGATCTGAGGGATATATCCGCTTCTTTCAGCCTCAGATGCCTCAAATCCATAGATAGGAACATTCTTGCAGGGCTTCAGACCATCAGACTCGATACCTGCGGATGTAGCCATCTTGAGCGCAAGCTTTACGATCTCGTGGCATGAGCCATGATCGTAGTTGGTGCTGTCTTCTTCATCATGGGTAAGGATCAGTGTGGGTCTGATCTTTCTGATCTCAATCTGAAGTGCCTGAAGGATCTCAGGTTCGCACAGAAGAGGGAAATCATTGAAATCCAACATGATCAGGTTCTCAGCCGGAAGGCCGATAGCTGCTGCTGCATTCTGGCACTCAGTTGTGCGGGCATCTCTTACGCCCTGTGCTGTCTGTCCTTCAACCTTCCATAGCGGGTTTGATTCGCCTCTGACACCATATGTCAGGCAGATAACATAAGCCTTGGCTCCTGCTTCCAGATACTTTGCGATAGTACCTGAACTTCTCCAGATCCAGTCAGCGGTATGTGCGCTTACAACCAGTAAAACATCATCTTTCATCATATTGTTTGTCCTCCTGTATATCTGATTAATTATTATCAGCTGTTTATACAAATAATGTTCCAAATACTTCTTCTTTTGAGAACAGTCTGGAGATCAGACCCTGCTCAAATGAATACTTCATACCGACCTCAATAGCTTTCCATGCGTCATCTACGCCATACTTGAATGCAAATGGCTCTGTTTTATCTGTATAAGTATCATCAATACCCTTGCAGAATAATCCACATGCAGCCTTCACAACATCAGCATCAACTTTTTCCTGATAAGACACGAGATGGTTTACAGGTACGCACTTATTTGTTTCAAACCATGCATCTATTGCTTTGGGAATATCCTGGATGATCTGTGACAGACCTTCCGGCGCACCCTGCTTGGTTCCCTGGATAACTGCTGCCAGTTCTCCGTCACGGACCATCTGTGCGAGATCCGCTCCCGGAATAACCTCAACGTTTTCAGGCAGCTCGTATGTCTTTACATGAGGAGCTTCGGTGGTTACCCATGTTACCGACTTGGGATCAACGCCATACTGCTCTGACAGGACTCCGCGGACCCACAGACCGGTAGTCTGGGTATATGATCTGACGCCTATCTTCTTGCCCTGCAGATCTTCAGGTTTCAGATCTCCGTTTGCGGGGCAGTACCAGCAGCTTCCGTGATGGAATTCGCCGCCCAGGAGCAAAGGCATCAGCTTAAGCTTTGCACCTGCATCGATAGCCTGCAGGAAGGTAACCAGAGGCATCTCACAGATATCGAAAGCCATATTGTCCAGATCTGCCAACATATCGTCTGCTGCCTGAGGGATACCCTTATACTCGGTGAATTTGAACTCGAATACATCACTGCTCAGCTCTCCGGACTTGATAGCCAGAGTGTGAGGGTAATTTGCAACTACAGCCGTAACTTCTTTTTTCATATTTATAACCTCCATCAATTTGTGATCATATAAGCGTTTTGCCCAGTTCTATCGCCTGGATGTTCAGATCGATAAACTTGGGCGGAACATTGTCTTTGATGATCTGCGCCCAGTCAATGGCTTCCAGATCCATATATTTGACGATCGTTCCCAGAAGGATAACATTCGCCACCTTTTTGTTGCCGATCTCCAGCGCTTCCTTCTGAGCATCAATGCAGATCACTTTGTCAGCGACCTTTTGGATCTCATCGATTATTCCTTCCGGATATACGGTCTTGCCTGTAAGAACAGGGAGCGAAGGGATCTGCTCGGTGCTGGTAACTATAGCTCCGCCTGGCTTCAGGCATTCTATCCATCTGAGCGCTTCCATGGGCTCAAATGAAACGATCAGATCGGCTTCCTTCGGTCCTATGACCGGTGAAAGCACCATACCGTCTGCGTTATATCTGACATGCGAGGAAACCGAGCCGCCTCTCTGACTCATGCCATGGATCTCGCTCATTTTGACATCGTAACCTGCTGCAAGCAGTCCGTTTGTAAGGAGCTTTGCAGCTGTAATGGTTCCCTGGCCACCAACTCCCACAAGGAGTACACTCTTAGTCATTTTTAACCTCCTTTGTGATCGCGTTCTTCGGACAGATCTGAGCGCAGACAGAGCAGCCTGCACAGTCCGCGTTTGTCTTTGCCTTATTTGCTTCAGTATCAAACTCTATTCCGGGACATCCGCATTTCAGACACATCTTGCATCCGATGCATTTATCCGTATCAACTACATAATGATCCTTATACATGCCAGGGAATTCTTCTATATCCTGTTTGCTGAATTTCTTCAGAGCGCAGGGCCATCTGGTAATGATCACTGTAGGCTCATCCAGCTCCAAGAAACTTTCAAGCACAGTCTTGAACTCATTCAGATCGTTGGGATTGACAGTTGTGATATGCTCTATGCCGATAGCTCTGCACAGTGCAGGGATATCGACCTCGGGAGCAGCGTCACCCTGTGCGGTAAATCCAGTTGAAGGATTCTGCTGATGGCCGGTCATTCCGGTGATCCTGTTATCCAGTACGATCGTTACACAGGGAGCGTGATTGTATGCGGCGCCTATCAGCGCGTTTACTCCTGTATGACAGAACGTTGAGTCTCCCAGGACATTGATCACTTTGTGTGATCCCCGGATCTTCTGTGTCGCTTTGGCGAAACCATGACCGATCGATACAGATGAACCCATGCATACGCCGGTATCTCCGACATTGTACGGGTCTACGGCTCCCAGTGAGTAGCAGCCTATATCCGATGAGATCATGACATTTTTCATTCTGCTGAGTACATAGAAGACTCCTCTGTGAGGACATCCCGCGCAGAATGACGGAGGTCTTCCGACGATCCTGGTCCTGTCAACATCATATCCGTCTGTTTCCTGACCGAGCAGAACCTTTCTCAGTACTTCAGGGAGCAGCTCACCGGTATTCGGGATAACGTCTTTTCCGATACAGTCTATGCCTGCCAGTCTGATCTGGTTCTCGATCACGGGATCTGTCTCTTCGATCACGTAGAGTTTGTCCACCTGGGAAGCGAAGTTCCTGATGCTTTCGATAGGCAGAGGGTTCA
Source organism: Lachnospiraceae bacterium (assembly GCA_045604025.1). GTDB lineage: Bacteria > Bacillota > Clostridia > Lachnospirales > Lachnospiraceae > RGIG5612. The sequence goes on along the minus strand of JAZUNG010000209.1, from coordinate 17,978 downwards.
CCATGCCAACCTTGTAATAAGAAGCGTTCTCACCAAATACTTCCTTCGCAAAGTAATAGCAGCATCCGGAACAGACAACGCCTATCTTCGTGTCATGCATCTCCGCGAAATTAAACGGTGAATGCTCGGAATACTCCTGAATATCGGTCAGCTTGTCGAAGCTGTGCCTTACCATTGCCGGAGAATGAGCCGGCAGAGGAACATACTTGGATGCATCCCTGACATAAGGTCTGTGCTCAGGGATGACTCTTTCGCCCAGCTCTACTACAGTTTTGGAATGACATACACGGGTTGTCATGTGGATGGCAACCAGGCCGTCTATCCTGTTTGATACCTCGTATGCAGCCTTTACCATGTCGATACATTCCTGGCTGTTTGCGGGTGAAAAGAACGGATGACGTGCATGCATCAAAAATGATCTGTCATCCTGCGCGGACTGACCTGAGGACTGCTGTCCCGGTTCATCCGCAATAACTACGACCATACCCTGGCCTACACCAGTATATGAAAAACACATCCATGGGTCTGCAGAAGCATTTACACCTACACATTTCATCGAGGCCATGCTCCTGACGCCTGCCATGGAAGCACCAAAGGCATTTTCTATAGCGACCTTCTCATTGGGAGCCCACTCCGCGATCAGTTCGTTCTTGTCGAATTTTGCAAGTGTTTCCAGTATTTCAGTACTGGGAGTTCCCGGATAAGCTGATGCGTACTCTACTCCGGCTTCCCATGCTCCATATGCTATCGCTTCATTTCCTGTCAAAAGTAATTTCATCACGATTCCCCTTCCGGATTGCAAATAATATCAGTCGTCTATTATTTCGCAGCCTTCGTCGGCAAGTATCTGTATAAAATTGCTTCTGTCCCAGCTCTTGTTGTTGATCATTTCCATTACATGAGCTTCACCGGCCATTGCCTTTCTGGTCTTTTCAGCAACTTCTTCGATATCACCGGGTCTGACCAGTACGACACCGTCACCGTCACCAACGAGAACATCGCCGGGCATGACAGCCATTCCGCCTGCAACTACCGGAACATTTATCTCGCCCTTGCCGTTCTTAAGAGGGCCGTTTGGATTGAATCCCAATGCATAAACAGGAAAATCGATCTTGGCTATCTCGTCAACGTCTCTGACTGCGCCATTGATAACAAAACCTGCCAGTCCTCTGCTCTTCGCGTGGTTGATCATGATGGCTCCACACAGAGCTCTCTCAAGTGATGCTCCGCCATCAACAACCAGGACATCGCCAGGCTCGGCCATATCGATAGCCCTGTTGAACAGATTGTTCTCACCTGCAGGAACCTTGACTGTGAAAGCCGTTCCGAGCATTGGAGTCTTGTTGAATGGCTTCAATCCGCTCAGGCAGAAAAGCCTGTTCATGCAGTCATCGATCGTTGCCACAGGCATATCCTTCAGCAATTCAACTTTTTCTCTCTCAGGTCTGTTGATCCTGGTATAGATCCTGAAACCTACATTAGACATAATGTTTTCCCCTTTTCTTAAATATTTGTGGTGATAAATTCAGACATGTTTCCCTTGTAATAATTATAGGATTCGGCTGTTCTTTTGTGAAATTGGAATATCCTTATTTGAATTTGGAAAAAGCTATTAATAATATTCAATTTTTCCAATCGTTTATTAAATAATCCGTATTTCACAAATGAAAAACCCTGATGATATCATGTTTACAAATATAAAAACTTAAGGAGGTAGACAAATGGCTATTCAGCTAGGGATCCCCAAAGAAGCTATGAATTCTCTGACCGACATGGTAGATAATGTTGCGGAAGTAAAGCCCGGAATGCAGGTTCTGATTCTTGCTGCCAAGGACGGTCTGTATAACGGAGACAATCTGGTTGATGAAGAAGCAGTGGCCTGGACAACAAGTGTCCTCGAGTCACGTGGAGCGACCTGCTATACGCTCTGGTATGATGACACCAGCAAACGTCATGACTGGAAATATCCGCCCATTATCAAGGCTGCCGTACGTGAAGCAGATCTTCTGATCAATATGACGTTCAATCTGACGACTACCGAGAACCCTGAATACAGAAAAGATCTGGAGAAATATGAAACCTGGTGCGTTCCCATGTTTCCCACCACATCTACTCTGCTTATGAGTGACTGGGCGCAGACACCTTATGAGCTGGTCACACTGATACGCCATATTGCATCCAGACCTTTTATGAACCATATGGCACCATTTACCATGACAGATCCCAACGGTACCCATCTGGAAGGATTTGTTCTGGACCCCGTCAAAAGAGAAGGAATCCCGGGATTACCTTACGATTCATACAGAAAACAGGTGCGTCATGTTGCTTTCTGGCCTGAGTGGGTTCACCCTCCCGTTAACTGCAAGGATGTGAACGGAGTATATTATTTTGACCGTATGCTGAGCTTCTGGTCACGTTATATCAAGATCCCGCCCAAGTGGGATGATCTGGTCAGAGTTGATGTGGAAAACAGCAGGATCGTCAAGATCTCAGGCTGCAAAGAAGCTGAACTGATCGACAAGTTCCTTACAGAAATGGAAGGAAAGCTGGGTGACGGTATGAGAAAGTTTGACATGTTCCATTTCGGAGTTCATCCCAATGCATATGTTGAGCCTTACGAGTGTCCCAATGACATCAAGCGCCGCCTGATCAATCACTCACATTATTCCAATGTTCACTGGCATCTGGGTTCTGCGGGCTCAAATGAAAACTATGGTTTCTATCCACATATTACCGCTGATATCAGGAACTGTACACTGGATGTAGGCGGAGTCAGAGTATATGACAACGGGTATCTGTGCTGTCTGGATGATCCCGAAGTGATCGAGCTGGCTAAGAAATATCCCGACAGGCCTACCCTTCCATCATTAAGTTGAATCAGAGAATCGATTTCTCTTTTTTCTCCTCTAAAAAAGCGCTTAAGCAGGATTGCTTAAGCGCTTTTTTGATGGTCCCTTAAGGGTTACTGAACATCCCTCACCCTGCAGCAGGATACAAAATGGCCCGGTTCAATCTCTTCAAGCTTCTGAGGCTGAAGACATTCATCCTGTGCATATGGACACCTGGGTGCGAAACGACAGCCAGGTTTGGGATTGATAGGAGAAACCAGCTCTCCCTTCAGTTTCATTCTGGTTGCCCTGTGATCGATATCTGTAGAGGGTATAGCAGATAACAATGCCTTTGTATACGGATGAAGCGGTCTTACAAACAGCTCCTTGGAAGGGCTTGTTTCAACCAGCTGGCCCAGATACATAACGCAGATATCATCCGAAATATGCCTTACAACCGACAGATCGTGGGTGATGAACAGATATGTGAGCTGATGCTCCTCCTGCAGGTTCTGCAGAAGATTCAATACCTGTGCCTGAATAGACACATCCAGTGCAGACACCGGCTCATCGCACACTATAAACTTGGGGTCCGGAGCCAGGGCACGGCCAATGCCGACACGCTGACGCCTTCCTCCGTCCAGCTCATGAGGGTATGACAGTCTGAGCCTCTCATCGATACCTACCATCTTGATGATCTCATTTATTCGTGAATCAACTTCACTGGAAGGCATTCTGAGGCTTCTGAGCGGCTCCTTCATGGATGACTCTATAGTCATTCTGGGGTCCAGCGAAGAATACGGATCCTGGAATATCATACGCATATTCTGGCGCAGATCCGCAAGAGCCTTTCCCTTGGCCTTTGTAACGTCCTGTCCATCAAAAATGATCTGGCCATCAGTTGCATCCTCCAGATGCACCAGCAGTCTTCCCAGGGTACTCTTTCCGCAGCCGGACTCTCCAACAACGCCCATGGTCTTACCGCGTTCGATCTTAAAGGAGACATCATCTACCGCATGCAGCAGACCCTTTTTGGTCTTGAAATACTTTTTCAGATTATTTATTTCCAAAAGTGCCATAGATCAGTCCTCCTTTCTGTCTTCCAAGTGGCAGCATCTGCAGAAGTGTCCGGGACTGATCTCAGTCAGTCCGATCTTCATTGTCCTGCACTCTTCAGTCGCCTTCGGGCATCTGGGTGAGAAGTGACATCCCTCAGGAAGATTGGACGGATCCGGCGGAAGGCCAGGGATCGGCTTCAGTCTGGCAGTATCCGACTTGATATCAGGGATCGAATCAAACAGTCCTATCGTATAAGGATGTGTCGGATGCTTGAAGATATCTCTGAGCGTACCGGATTCAATGATTTCACCGGCATATACTACCGCCACGTCGTCGCAGGTTTCGGCTACAATACCAAAGTCATGGGTGATCATGATCATCGCCATACCGAACTGATCCCTGAGATCTCTGATCATCTCCAGAACCTGCATCTGAATAGTAACATCCAGCGCAGTAGTCGGTTCATCGGCAAGGAGCAACTCGGGTTTGCAGGCAAGAGCCATCGCAATAACCACTCTCTGCTTCATTCCGCCTGAGAACTGGTGAGGATAATTGTCATATCTCTCTCTGGTTATTCCAACCATCTCCAGCATTTCATATGCTTTATTCTTGGCTTCTTTCTTGTTCAGATGGTAATGCAGCTCCAGTGCTTCAGCTATCTGATTACCAATTTTCATAACAGGATTGAGAGCAGTCATGGGATCCTGGAAGATCATGGAGATCTTGTTTCCGCGGATCTTGCACATATCCTTTTCTGTGATAGACAGAAGATCCTTTTCTTCAAGCGTGATCTGACCACCTCTGATATGACCAGAGTGCTCATTAAGTATTCTTAATATTGATTTGGCAATGGTGGTCTTACCCGCACCTGTTTCGCCTACCAGTCCCAGCGTTTTGCCACGTCTTACCTTAAAGGACACACCATTTACCGCATGAACTACTTCTTTTCCCGAAGTAAACTCAACAACCAGATCCTTCACTTCAAGAAATTCGTCATTTTCTGTAATCTGTATATTATCGTTCATAACAGTACTCCTTTACTTCTTGAGCTTGGGATCAAGTGCATCTCTTAATCCGTCACCTAAAAGATTAAGGGACAGAACAGTGAGAAGGATCGCGAGTCCGGGGAATATGAGCATATGCGGATAATCACGGACAAAGTTTCTGGCTGATGACAGCATGGCGCCCCACTCCGGTGAAGGCGGCTGAACGCCCAGTCCGATGAATGAAAGCGTTGCCGCAACCAGTATTACGTGAGCAGCTCCCATGGTCACCTGTACGATCAACGGTGAAATGGCATTGGGTATGATGTGCCTTGTAATGATCGAGGCCGGTTTGGCATTATCTGTGATAGCAGAATCAATATAATCCGTCTTGCTCACCTGCAGTACTGCCGCACGGAAGATCCTGATCTGTCCGGACATCTGTCCGATAGCCAGCGCAACCATGGTCTCATACAGACCCGTGCCCAAAACGGCAGAGAGGGCTATGGAAAGCAGCAGACCCGGGATCGTCTGGATGATATCTATAAATCTCATGATGATCGTATCCACTATACCGCCGAAATATCCTGCCAGTGATCCGAGGATGATGGCCATGATAGCAGCTCCGAATGAAGCAAAAATACCGATCTGAAGAGAGAATCTTCCGCCATAGATAACCCTGCTGAATATATCTCGTCCGATCTCATCGCAGCCGAATATGTGCTCGGGGCTGGGTGTTGCATACATGCTGGAAACATCGTAATCCGCATATCCATAAGGCGCGATCAGAGGTGCAAATATACTTAACAGTATGATTATCAGAAGCACTATCAGACCGACCAGGGCGCCTTTATTCTGAACAAGTCTTCCCATTACCAGAGAGAATTGACTTTTTTTCTTTATCTTAGTCTTAGTTAATGCTAATTCCTGTTCGTTCAACATAACTGATCCCCTCCTTACTTTCCAGAATATTTAGCTTTGATACGAGGATCGATCGCAGCATATGCAAGGTCAACGAGCAGCATGATCACACTGAACAATACCGCGAGGAAAATAACGCAGGCACAGACTACCGGATAGTCACGGTTGTTGATGCCGTTGATCATATATTCACCGATTCCCGGAATAGAGAAGATCTTCTCCAGGACTACGGTACCGCCCAGCATTTTGCCAAATGTGGTTCCGGCTGTGGTTACTACCGGGATCAGTGAGTTTGGCAGTGCATGTTTGATGATAACTTTTAATCGTGAAACACCTTTGGCTTTTGCCGTGGTGATATAGTCAGAATGAATAACTTCCAGCATACTGGATCTCGACTGTCTGGCGATCGTTGCGAGTCCATTCAATGAACCCGCGAAAGCAGGCAGGATAAAGTGAGCCAGCGTCGCATAGCCTGTGGCCGGGAACCATCCCAGTCTCAGGCAGAAGAAAAGTACCAGCAATAAAGCCACCCAGAAAGGAGGCATTGAAACACCCAGGATCGCGATGATCATGGATAATGTATCGCCTACACCATTTTGATGAACTCCTGCGTTTACTCCCAGAGGAATGCCTACCACAATAGCAATAACAGTTGAGAACAGGCACAGTAATAGTGTTCTGGGAAATCTGGTCATTATCTCGTTCGCAATGCTGGTCTGATTGAGGTAGGATTTTCCGAAATCAAAATGAAGGAACAGCTGATAACAGTATCTTCCCAGACGGACAAAATATCCGTCATTAAGACCCAGCTCCTCTCTCTTGGCTTCCAGTTCCTCAGCAGTTGCGTTGGTGCCCAGGATCATTGTCGCCGGATCACCTTTAACGAAATACAGAATGGTAAAGATCAGGATCGTTACACCTATAATGATGGGAATAAGCCATAATACTCTTTTTAGAACATATTTCCACATATTATATACCCCATTGATATATATACCGGTTTAATTTCAAGTCAGCGGGCGTATTAAACGCCCGCTGACATACTCGGGAGGGAAATCCCTAAAATAATTTCAGATATTATCTCTGTGACCAGTCATAAGTACATGCGCCGGGAAGGATGTACAGTTTGCATGTACGGCCGATGTCGGTGATAAGTTTGGAAGAAACATCTGAGTTGTACTTTCCAAAGAGCCCATAAGCAATGGCGTTGTCCTTGATATACTGATGGCATGCATCAACATTCTCGTCAGTATGTACATCGTCAAATCTCATTCCGTCGATCAGTTTCTCCAGCTCGTCATCGATGATGAAGCAGTGGTTCTTGCCGTCCAGTGACTTCCATGCGCCCAGATCCTGCTTCCAGAGCTCAGCAAGGTTCTCAAAGCCCTTTGCCTCGATACGGATATCCTGGTATGAAGGATCATAAACGTTTGCAGAGAAGCTTGCGCTGTCTACAGGGTTCAGGGTAATGGTAATACCAGCCTGTGCGCACATTGCCTGGATAAGAGGAGCGATCGTTGAGCAGTTCTCATCACCATTTGAATAGAACAGCTTCAGTTCCTGTCCTGCATATCCGGAAGCTTTAACCAGATCCTGTGCCTTTGCCAGATCAACTGAAAAGTAGTCGTCATCCTCCCACTTCGCAAGATAATCTGAGAACAGAGGTGAACCGAATGTATAAGTGATCATGCCGTGGCCGATAGCCTTTACAAGCTGCTCAACATCGACAGCGTAACAGATTGCCTCACGGAGTTCTTTGCTGCTAAGAGGAGCTCCGTCGCTTCCATTGTAGTAAAGCGCATATGTCTTAACATCATCATTGTTGAATACGTTGTAATCAGCATTGCCTTCAAATCTGGCTGCTTCTGTTGCCTTCATAAGCTCCTGAAGATCGATCTCTCCTTTCTCAAGAGCAACTGACTGCTGAGTAGCCTCACTGATCTTGGTGTAATTTACAGTGTCAACATTGGTCTGGAACCAGTAGTATCCGTTTGTTTTTGAAGGATCTGCAAGATCAGCACCCCAGTAGTTCTCTTTCTTCTGGATGGTGCATGATGAACCAGCTTCAAAAGCAGTTACTTCATAAGGAGCTGTTGAAACAGGCTTGGTTGCCATCTGGTCAGCGCTTGCTTCATAAGCTGCCTGTGTAACCATCATGATGGTTGACATGGAAGAAACAAACTGGAATTCGGTGTCTGTTGTCATGGTGACTTTCAGCTTGTAGTCATCGATCAGCTCTGCGCCTTCGATTGAAGAAAGACCGGAAACATTGCCTTCAGCGATACAACCATTGATAGAATATACTGCATCAGCAGCTGTGAAATGGTTGCCTTCACTGTCTTCAATATTCTCGCGGATCTTGATCTCATACTCCTGATCGCTGATCTTCTCGAAGCTTTCAGCAACGATCATGATAGCCTCACCGGTAGTTTTGTTTCTCTCCATAAGAGGCTGGTAAATAGAATAAAGGATTACGTGACGGCCTTCATTGATACGAAGCCATGGTGAAAGACTGGACATTACATCGTTTACGCCGATGTTGATCTCTTTCACAACATCAGTTACATCATCTGCAGGTGCTGCTGTCTCCCCACCCTGGGAAGCGGCTTCAGTAGCGCCTTCAGTAGCGCCCTCAGTAGCGCCACCATCAGCAGCTGTTGTACCAGCAGGGGCTGATGAATTACCGCAGGCACAGATGGATACAACCATCAATGCAGCTACTAAAAATGCAATAACTTTTTTCATTTTCTCTCCTTCTGGGAAAAATACCCTAAATAAAAACCAGTGAATTTCCCTCTCCACAAAATGCGAATTGTCTGTTACTTATTTGAGCATGTTCTCATAATCTACAGCCTTGTCGATATCGCCAAGGTTTGCACCTGATCTGATCTGCTCGATCATCATTGCTTCTTTTTCTGCCAGCTCTTCTGCCTTGGCAACGACATCATCCAGTCTCTCTATAGGGATGATGACAACACCGCTCATATCGCCAACTACGATATCACCTGCACGGCATAATGCTCCGGCACAGTTGATAGGCATGTTTAATGGTGCTTCCATGAAACGGCCTCTTGCTGTAAGAACTGTTCTGCCCTTGCAGTACATGGGGAAACCGAGTGCATGGATCTCATCAACATCACGTACCAGTCCGTCAGATACCCATCCTGCGATACCCTTATAGAAAGCCTTGGTAGCAGCAATACCGCCGCAGGTATTCATGCCTGCAGCTGTAGTTCCTTCTACAACTATTACGCTTCCGGGTTCAGCTATATCCATGGTCTCCATTCCGCCATGTTTTTCCTTGGGCAGACGGTCAGTCGGGATAAAGCGCTGAGTAACTGCAGGACCTACGATCTTCTTAGTACTCTCGAAAAGCGGTTCGATGCCGGAACATACATTGGAGCATCCCAGTGCATCCATAGCATCCGAGATATTGGTAGTTCCGAGCTTCATAAGTCTTTCTCTGATCTCTTCTGTAAATGCCATTTGTTCTTCCTCCTGATTAGTTAAGCAGCTGATCCGGATTGTTTACCATGGTCTTACGTGTATCTGTCTCAGAGAATCCATGTGCAACCATCCACTCAGCAAATTCGAGTAATGCTTCATCGGGATAACTATACTTCTTCTGGCCACGGTCTGTGCTCAGGATGATATGATCGCATCCGATAGCTTTGATCTGTTCATAGCAGAGTTCTTCGGGAACCTTCTGAGTTGTGATCTCGTTGTAGCAATGCTCAACAAACGCACCGTACTTTCTGATCACTTCCTTCTGCTGCTCGATAGTATAGAAGCACAGCTCTGAGTCAACATGTGTGCAGACCAGTCTCTGTACTCCATGTTCCTTTGCTGCCTCAAGGACCTTCATGCCTTCAAGAGCAGAGATATGTCCTGTGCACAGGAGCATGTCGTAAGATGCAATAACATCCAGTACGTCATGAACCTCAGGAAGGAGCTTGCCGGCCTCATCAAGCAGGCTTACGGGTTTGATACCGATCTTGCTCTCGTTGAGTGAGATAAGGATCTTCAGCCAGTAGGGTTCGCGCTCCGGAGGATTTTCAACAGTCTTCTGAGCCGCAACAGTATCAACTGTCGGGAACCATACAACCTTTGCGCCATCACGTGCAGCAGCATCAACTGCATAAGGGTTCATGCCGCCCACAGAATTGTTAAGAGTGATACTTCCGTAGGTTTTTACACCCGGTACCTTCTCTGTTGCTACTTTAGCCCAGCTTGAAGCAGGGAAATAATGGCTCTTGATAACATAGCCGGCCATGCCTGCGGCCTTTGCCCTTTCTGCCATGTCCAGGAAGTCGAGCTTGCGCTCCAGGATATCCGGACCTACATGAATGTGCATGTCATAAGCTCCAGTAATAAGTGTGTCTGCCATATTGGTCGCCTCCTAAATTATTGATCGAAAAATAGATCTATACTTATGATAATAATTATAGATTTGGCCATATATTCTGTAAAATTGGAAAAAACTTATTTGAATTAAGGAAATCTTATACCAGTGTCATATGCAGTATCAGGCACGCTATCTGGTAGGGAAGTTTTTCGTCCGCGCTCTCCAGATCGCAGCCCAGCATCTGCCTGATTGTCTTCATCCGATAGGTGACCGTATTACGGTGTGTGAACATCTCATCCGCCACTGCCTGGATGCTGCCGCTGTACTTCAGATAGAGTTCCAGTGTTCTGGTATACTCCGTGCCGTGTTTTTCGTCATAGCTGACCAGAGGTTCCAGACATTCACAGTATATCTGCCTGAGCAGGTTCCGGTCCCTGACTGAATACAGGATCCGGTACACTCCCATTTCATCAAATACCATCAGGGAAGTTCCGGTTTCCTGTGCCATTGATACAGCCGCCATGGCTCTGTGATAAGATATGTAGAGATTCGCGATATCTGACACCAGCGATCCGCAGCCTATACGCAGTTCCTGCGTCATGATCGTTCTGGCACGTTCCGCGAAATTCCTGATGATCTCCATTGACTGGCTGGTTTCGAGAGCGTTGATCACCAGGACAAAATTGCCGTTATAGTAAAAGAAATGTGCATTATGGGTAATGTTTTTCAGATATATCTGGATACGATAGCCCAGCCTTCTGCGCTCCACTGTATCCATTTTGTCGAGGTCTTCCATTGTGATCAGGAATACCTGGAATGTGCCGTCCGTATCAAAAACAGGAAGCAGGACGTTGGTATACAGATTTCCGGCGTCCGGCTGTTCGATAGCATGGATCAGCGCCTCGGAGATCTGCTCATCTGCAGAGCCCTGCATAAACACACGTATGCTCAGGTCCTTGATCATATCTACCAGATATACATTCCATGGCACCGAAAGCAGCGGGAAATCATGTTCATCGCAATAGATTCTGACAGGCTCCGGTATCTCTGTTACATATTTTCCCGTATTGATGATCAGCCCCGAGGAGTCATGCTGAACAAGGCTGCTTACCAGTTCTATCAGCCTCTCCTCCGTCTGGAATCCCAGACCTGTGGTCACGGCCAGTTCCTTACCAGAGAAGTTGTTTATGATGGTCAGATCCTCTATCATAATGATCCAGTTGATCGAGTTCGACCAGCCATTTTCTCCAGCCATCAGCTTCATACTGTATTTGTTTCTGGATGCCGTCATCATGTCTTCTATCGTAAATGCCATCTCTGCGCCCCACTATGTTTGTGCTCTTAGCACATATTTTACCATAAACATTTCATCTATCAACCCATTGAAAGAGAAAAATTATATGCTATCATTACAACAGTTGAACGCAAAGAAGAAATAAACGCACAGGAGGACAAAAAAATGATGGTATATATTCCTGAAGACAGAACAAAGCACACACCTCAGTGGTGGAACAGTGAGAGATATGATTATTGTGATATGATCACCGGGAAAGACAACACAGGTCTTTTCAACAAACTGATCAAAAAGTTTACAGATCTGTTTGCATAATTAAGTTTAACATAGCGATCAAAAAAGAGGTCCTAATGGGGCCTCTTTTTGATCCATATTGAAAAATCGCTATCACTTCATCTCAACCGTTATCAGGCTGCCATTGTCAAGCTCTATCCGGATATACCCATCATCAGTTCTGACTATAAATCCTTCGTCATTCGCCAAAACCGCGTCATAATGAAAACGGGCATCGTCACCGACATTATATAAGTCTCCGGTTTTTCTATCAAAAATACCTAGAAACATGGTGAAATCATCTATGTTATCTACTTCGGGTGGATCTGCATCCTGATACAGGACAGCGATCAATCCATCAGCTCCATACGAGAACTGGTATATCTGATCTCCCCGATGCCGGATCAGAGCCTCTACATCACCGAACGTATACCATTGCCATTTTTCAGAAAGTTCTGGGAGAATGCCGGATTCCATTATATCGTTATAACGAGTTACACTCATTCTTTCCGGATAATGAACCTCCTGTTCGGATCCATCCTCCTGATTTTCCGACGCATCAGCAGTCATATCGATCATGAACTCGAGTGACAGCGCACTATATTCATTGTTTTTGCTTCCCCCCTCACTGAGCTGGCTGGTTTTACGGAGCGGCGTTCCCGTTATACGGTATGTTCCGGGCGTGAGTTCTTCCTCAAACACATCCAATGGATATCTGATGGTGCCCAGATCATGTGTCTCCAAACGGCATTCCTCAAGATAATCCAGATAATCCTCGTTAAACGGGATTGCAGTCCACTCCCCTTCAGACTTCTTTTCTATACTGTAACCCAATCCAAATGTAAACTCATCCTCTGTCGGATTTTCATAGACCACATTCAGCCAATAACAACCAGGCGCAAGGATGTATTCGGGGATGTACGCTCTGACCCCGCATTCGCTCATGGCAGAACTGATCAGCTCTTTGCTGCTTTCCTCCGCTGTTGGAACAGTTGTGCCATTCGGATCGGGAGTATACCCACAGCCTGTCAGAACACCTATCAATACCAGGATCAGTAAGATTCTTATTTTCACAAATGTTTTGATCATATCTGACACCTCTTAATATAAGGTTAACCCCAATCCAGACATTATATAACCTGCTTTTCCATATATCATACTATAGTTATTTCCAGTGATGATAGCAGATATTATCCCTGCAGTCAGTCTGGTCGAGGAGTCTCCGCTTCCTGCAACTATTCCGCCACTAGCTTCGATGTTATTCTCTATTTTCATTAACTCTTTACGGTCAGTATTAACTCTTTTCTGTTTTGACCGGACGCTTATTCGAGATCATCTTCGTTTTATACGGTCAATATAGAAAGATATCTCATCTGGCCGTATTTCTTCATAGATTGCTTCTGGCTGTTTACGGTAAAAATCCATATCTTTAAAGTTTTACCGTATATTTCCCAAAGATCAGACCCATTGCATACGGTCAACAACTATTATTAGTATTATTGACCGTATATTATTCAATCATCCGCTCCATCATATACGGCCAATAACCAATATCAGCTGATTCTACCGTATATTTCTCAGTTACCTGCTTCATAATAACCGGTCAAACAATTCATTTATTTGACCTGACCGTGTTTCTTAATGATCAAGTCAACCATATCATCTGACCTCAAGTACTCCCACGCAACGAAATATAACATTGCACAACGATTATTTACATTTCACGAATATTCACATGATCACCTCGCCCATACATAACTGCCTTTCCACTGGCGCATGGTAACGATTATATGATCACTGCTTACACTCAGCTTTCCCGGCATTATGCCGGTATCTTCTTCATCGTTAAACAAGAATTCTTCATTTAGCATACATCTTACGGACTATATCGATACACATGGCAATCTATCCCTGACGAATCAGATCTATCGAATCTACTCTCACGCTTATTCAGACGTATTTGACAGTACATATTCCTTACCTGCGCCGATATCTTCTATCACTATATATCCGTTAGCATTTGACCATCCAAACGTAAAATAGCCTCCGGGATTGTCCACAATTAATGACTCAACTGATGTAGAAAGATTCCTGCAAATAAGTCTGGCCGAATCATTTTTATCATCACTGAATATCAACCAGCCATCCAGCAGATGGAATGAAAAAATACTGTGGCCCTCTCCGGATGAATGGAGTATAAAGAATAAACCATCAGCATATTTATATCCATAGATATCCAGAGATCTGTTATTTTCATAAGAACCGTCACTGAAGACTACCCACTCTCCATCCAGCATACAGTTGTTTGGATCTCTGATATTTAGTTTAACGCGGTCTATATATTCCTTGCTCTGGAGATCATATATACAAAGGTATTTATCCCCATTCTCATATTCAATAAACGAACACTTATCATCGTATATCGGAAACCTCGAATAAGGATTTGACGCATATACCTGATCACTGATCGTTGATATTGTTCCAAGCTTTACATCATAGCATTCAAGAGAACCTTTGAAGATATTAAATCCTGCACTGGAATCCAGTCTTTCCCAAGTTGCCCAGGTAATATGATCATTGCTGGTGTTTAATACGACCTGTGTTCCGTCCACGTATTCTCTGATGGTTATGATCTTGCCCAACTCATTGTCATACATCTGAATATAACTATGTCCCTCATCATACAAAACCCAGATCACTCCATTGTCATGAACCTTTTCTTCGTTGATCCAATGCGCTTTGTCGTCTTTGATGGTCAGCAACTGTTCTTCCTGGTCATCTGTGATCTTAACTATTTCTGTGGAAATAACATTGACCCCCATAGGGACATATTCTTTTTTTGAAAAATACAACCCATTTTGTTCAGCTCCAGCAACAGTGTAGTCATATCCTTCCGGCATTGGCCTGTCATATACCTGCACGAGCAGTCCATCTGCAGCTCCTTCTGAAAAAACGATATCCTGCGCATTGTCGGCAGACAATACATAGTCCTCATGATCACTTTCAGTCTCTGTCGGCTCCTCATAAGACCTGCTGTCAGAAGTTATGTCAGAGGTTACCTCGTCCTGCGTATTTCCACAGGCGACCAGACCCGAACATAGTATATATATTAGCAATAAGGCTATTATTCTGTTTTTCACAATACAGCCTCCACTGTTATTATTATTGATTGTTATTGATAATACATTTATTTGAAGTCATTACTTGTGTCCCATTGGTCTCTCCCTACTTTCATATATTTTGGTCAGATCGCCTTTATCAATTTTGACCATTATCATTCTTTTTTTGTAACTCTTTACGGTCAGTTATGACTTTCATCGGTTTTGACCGGACATTTATTTACAGTCAGCTTTGTTATATACGGCTAATTTTTAAGATATCATTTCTGACCGTATTTATTCGTTAATTCGCCCTGGCTATTTACGGTAAAAATCCATATATTTAAAGTTTTACCGTATATTTTTCAAAGCTCAGATCCTCTGTATACGGTCAATAACTATTATTAGCAGTATTGACCGTATATTTCCCGATCATCTGTTTCGTCATATACGGCCAATGATCAATATCAGCTGATCCTGCCGTATATTCTCCAGTCACCATCTTTGTCATATACGGCCAATGATCAATATCAGTTGATTCTACCGTATATTCTCCAGTCACCATCTTTGTCATATACGGCCAATAATCAATATCAGCTGATCCTACCGTAAATTCTCCAGTCACCTGTTTCGTCAAATACGGCCAATAATCAATATCTCCTGATTCTGCCGTAAATATCCTAGTGAACAGTTTCACTCTGTACGGTCAGACAGTTTATTTATTAGGTCTGACCGTATTTTCTTAATGATCAAGTCAAACATATCATCTGACCTCAAGTACTGTCATGCAATGAAAGTTAACATTAATGCAATGATTATTAACATTTTACAAATTTATTAATCATTCCGTAGTTTCTTGTATCAGTTTTGTTATGTTTATTATAAATTATTTTCGATGGCAACGGTGTTACTTTTTTAGCAAAAGTGTATTGCATTTTCGGCAAAACCATTACATGTACTCATAACTTTTGATATAATATAGAAAAGGAGGTTGTTATCAATGAATACTGTACTGATAAAAGAATTCTTACTGATTGCCCAGGAAAAGAACATAACCAATGTTGCAAAGCTATGTTTCACCGCGCCTTCAGTCATAAGCAGGCACCTCAGCCAACTCGAGAAAACTCTCGGCGTCACCCTGGTTTACCGCAACACACATGATGTCAGGTTGACTGAGCCGGGGAAGATGTTTCTTGAAAGGATCACTCCGCTCGTTTCGGAATTTGAATCCATTGTGCGCGATATCGCAGGAGATCGTCAATTAGATCTCAGGATTGCCGTCCGCTACACCAATGCATTTCCCAAGCTCTACAGATATATAGAAGAGTTCAAAAAGGAATATCCTGACGTCAACGTTATCTGTACACATCACGAAAACCTGATTGATGCGATCACAAACAATCAGACTGATATGATATTTGATCTTTATAATCCGGAGACTTATTCGAACAGGCTCAGCAGTATTGTGATGGATGATATCCCGATACTGCTTGGGGCTGATTCCAAATATGATGCTCTGCTTGCTTCTAATGCCGTCAAAATGCTTAAGGATTTCGAGCTGATCATCCCATCGATTGCTTCCACGCCCGGGGTACAATCAGTCATGGACAGCCTGAGCAAGTATACCAGACTGCGTTTTTCTAAGATAACTGAAGCAGAAACTCTGGAAGATACAGTCATCTCACTGACAACGGGCAAAAGGGCTGCTCTGATGCCAGCCAACTACCGCCATGTATTCCCTGAGAATATCTCTTTTCACAAGATGCCTTTCCTTCCATCGGTCACTTTGGAGGCTACCTGGTCACCGAAGAATAAAAACCAGAATGTAACCAGGCTGATCAGGATAATGAGAAGCAGGAAATTCGAGAACACACAAGAAAAGGGCAGGCTTTAGCGCCTGCCCTTTATAGCTGTTCCTATAGTTATCAATCACTTTTCACACGTTCAAGGTGATACTCTCTTCCGGAATTACCGGTCATGATCAATGAGTCACCGCTCAGCTTGTATTCATAATACTCCCGCCATCTGGGATTGAATATCAATGTCAGGCTGCTTCCCGAAATTTCATATGTAAATGCTTCAGAATGCTCCTTTTCGTCTTGCCCGTCATTCAGGTAAGGATTGACCGTTCCCATGTAGCCTGTTTTATCTTCCCCAAAGTAGTAATAAAGGGTAGTCATATCATCACCAGACGGGGCGTCGGTCCCCAGAACAGATACAGGGACCTGACATTCCCATTCTCCGCAGATGCTGCCGTTTTTCCCACACGCAGTGATAGCTATGATGCAGCCAATGATGCATAGTATTATTCCTGTTCTTTTTCTGTTAAACATAGCATGTCCTTTCATCATCAGTAATGATGCACGAAATTATAACCCGGTAAAGATGACCTGGTCTGCAAAAGCTATTGTTTCAAACAAACTGCATATCAGGGCAATGCAAGTTATGATAATTAATACTTTTTTCATTCCTTGCCTCCTTTTATTGTTTACTTTTCTTTATGAACTCCTATTCCCAATGCACTTATAAGTTCTGTTAAACTGTCCATCGGATCTGTCCTCCTTATCTCTAAAACCAAGTCAACCTTATCATCTGACCGCAAGTACTGTCACGCAACGAATTTTAACATCGACGCAACGAATTTTAACATTTTACGAATATATTAATCATTCCATAGTTTCTTGTACAGGGTTTGTTATGTTTATTATAAATTATTTTTGATAGTAATGGTGTTACTTTTTCAGCAAAGCTGTATTGCATTTTCAGCAAAACCACATATGTATTCTATTGGCTATTTTGATGCTGAAGCTATCGATCTGGATATTCTAAAGACAGCTATTGTTCATATGATCTTCATAAGAAAATCACCTCCTTTATCTATATAAACAATAACAAGAGGTGATTTTGGACATTAGATATTAAAATATTTAATTTTTGGTTATTAGTACTAATAGTTAACTATATGATTTGTATATTATTTAAGTTGCCATATCAAAGATATCCTTCAGGAGTTGAAAAGCCGCCAGTCTAAATCCAGCAATCAAAAAACAGGTCCCAGTGGGACCTGTTTCGATTGCGCGGAGAAGGAGGGATTTCCACCGGCGCTTTCAGCGCCTTTCAGGCCGCGTCAGATTCAGCGCGCTTCCGCGCTTGAATCTTCCTTGTTCAAATCCCTCC
>JAZUNG010000208.1:0-3253 GCA_045604025.1 Lachnospiraceae bacterium | reverse complement strand
CCTGACAGAGTGCTGATGCTGGTCACAGATCAGTGCTCCATGTACTGCCGTCACTGTACACGCAGGCGTTTTGCAGGTCAGAACGATGAGATCCTGCCCAAGGAGCAGATAGATGCATGCATTGAATATGTGAGAGAGCATCCGGAAGTACGTGACGTGCTGATCTCCGGCGGAGATCCGCTGGTCATGAGCGACGACCGTCTGGAATACATCATTTCCAGGATCCGTGAGATCCCGCATGTGGAGATCGTCCGTATAGGCAGCCGTACGCCCGTGGTAATGCCTCAGCGTATCACACCCGAGCTCTGCAATATGCTGAAGAAATACCATCCCGTATGGCTGAACACACACTTCAATCATCCGAGTGAGATAACAGAAGAGTCCAGGAAGGCATGCGCCATGTTGGCAGATGCAGGCATTCCGCTGGGCAACCAGAGCGTACTGCTGGCAGGTGTAAATGACTGCCTGTTTACCATGAAGAAGCTGGTTCATGAGCTGGTGAAGATGCGTGTGCGTCCTTATTACATATACCAGTGCGATCTGTCCATGGGTCTGGAGCATTTCCGTACACCTGTAGGCAAGGGTATTGAGATCATCGAGGGTCTGCGCGGGCATACCAGCGGATTCTGCGTACCGACATTCGTTGTTGATGCGCCTGGCGGCGGAGGAAAGATCCCCGTCATGCCTGACTATGTGATCTCACAGACTCCTCACAAGGTGATCCTGAGAAACTTCGAGGGAGTTATCACCACATATACTGAGCCTGAAAACTACAAAGAGACATGCCAGTGCGAGTACTGCCGAGGCGAAAAAGAAGCCAGACTGGAAGGAGTTGCAGGTCTGGAGCATGGCCATACACTGAGCCTCGAGCCGAAGGGTCTGGCCAGAACTGCCAGATGCAACGGCAGAAAGAAATAATTCTGAATTCCTGAAGAGGTGATAACAGATGACAAGTAAACTCGGATTGGATATGGCCCTGGTAGAGCAGGCCCGTACCTCTGCCCGGAAGGTGGCAGAAGATACGCAGCGTTTCATCGACCGCCACACTACTGTGGCAGTCGAAAGGACAGTCTGCCGCCTGCTGGGTATTGACGGTATAAATGATGTCGAGGTTCCCATGCCAAACGTGGTTGTGGAACATTTGACGGAGAAGAATATACTTGCGGACGGAGCAGCTCTGCGTATCGGAAATGCCATGGCAGAACTGAATCTCAGTCCGCAGGAAATAGCAGAAGGTATAGACAAAGGCGAGATCGATCTGGCAGCCCTGCCTATGCACGCTGAAGAAGAAATCCGCGCAGTACTTGCGCCGGTGATAGCTGCCACGATGAACCGCATCCGTGCCAATGTAGCGAAAAGAAACGAATATCTGAAGGAATACGGAGACAAGAGTGGCCCCTATATCTACCTGATAGTCGCAACAGGTAATATCTATGAGGATATCACACAGGCGAAGGCAGCAGCCAAGCAGGGAGCAGATATCATAGCGGTGATCCGTACTACCGGGCAAAGTCTGCTGGATTTTGTACCATATGGCGCGACCACAGAAGGCTTCGGCGGCACCTATGCTACACAGGAGAACTTCCGCCTCATGAGAGCGGCTCTGGATGAAGTAGGCCAGGAACAGCACCGTTATATCAGACTGTGTAATTACTGCTCAGGTCTGTGCATGCCCGAGATCGCTGCAATGGGCGCTCTGGAGAGGCTGGATGTGATGCTGAACGACGCGCTGTATGGCATACTGTTCCGTGACATCAATATGCAGAGGACTATCGTAGACCAGTATTTTTCCAGAGTGATAAACAGCTTCGCGGGAGTCATTATAAATACCGGTGAGGACAATTATCTGACCACCGCGGATGCCTACGAGGAAGCACATACAGTACTGGCCAGCCAGTTCCTGAACGAGCAGTTCGCTCTTCAGGCGGGTCTGCCGGAAGAACAGATGGGTCTGGGGCATGCATTTGAGATGGACCCGGATCTGCCCGATGCATTCCTGTATGAACTGGCACAGGCTCAGATGGCACGTGAGATCTTCCCGAAGGCACCGCTTAAATACATGCCTCCTACCAAGTTTATGACGGGCAATATATTCCGCGGCCATGTGCAGGACGCCCTGTTCAATATGGTGACCATCCTGACGGATCAGAAGATCCATCTGCTGGGCATGATGACAGAGGCTATTCATACGCCATTTATGAGTGACAGAGCACTGGCTATAGAGAACGCGCAGTACATTTTCCGCACCATGGCTGACCTGAACGACGAGATCGAATACAAAAAGGGCGGTATCATCCAGAGCCGTGCAGCCCAGGTACTGCAGAAGGCAGCAGATCTGCTCGGAGAGATAGAGCGTATCGGACTATTTGCTACGCTTGAAAAGGGTGTGTTCGCAGATATCAAACGCCCCGTAGACGGAGGCAAGGGTCTGAACGGTGTTGTGACCAAGTCCGATCGGTATTTCAATCCTTTCATTGAGGAGATGAGGAAGGAGGTGCGCGCATGAGCTCAGGACTCTATGATATGTCCTCCAAGGACTTTGACAAGACTCTGGATCTGTCAGCGGTAAGGCCATACGGAGATACCATGAATGATGGGAAGGTGCAGCTGTCATTTACACTGCCCGTGGCCAATAACGACCGTGGAAACGAAGCCGCGCGTATCCTGGCCAAGAAGATGGGGATAGAAGAGCCGAACGTGGCCTATGCGCGGACGCTGGACGCTGAATTCACGTTCTATGTGGTCTATGGCTCCTGTGTGCATACGGTTGATTACAACAATATCCGTATCCAGGCTATTGAAGATGTGTCCATGGAAATGAACGAGGTTGATGAGTATATCCGCGAGCATATCGGCAGGAAGATTGTTGTGATCGGAGCATCCACCGGTACGGATGCGCATACAGTGGGGATTGACGCCATAATGAACCGCAAGGGTTTCGCGGGGCATTACGGGCTGGAGCGCTACGAGATGATCGAATCTCTGAATATGGGGGCGCAGGTTCCCAACGAGGAGTTCCTGGCCAAGGCCAAAGAAATAAATGCGGATGTGCTGCTGGTGAGCCAGACGGTAACGCAGAAGAATATCCATATCATGAATCTGACCGAGCTGATAGAAATGGCAGAAGCGGAAGGTATGCGTTCGAAATGCGTCATGTGCTGCGGAGGAGCCCGAATCACGCATGAATTGGCCAAGGAGCTGGGATTCGACGCCGGATTCGGACCCGGCAAGTTCGCCAACGACGTGGCCACAT
>JAZUNG010000207.1:0-11873 GCA_045604025.1 Lachnospiraceae bacterium | reverse complement strand
GCTGGGACTGGTCGCTTTTCTGATCACATTCTTTGGAGCGGACCTGTTCGCCAAGCTGTATTATCCTGAAGTTGCAGTTGCCCTCAGGGTTCTGGCACCCGCCCTGATCATTATGTCAGTTCTGGGAGTTCTGAGAGGATTCTTCCAGGGTCTGGGGACCATGGTCCCGACGGCTCTTTCCAATATTTTCGAGCAGATAGTAAATGCTGTAGTCAGTATCGTGGCAGCTTCTGTGCTGTTTAAGTCAGCATCGACTGCGATAGAAGCAGGGCAGGGCGGTCCCAATATCGCCGAGGCAAGAGGAGCAGCCGGTGGCACACTCGGAACAGTCATGGGTGCGCTGACAGCTCTCCTGTTCATGGTCTACATGATACTCGCGTTCAGGAAACGTCTGAACCGCATGGCCAGGAAGGACAGACATCCGGATGAGGCCGGCATGTCATCTATCCTGAAGATTCTGATCCTGACCATACTTCCCGTTATCCTGAGCACGACCATCTATAATGTAAGCACACTTCTTGACGGAGTGGTATTTGTAAGGCTCATGGGGGTAAAGGGATTTGATCCCAATGATGTGGCGGTCCTCCATGGCATGTATACAGGCCAGTACCGTCTGATCATCAATGTGCCCATCGCTCTGGCATCCGCTCTGGCATCGTCTCTGATCCCCAGTGTAGTTGCATCCATGGCTCAGAAGAGCAGAGGCATGGTCATCCGTAAGATAGACTCCGCCATCAAGCTGACCATGATGATAGCATTTCCATGCACGGTAGGCATCGGAGTTCTGGCAAAACCGATCATCACACTTCTGTTCAGAAGAAGTGTTGACCCGGATAAGGCTGCGCTGATGCTGATGATAGGATGTATCTCCATTGCTCTGTACAGCCTGTCAACCATCACCAACTCCATCCTTCAGGGTATCGACAGGATGAGCGTTCCGGTAAAGCACTCCGCTATCGCTATAGTGGTTCATCTGGCATTTCTTGCAGGCCTGTTGATGGTCACAGGCATAAATATATTCGGTGTGGTAATAGCAGATATGCTGTTTGCGTTCATCGTCTGCTTCTTAAATCACAGATCACTGAAGAGATACATCAATTACCAGCAGGAGGTTAAGAAGACGTTCATTCTTCCTGCAATATGTTCTGTTATCATGGGCATCGTGACATTTGTTGTATACAGAGTGATCTTCGGACTGATCCACAGCAATCTGGTGGGAGTTATCATAGCAGTGATCTTCGCAGTGGTGGTTTACGGTATTGCCCTTCTTCTGCTCGGAGTCGTTGATGAGGAAGAACTGGAAATGATCCCTATGGGCGGCAGGATAGCCAGGGCCGCAAAAAAGCTCCACCTTCTCCGCCGATAGTAATTCCGATATTAATTTTAAGCCGCTCTCATTCACAAGCGGTTCAAAGTATGATACAATTCGTCCATGATCACATGGAGATCAGAGCTGTATCTAAGTGACAGCGCAAAGGATAAGAAAAACAGGATCATAACAAACATTATGAGACATAAGCTCCAGATCGGAGTTTATGTTGTTGTGCTGTCCGTAAACGGAAAAGATCTGCTGGATCTGATCCCTGCGTATATGCTTTCGGAGAAAAGCTACAAAGGCAGGGATATAAGGATCCTGGGACTGGCTATGGGCAAGGATGACGCAAAAGAGCTGGCAGCAAGTATGATCATGGATGTCTACAGAGAAACCGGTGGTTTTGATGTCAGGAGGTTCTTCGCATGATCGCAGTGCAGATCCTCAAGATAATAGGAATAGTGCTCCTGTGTATCGTGGGACTGGTGATACTGATCCTGCTTCTGGTGATGTTCGCACCATTCAGATACAGCCTGGCAGGTAAGGGTAAGAATGAATACGTCACCATAACTGCTGCGGTCAGATGGCTGTTGGGGTTCGTGACAGTCAGGGCAGACTACTATAGAAAGCATGTTGATTATTATCTGAGGGTTGCCGGGATCAGATTTATGAAAGGATCTTTTGATGTCGGAAATGAGGATGAACTGATCGAAGCCCTGGAACAGAAGATATCCGCTAGTAACGTAGAGTACAGAAAGGAAGACTATCCGGGAAAGAAAAAGCTTGAAAAGAAGCTGAAGGATAAGGAAAAGGATGCTGCCAGAGCAGAAAAGGAAGCGCTAAAGGCTGAAAAGGCCGCGGCAAAGCAGGCTGCCAGGGAAGAAAAGAAAAAAGAAAAGAAACCTCTCGGCGAGAAGCTGTCTGAACTCTGGGAGAAGATCAGAAATATCATCGAAGTGATCGGGAAGGCGAAGTATATCATCACTGCGCCGGTTACAAAAAGGGCATGGCAGCATGTCAAGGTACAGCTCTTCAAAATGCTCGGTTCCATAAGGCCACGCAGCATGAAGGGAGATCTGCATTTCGGATTCGAAGATCCTTCCCGCACTGCTGAGGTGTATGGCGTGGCATCATCCATAGCAGCCATGATAGATCACCGTCTCATGATAGTCCCTGAGATGGAAGAAGCAGGACTTTCCATGGATGTTATAATAAGGGGAAGAATTTTCGTGGGATATGTGGTATTATTGGGACTGAAGATCATCACCAACCGTGATGTGAGAAGGGTCATCAGGTACACAAAGAAAAATCTGATAGAGCCCATGACCGGAGGCAAGACTGAAGATAAGGCTGCAGAAGATACAGAACATAAAAGTGCAGCATAAAATGATCTATACAGGAGGAACTTGTAATGGCAGAGAATTTTGAAAATACAGTTCAGGCATTAATGAATGGTCTGGAGAATCATCTTTCCACAAAGACGATCATCGGAGAGCCTATCAGAATGGACGATACAGTCATTTTCCCTATGGCTGATGTTTCATTTGGCGTTGCCGCAGGATCCTTCGTGCAGGACAAGAAGAACAATGGAACAGGCGGCGTAGGTGCACGCATGACACCTTCAGCAGTTCTGATCATTCAGAACGGTTCTTCCAAGATCGTCAATATCAAGGATAAGGATTCTGTAAACAAGTTGATCGAGATGATCCCTGATATACTGAACAAGCTGACAGGCCGCGCTGAGAAAAAGGCTGAACAGTCAGCAGTATCCAGAGAACAAACAGAGGAATAGAGCATAAAAAAACTGCCGCACTCATGTGCGGCAGTAAGTCTCTAAAGACTGGAATTACGCTCTTTCAACATTTCCGGATCTTAAGCAAGAAGTACAAACATGCATTGTTTTAGCTCCGCCGGCTGTTTTTACACGTACTGACTTGATGTTGGACTTCCAGATCTTGTTAGAACGTCTGTGAGAATGGCTGACAGCATTACCAAAATGAACGCCCTTACCACAAATATCACACTTTGCCATTAATATGCACCTCCTTGCAGATTACTCGCATCTTTCAAACATGCTTGAATAGTTTAACAGATAGCTCCAGGGTTTGCAAGCATTAATTTAACTATATTTCAAATATTTTTTTCGAGGGTATTTTAGAGGCGAACTGCTTTATTTTTACTGACATATAGGTTATAATTCTCTATTAGCTGCGCGAAAGGCTGGCAGGTTTTGAATGCGGCCAGATATGCGGCAACAATGATCTAACAGGAGGCAGACATGAACGGAAGCTTCAGTACTGACTACGGAAAGGTAGTCATCAACAACAAAGTCATCGCAAGAATGGCCGGACTGACTGCGCTGGAATGCTTTGGAATAGTGGGTATGGCTGCGCTCAGCAGGAGCGACGGCCTGGTCAAACTGCTGACCCGCAACAGCCTTTCCAAGGGTATCAGAGTAGACATCAATGCTGAGAACGAGATCACTATCGACTTCCACGTCATAGTTGCATATGGTGTGGCTGTTTCTGCTGTCGCAGAGAATCTCGTGTCAAACGTTAAATACATAATAGAAACATCAACCGGATTCAAGGTCAGAAAAATAAATATCTTTGTTGAAGGTGTCAGAGTTATTGACTGAGGGAGGACACACACGTGCTGGAATATATTGATGCCGGAACACTGAAGAAGATGTTCCTGGTAGGAGTAAGTGCGCTTGAGGCAAAGAAGGCCTGGATCAATGAACTGAACGTATTCCCTGTTCCCGATGGTGATACAGGAACCAATATGTCACTTACACTCATGTCCGCGGTTAAGGAACTGCAGGCACTGGACTCAAACGCAACTATGGAGCAGATCTGCTCAAAGATATCCATGGGAACTCTGCGTGGGGCCAGGGGAAACTCAGGAGTTATCATGTCACAGCTGTGCAGAGGTTTTACCAAGGTGGCTGCAGGACATGACAGACTGGACAGGAAAGATATAGCTGAAGCATGCGGACACGCTGTTGTCACTGCTTACAAGGCTGTAATGAAACCCAAGGAAGGAACCATCCTGACAGTTTCCAAGGCAGCAGCAAGCAAGGCAAACGAACTGACGGAAGCAGATGGTACTCTGGAAGATTACTTCAGGTCCATTATCAAATATGCGGAGTTTATCCTGACCAAGACGCCGGAGATGCTCCCGGTACTCAAGGAGGCAGGGGTAGTGGATTCCGGCGGACAGGGTCTGGTAGAGTTTTTGAAAGGCGCTCTGGACGGATTCCTGGGTAAGGACCCTGACTTCGATATCGCACCCGCGGCTGAACCTTCTGCAGGCGTAAGAAGAGTAGACTCATCAAATATCGAGACTGCTGACATCAAGTTCGGTTACTGTACAGAGTTCATCATCATGACAGAGAAGGAATTCACTGAAGACGATGAAGATGAACTGAAGGCATTCCTCGGCTCCATCGGTGATTCACTGGTAGTGGTTGCCATGGATGGTATCGTCAAGGTACATGTACATACCAATCATCCCGGAGAGGCTTTTGAGAAGGGCCTGACCTATGGTTCTCTTACCAGCATGAAGGTCGACAACATGCGTGAAGAGCATCATGAGAAGGTCATCATGGAAGCAGACCGTGAGCTGGCAGCGGAGCAGGAAGCTGCCCATAAGAAGAAAGAAACCGCATCTGACCCCGGCCCCAGAAAGCCGTACGGATTTGTGGCTGTATGTGTCGGAGACGGACTTGTGGACATATACAACGAGCTCAAGACGGATGCGATCATTGAAGGTGGCCAGACCATGAATCCGAGTACAGAGGATATCCTGGCAGCTATTGACAGTGTAAATGCGGATACCGTATATGTATTCCCCAACAACAGCAATATCATCATGGCAGCTCAGCAGGCAGTTTCCCTGTACGAAGGCAAGGATGTCGTGATCATCCCGAGCAAGACCGTTCTGCAGGGTATATCTGCGCTGATCAGCTTCTCACCTGAGGCAGACGCCCGGGAGAATACAGAGGCTATGACAGAGGCTCTGTCCATGGTCAAGAGTGCTGAAGTAACATATGCCGTGCGTGATACGGAACTGTATGGCAAGACCATCCACAGCGGAGATTACATGGGTATCGGAGAAGGCAGGATCCTGTCTGCAGGCGGTTCTCTGGACGAGATAGCACTGGAGTCGATAAGAGAGCTGGCAGACGAAGATTCAGAGATGATCACCATTTACTATGGAGCAGATGTTGCAGAAGAGGATGCCCAGACTATCGCAGATATGATAGAAGAAGAGTTCCCTGATGCCGAGGTGGAAGTAGTATATGGCGGACAGCCGATCTACTATTATTTTGTATCAGTAGAATAAAAAACAGCGTTCATTATAAACAACCAGACTGCCGCATAGTTAGTGCGGCAGTTTCTGTAAGAAAATGAGACTTTCGGAATTAAAAGGTATCGGAGCGAAAACTGAAGAACTGTTCAGGAAACTGGGCGTAGAGAGCGTGGAAGACCTGCTGGAGTTCTATCCCAGAGATTTTGAAGTGTATGCAGAGCCTGTATCTATCGCGGAGATCGGATACAGGACATTTGCGTCGGTCCGCGGATCCTTTCTCCAGCCACCATACCAGAGAAGGTCCGGAAAACTGAAGATCACTACAGCTGTACTGAAGGACGCTGTGGGAAAGAGCCTCAGGGTCACCTGGTTCAATGCCCCGTATATGATGAACAACATCGAGGCAGGAAAGGAATACATACTGAGGGGGAGGATCAACCGTAAGAGGGGCATCCTGACGCTGGACCAGCCCAGGGTATTTGAGCCGGATGAATACAGGCAGAAAATGGATCTGATGCAGCCCGTCTATCCGCTGACCAAGGGTCTGTCCAACAATCTGATCATCAAGGCAGTCACTCAGGCCATTCGGACGAGTGCATTTGAAGAGTGTGTAAGGAGGGAATACGTCCCTGCTGATGTCAGGAACAGATATCACCTTCTGGACAAACAGGATGCTGTACGCTACATGCATTTTCCGGAAACCAGAGAGGATTTCGAAGCAGCCAGAAAAAGGGCGGCTTTTGAAGAGATATTCCTGTTCGTTCTGACCATGAAAAGGTCAGGAGACCATATAAAGTCTGACAGTACGTTTCATATAGCGCCTGATGCAAGAACTGAGTCATTCCTTTCAGGGCTTCCATTCGAGCTGACAGACGCCCAGAAGAAAGTAATAACAGAGATAAATGCCGACATGAGTTCCGGACTGGTTATGAACAGACTGATCCAGGGTGACGTAGGATCTGGCAAGACCATAGTTGCGTTAAGCGCATGCATGAATGCCGGATTTGCAGGGGTGCAGTCAGCATTCATGGCACCTACTGAGGTGCTGGCTGCGCAGCATTTTGAGACATTTACGAGGCTATTTAAGGAGCATGGCATTGATCTGCATGTGGGCCTCCTGACAGGCTCCATGACGGCGCTGGAGAAGAAGGTAGTCTATGACGCCCTGGAAGACGGCAGGCTGGATATAGTTGTCGGCACACACGCGCTCTTCCAGGAGAAGGTCAGATACAGGAATCTGGGTTTGATCATCACAGATGAGCAGCACAGGTTCGGTATCAGGCAGAGACAGGCTCTGTCTGAGAAAGGTGAGCTGCCGCACATGATAGTGATGAGCGCGACTCCCATACCACGTACTCTGGCCCTGATCATTTACGGAGACATGGACGTTTCCGTGATCGATACTGTTCCGGCCCTCAGGAAGCCGATCAAGAACGCGGTAATAGATGACTCATACAAGGAGAATGCCTACAGACTGATAGAGCGTGAAGTCAGAAAAGGCAGACAGGCATATATCATATGTCCTCTGGTGGAATTCTCAGAAGGCGTTGATGCCCAGAATGTGGAAGACTACACAGAAATGCTCCGCGACGTCATGCCTGAGGATATCACCATCGGTATGCTCCATGGTCAGATGAAGAACGCAAAGAAGAATGAGATCATGGAAAGCTTCGCATCGGGCCGAATCCAGGTGCTGGTATCCACAACAGTTGTGGAGGTCGGTGTAGATGTTCCCAATGCGACTGTCATGATGATAGAGGATGCCAACAGGTTCGGACTGGCAGCGCTTCATCAGCTGAGAGGAAGAGTAGGAAGAGGCGCGGATCAGAGCTATTGCATGTTTGTCTGCAACAATGGCTCCAAAGAAGCCATGCAGCGTCTGGAGATACTCAAGGAGTCCAATAACGGATTTGAGATCGCGGCAAAGGATCTGGAACTCAGAGGCCCCGGAGAACTCCTCGGTATCAGGCAGAGCGGAGAGCTGTCATTTAACAGTTTTGATCTGTACAAGGATGCGGATCTGGCTTCACTGGCAGCAGAAGCAGCCGGAGATATCATAGAAGGCAGGATCCACCTGAACGATCAGGAAAAGGAGCTCCTAGACAGCCGGACAGTGATCGATGAGGGCAGTATTATTTTATAATGCTTATGGCAAACTCATTCTGTCTGTGGTAAGATAAACATCTGAAAGGTGATCACACCTTTTAATCTGATTTAAGGAAAAAATAATGAATATAATTGTTCTCTGCGGCGGAACCAGCACTGAGCGTGATGTTTCGCTGAATTCATCTGAAAAGATCTCAAACGCACTAAGAAGTGTAGGACATAATGTCATTCTTCTGGACGTATTCTGGGGAAGCGAAGAAATGCTCCCTTTTGACAATTCTCAGGATATACATGCAGCAGCTGATGCCTACAGGCAGATGACCGGGCTGATCACTCAGGAGCTGAAAGCTTCCAGAGAGTTCTTCGGGCCCAATGTACTCGAGTTGTGCAGGCAGGCGGATATAGTATTTCTGGGGCTTCACGGAGCCAATGGCGAGGATGGCAAGATCCAGGCAGCTTTCGAGCTGATGAATATCCGTTATACCGGATCCGGATATCTCGGCAGCGCTATCGCCATGAGCAAGGATCATACCAAGGAAGTCCTGTCACAGTTCATACCCATGCCGAAGGGTGTTGTTCTGGGACTGGACGATCCCCACAGAGAGAAGATGCCTGCTCCATGCGTCATCAAACCCAATAACGGCGGTTCCAGTATAGGAGTACAGATCGTCACCAGGGATGAGGACTATGAAGAGGCTCTGAAGGCAGCATTCACATATGATGACACAGTTCTGGTGGAGGAGTTCATCGACGGCAGGGAGCTGACACAGGGTGTGTTCGACGGCAAGGCACTGCCTCCGGTTGAGATCTGCCCCGGCGAGGGATTCTATGATTACAGGAACAAATACAACGGCAAGACCGTAGAGATATGTCCGGCTCCGCTGGATGACGAGATAGTCAGGGAAATGTCAGAGTATTCAGAGCTGGCAGGCAGAATACTGAGTCTGTCTGTGTATTACAGACTGGATTATCTGCTGGATAAGAACGGCAAACTCTACTGTCTGGAAGTAAATACGCTTCCCGGTATGACGGATACATCGCTGATACCTCAGGAAATGGCAGCGATAGGTATCGACTATCCGACTCTATGCGATATGATCGTTAAGGTATCAATGGATAAATATAAATAAGGGATCAGGCAATACAAATGAAAAATCTCACGTTCGAAAATCTTCAGAAGATTACAGGCGGAAAACTTATTAACGGAAAGATGTCTCAGGGTGAAGAGATCACAGCCATTGTTTCTGACAGCCGCAAGGTGACCAGAGGGTGTCTGTTCCTGTGCATCAGAGGCGAGAATGTGGATGGCCATGAGTTTGCTTCCATGGCAGTCGCTGAAGGAGCAGCAGGAGTGCTCGCTGAGAAGAAGCTCCCGGGGCTGGCTGCACCTTATATCATCGTAGATTCTGTCCTTGATGCCACACAGGCCATAGCAGAATACTACAGAAAGAACCTGGACGTTCAGGTAGTGGGTGTGACCGGCAGTGTCGGCAAGACCAGCACCAAAGAATTTATCTCTTCGGTTCTCAAAAAGTATTATCGCGTATGCAAGACCAAGGGCAATTTCAACAACCAGTGGGGAGTACCATTTACTATCTTTGATATCAAGGAAAGCGACGATGTGGCCGTGATCGAGATGGGTATCAGTGATTTCGGAGAGATGGATGAACTGAGCTTTATGGCCAAGCCTGACATAGTTGTCATTACGAATATAGGTCAGAGCCATCTCGAGTTCTTCAAGACCAGAGACGGTATTCTGAAGGCCAAGAGCGAGATATTCAATCACATGAATCCCGAAGGTCACGTCATACTGAACGGAGATGATGACAAGCTGACTACGCTGCGCGTGGTAAATGGCAAGAGACCGGAGTATTTCGGACTGAACAAAGACTGCAACGTCAGCGCTGAGAGGATAGTGAACAAAGGATTTGCAGGAACTGAGTTTGACGTGATCATCCGAGACGGCGGCGGCAAGATGAAGTTCCATGTAGATCTGCCTGTATCCGGTCAGCATATGATCTACAATGCGCTGGCAGCTACTCAGGTCGCTGTGGATATGGGAGTTCCCATGATGCTCATCAAGGAGGGCCTGGAGAGCGCGGCAGTCATAGAGGGCAGAAACAATATAGTTGAGACACCTTATTTCACACTGATCGATGACTGCTACAATGCATCTCCTGCATCCATGAAGTCTTCCATAGATCTGCTCCAGAACGCTGAAGGACGCAAGGTCGCCATACTGGGCGATATGTTCGAGCTGGGAGATGAGTCCGAGAAGTATCATTTCAAGGTGGGTCAGTATGTAGGAAAGACCGATACGGATCTGATCGTATGCGTAGGCGAAAAGAGCGAGAAGATGTTCATGGGAGCCAGACTCGTTTCTGACAAGCAGGTTGAATACTTCAGATCGCTTGATGATGCCATTACCATGGTTCCCGGACTGCTGAAGCAGGGTGATACCATCCTTCTGAAGGCGTCTAACGGCATGCATTTCAACAGGCTGCTGGGAACTCTGTCACAGCTGTGATATATGTCAGACAATGAAAGAGTTTAAGGAAGTTACGGAACTTATACCTGGTTATGACTTAAGAAACATTTCTCCTCCGGGAGAAATGCTTCTTTTTGATATAGAAACGACCGGGCTGAAGAAGGAGACCACCCAGATCTATCTGATCGGGTGCGGCTATTTTGATGAAGACGGAGCTTTTAATGTCAGGCAGTGGCTGGCGGAGAGTGCTCAGGACGAGAGAGAAGTCCTGGAAAGCTTCCTGGAATTTGCTTCGGGTTTCAGTGTGCTGGTTCATTTCAACGGAGATGGATTCGATATACCTTATACCTCGTACAAGATCGACTATTACGGATTTGACCAGGATCTGTACGGTATGGAAAGTGTAGATATCTACAAGCTGATCAAGCCATATAAAAAGCTGTTCGGACTGCCCCGCATGAACCAGACCTCTGTAGAAGGATTCCTTCAGATAGAGAGGACGGACCGTATGAACGGAGGGCTCCTGATACCATATTATTATGAGTATGAAAGGACCGGAGATCCTGAGTGCGAACATCTCCTGCTCCTTCATAACAGCGACGACGTAAAGGGCATGATCCAGCTCGTAGCCGCGCTTGCATATGCAGATATTTTTGAGGGCCGGTATACCTTTGCATCCTCGGAGATCGTAAACACTCCTGAAAAGAGAGTGCTGGTCCTCGAGTATACTCTGAAGAATGCTGTCCCGGTCAGCGTCAGCACGGGATCACGGGGAGCTTTTGTCTGCGCGGAAGGTGATCTGCTGCAGGTAAATATTGACATATATGATGGAGAGGCCAGGATACCGGTCAATAATATCCAGGATTATTACTACCTGCCCGAAGAGGACCGGATCATCCACAAAGATGTCGCGCAGTTCGTTGATAAGAAGTTCAGAAAGAAGGCAACGAAGAACAATTGCTTTCTGAAAAAGACAGGCTCTTTTATCCCTTCATATGGACTGGAACTGCTGACAGACGGAGATATGTCAGGTCAGCAGGAGCAGAGCATGACCAGACACTGTATGATCCCTGATGACAGAGGGAAACTGACAGAAGCATTGGAACTGGACAGTGTGCTCAGCGCCTCATCTGAACTGAAATGCGCTCTCGGATTGAAGGCATTGCTTGCAGCCATTTAATAGCTTCAGCAGGGTATAGTAATATTACACAATCTTTTCAAAAATAGACTATCTGTCTTATTCATATTTACGAAAACCTTTTGTGCATTCAGAAAATACTTTACTTCTTTACTGTAATATGGGATAATTTATTGCAAAGATCGTCTTTTTTTTAACAAAGAGGTCTTATATTTTTAAAAACAGTATTGTCTTTTTTTTAACAATGTTGGAGGCTAGTATGGATTTTACTTTAAGCAAAGGACACGAGATGGCCAGATCCATGTTCAGGGAGTTCGCTGAAACTGAGGTCAAGCCGCTCGCACAGGAAATCGATGAAACTGAAAGATTTCCTATGGAAACCGTTGAAAAACTCGGCCGGTTCGGTATGATGGGCGTTCCCATGCCCAGAGAGCTCGGCGGACAGGGATGCGACACTCTGACTTATGTTATGCTCGTTGAGGAGCTTTCAAGAGTCTGCGGCACAACTGGTGTTA
>JAZUNG010000206.1:0-7443 GCA_045604025.1 Lachnospiraceae bacterium | reverse complement strand
CTCTGGGCTTTACAAAAGAAGAAGCAAACGAGCGCTTTGGCTTCCTGATCGATGCGTTTAAATATGGTGTCCCGCCGCATGCAGGTTTAGCTTACGGCTTTGACCGTCTTCTGATGCTGATGACCGGTTGTGATTCGATCCGCGACGTCATCGCCTTCCCGAAGGTCAAGGACGCTTCCGATTTAATGACAGGAGCGCCGGGAGAGGTTGATGAAAAGCAGTTAGAAGACTTGATGATAAAAGTGGTTCCTAATGAATAATAAAAACAGATATGAAATCGATAATCTTGACGGAAGGGCAAAGGCAGCAACCTTTGAGACGGTTCATGGAACAGTAAAAACGCCGGTGTTTATGAATGTTGCAACAGCTGCGGCGATCAAAGGCGCAGTTTCCACTGAAGACCTGGAAGGGATCGGAACACAGATCATGCTCTGTAATACCTACCACCTTCATGTCCGACCGGGAGATAAGCTGGTTCATGAGATGGGAGGCCTTCACAAGTTTACAGATTGGAAGAAGCCAATCCTTACCGCCAGCGGCGGATTTCAGGTCTTTTCGCTGGCGGAGCTCAGAAAGATCAAAGAAGAAGGCGTTTTTTTCCATTCGCATGTTGACGGACGCAAAATCTTTATGGGACCGGAAGAGAGCATGCAGATCCAGTCCCATCTGGGGTCCACGATAGCCATGGCATTTGATGAGTGCCCTCCGAGTACTGCGGAAAGAAAGTACGTGGAGCAGAGTGTGAGGCGGACAGAAAGATGGCTGGTCAGGAGCAAGGAGGAGATGGACAGGCTGAATTCACTTCCGGATACAGTCAATCCTCATCAGCTGCTGTTCGGTATCAACCAGGGAGCATGCTTTGATGATATCAGGATAGAGAACGCTGAGTATATCAGGTCACTTGATCTGGACGGATATGCCATAGGAGGTCTGGCAGTAGGCGAAAGTCACGAGGAGATGTACAGGACACTGGATGTGACAGTACCACATCTTCCGCAGGACAAGCCGGTATATCTGATGGGAGTCGGTACTCCTGCCAATATCCTGGAGGGAATAGAACGCGGAGTGGATTTCTTTGACTGTGTATATCCCACGCGTAATGGCAGGCACGGCCATGTCTATACACATAAGGGCAAACTCAATATGATGAACGCTGCATATGAGCTGGATACACGGCCTATAGATGAAGAGTGTGACTGCCCTGTATGCAGGAATTATTCCAGGGCGTATATCCGCCATCTGATGAAGGCCAAGGAAATGCTCGGAATGCGTTTATGCGTGTTGCACAATCTGTATTTTTATAATAAAATGGTTGCTGATGCCAGGCAGGCAATACTGGAAAACAGATTTCAGGAATTTAAGAAAAAAATGCTTGATGGTTTTATGTATAGTAATGTAAAATAGATAGGTCACGAATTATCAGGAGGATAGATCAATGAATCTTATAAACAATATTCTGCTTTTTGGTTCATGCTTCGGAGCTCAGCAGGCAACAGATGCAGCTGCGTCTGACGGACAGCAGGGCAGTTCATGGTGGATCATAATCATTTACATCGTCATCTTTGGCGCGATCATTTATTTCCTTATGATCAGGCCTCAGAGAAAAGAGAGAAAGAAACAGGAGACCACAATGGCATCTCTTGAGCCCGGCGACAGCATTCTGACGACCAGCGGTTTCTACGGAACTCTGGTAGCTGTCAATGGTGATACAGTTATCGTAGAGTTCGGCAACAACAAGAACTGCCGGATCCCTATGAGCAAGCAGGCTATCAGCCAGGTTGAGAAGGCAAATCCGACTGCCGCACCTGCGCCTGAGACCAATACAAAGAAGTTCCTTGGCAGGAACAAGAAGGCCGAAGCTGAAGAAGCCCAGGCCCAGGCAGAAGCTGCTGCAGCAAAGGCTGAGGCAGAAGCCACCCAGGCAGTTGAGGCTGCCGAGGAAGCGGTTACTGATGCAATAGAGGATACAGCAGCTGATGTCCAGGAGGCCGCAGCTGAGGTAACTCGCGGCGAGTAATCTGAGAAAACATGTAAATGGGGAAGCTTGTTTGAGCTTCCCCGGATTTTTATATTATGAGGTAATGAATAATGGCAAGAGTTTACAATTTTTCAGCAGGCCCGGCCGTGCTGCCGGAGGAAGTATTACGTGAGGCAGCAGATGAGATGCTCGACTACAGAGGAGCAGGTCTCGGTGTTATGGAGATGTCTCACAGGAGCAAGGAATATGACAAGATCATCAATGATGCCAAGCAGGATCTGATCGATCTTCTGAATATTCCCGACAATTATGATGTTCTCTTTGTTCAGGGAGGAGCTTCACAACAGTTTGCAGCAGTTCCCATGAACCTGATGAGAAATAAAGTTGCAGATTATATCGTTACCGGTCAGTGGGCCAAGAAGGCATTTCAGGAGGCTCAGATCTACGGTGATGCATACAAGATCGCAACCAGCGAAGACAAGACCTTCTCATATATTCCCGACTGCTCAGATCTGGATATTCATGAGAATGCAGACTATGTATATATCTGCGAGAACAATACTATATATGGAACCAAATTCCCTGTCCTTCCGAATACAAAGGGCAAGGATCTGGTTGCAGACCAGAGTTCCATGTTCCTGTCAGAGCCCTGTGATGTCAGCAAGTATGGTCTGATCTATGCAGGTGCCCAGAAGAACATCGGACCGGCAGGTGTGGTTGTTGTCATCATCAGGAAGGACCTGATCCGCGATGATGTTATGCCTTTCACACCTACCATGCTGAAGTACAAGACACATGCTGACAACAATTCACTGTACAATACACCTCCTGCATATGGAATCTATATCTGTGGCAAGGTATTTAAGTGGATCAAGGATATGGGCGGTCTTGAGGTAATGAAGGCCCGCAACGAGAAGAAGGCAGCTCTGCTGTATGACTTCCTGGATAACAGCAAACTGTTCAGAGGCACTGTTGAGAAGGGCAGCCGTTCACTGATGAATGTTCCTTTCGTTACAGATTCTGATGAGCTGAATGCGAAGTTTATCGCGGAATCCACAGCAGCAGGCATGGTCCAGCTGAAAGGCCACAGAACAGTCGGCGGCATGAGAGCGTCCATTTACAATGCCATGCCTTATGAGGGCGTTGAGAAGCTCGTTGCATTCATGGAGAAGTTCGAAAAGGAGAATGCATAATGTATACATATAAGTGTCTGAATCCTATTGCAGCTATAGGCCTGAATAATTTTACCGATCAGTACACTCAGGTTGCTGAAACAGAAGCGGCAGATGCTATCCTGGTCAGAAGCGCCAAGATGCATGAGATGGAATTTGACAGTGAGCTCAAGGTCATCGCCAGAGCAGGAGCAGGAGTAAATAACATCCCTCTGGACAGATGTGCTGAGCAGGGCATCGTGGTATTCAACACACCCGGCGCAAACGCAAACGGCGTAAAGGAGCTCTTTATCTTTGCCGCCATCGCCAGCATCCGTGATGTCGTCGGAGGTATCAGCTGGACTGCTTCAGAGGCAGGAAACGCAGATATAGCAGCACTGACCGAGAAAGAAAAGAAGAGATTCGTAGGACATGAGATCCTGGGCAAGACCCTGGGTGTCATCGGACTGGGTGCTATCGGAGCCAAGGTTGCCAACGTAGCTGTAGCACTGGGCATGAAAGTAATCGGATTCGACGCTTTCCTGAATGATGCCATGAAGGCTGCGCTGGATCCTGCAGTTCAGATCGCGTCATCCAACGAAGAGGTAGTAGCTGCCAGCGATATGATCACTATCCATGTACCTGCACTTCCTTCAACCATCGGTATGGTCGGAGCAGAGCTCTTAAGCCATGCAAAGGACGGTCTGGTTGTGATCAACCTGGCCAGAGATACATTGGTTGATACAGCAGCTATTAAAGATGCTCTGGAGAGCGGCAAGGTAGCCAGATATGTATGTGACTTCCCTACAGCAGAGACTTCAGCACTTCCGAATACAATCCTGATCCCTCATCTGGGAGCATCTACTGAGGAGTCTGAAGACAACTGCGCTATCATGGCAGTTCAGGAGATCAGTGATTTCCTGGAGAACGGAAATATCAGAAACTCTGTAAATTATCCCGCAGCTGATCTGGGACCTGTAAAAGGTGAGAGGATCACGGTATGCCACAGCGCTGCTACAGATGCAGCCGCGTTGAGCCAGGCTGTTAAAGCGGGCGGAGCTGAGATAACTGATATGGTCAGCAAGGCAAGAGGAAACTTCGGATATTCCATATTTGATGTTGCAGGTAACGCAGCCGTTGCGGCAGAAGCCCTTGGTGGGCTGGAGGGTGTTATCCGCGTGCGCGTTATTGGCTGATAAACAATATTTCCGGGCTGTCAGATGTGACGGCCCGGTATTATTTTACTGGAGACTATTTAATGAGATTAAAACCGTTCAGAGGTATTCGTCCGAGAAGGACATATGTAAAAGAGGTATCAAGTCTGCCATACGATGTATATTCAGAGGCAGAAGCAAGAGCAATAGTAGACAAAAATCCCAGATCGTTTCTTACAGTTGTAAGACCGGAGACAATGTTTCCTGTAGGAACCGACAGTTCCTCTCAGGAGGTTTATGAGAAGGCACGTGATCTGATCGCTGAGAATATAGAAAGCGGAGATTACAAGTTTGACGAGAAAGACTCGTATTATATTTATCGTCAGGAAATGAACGGCAGAGTACAGACCGGTCTGGTCGCATGCTTTGCCGTTGATGATTACCTGGAGGGGAATATCAGGAAACACGAGCTGACGAGAGCTGACAAGGAAGATGACAGAACCAGACATATTGATGTGTGTTCAGCTCAGACAGGACTGGTGTTCCTGACATTCAAAGAAGGGGAAGAGGCCAGAAGAGCCATTGCAAATGCCATAGTCGAACAACCGCTTTATGATTTTGTTTCAGAAGACAGAGTTCATCAGAGAGTCTGGAAAATAGATGATGAAGAGCAGGTAACAGCTATCACGGCAGCATTCTCGAAGATAGACTGTCTGTATATCGCAGACGGACATCACAGATCATATTCAGCTGCTACAGTATGCAAGATGAGAAGAGCAGAGCTGGGAGATAAATGCACAGGCGAAGAGGAATTCAATTATTTTATGGCTGTAGCATTTCCCTGTGAAGACCTTCTGGTCATGCCGTATTATAGAGTGGTTTCCGACCTGAATGGCATGAGCCATGAAGAGTTTATTGAGAAGCTCAGAGAAAAATTCATTGTTGAGAAAAAGGATCTGCTGGCATATGAACCCAAGCATCAGGGCGAAGTGGCCATGTTCCTGGATGATATATGGTACAAGCTTACTGCAAAGCCTGAGATCCTTAAAACTGACCCTATAGGCAGCCTGGATGTTTCCATGCTTCAGGATAATATCCTGGCTCCACTTCTGGGAATAGTAGATCTTAAGACAGATAAGAGAATTGATTTTATCGGAGGTATCAGAGGCCTTGCTGAACTGGAGCGCAGATGCCACAGTGATATGAGAGTTGCGTTTGCGACCAGACATACAACCATTGAACAGCTCATGAGGGTTGCAGACGACGGACAGGTAATGCCGCCTAAGTCTACCTGGTTTGAGCCGAAGCTGCAGAGCGGATTGTTTATTCACAGGATCTGATAACACATTATGGGAATAACTGAGATCATTATGCTCGCCGGAGGCATTGCCATGTTCCTGTTTGGCATGGCTGTCATGGGCGATGCACTGAAGAAAGTTGCAGGAAACAAACTGGAAGTGATACTGTACAGGCTTTCCAGCAACACATTTAAGGGGATCATACTGGGAACCGGTGTAACTGCCGTGATCCAGTCTTCTTCTGCCACTTCAGTCATGGTGGTAGGTTTCGTAAACTCAGGAATGATGAAGGTCAGACAGGCCATAGGTATCATCCTGGGTGCCATCTTGGGAACCAGTATTACAGGATGGATCCTATGTCTGAACAGTCTGGGCGGAAGCGGAGCCAGTGTGGCGTCCTATTTCAATACAGCAACACTTACGGGGATCGTTGCGGTAATTGGTATCATACTGAGGCTTGCGTCCAAGAAAGCCACGATACGCAGTCTGGGAGAGGTACTTCTGGGATTTGCAGTGCTGATGTTTGGAATGAGCACTATGTCATCAGCAGTTGAACCGCTGAAAGAGATCCCTGCCTTTATCAATCTGCTGACCAGTTTTTCAAACCCTGTACTGGGTATCCTGGTTGGTCTGGTGTTCACTGCCATTCTGCAGAGTGCCAGCGCATCCGTAGGTATACTGCAGGCATTGGCTGTAACAGGTGCTGTCACATTTGATGTGGCATTTCCCGTGATAATGGGTATTGCGATAGGTGCATCTGTACCTGTACTGCTCAGTGCACTGGGAGCAGGTGTAAACGCGAAAAGAACTGCATTTGCATATCTGTTGATAGATATAGTTGGCGCAGTGGTATGGGGAGCCGTATTCTATGCGTTGAACGCTATATTCAGTTTCGGATTCATGAGCTCTACCATGACTATGGTATCCATTGCTCTGATAAATTCCATATTCCGTTTAGCCACATTGCTGCTTCTTGCTCCGTTTATCTGGTTGATGGAGAAGCTCGTATGCAGGATGTTCCCGGAGTCAGCGGATGCTCTGGCAGAGCAGGCCGATATGGACCGACTGGAGACCCGTTTCTATACCCACCCGGCCATCGCTGTGGAGCAGAGCAGACTGGTCATCAATTCCATGGCTGAAAAGACCAGACAGAATTTGGTGGAGGCTATAAGCCTCAGAAAAGAATTTGATGAGAAAAAGATGCAGCATGTTGTGGAGTTGGAGGAAGTTGTCGACAGATACGAAGACAAACTGGGCAACTATCTGGTCCATCTGACCGGAGCCAACCTGCTTCCGGTTCAGGCCAATGAAGTAGGCCGTTATCTGCAGGTGCTGTCTGATTTCGAGCGTATATCTGACCACTCCAGGAATATAGGAGAGGCTATGGAAGAGCTGCATGAGAAGAAAATGGTATTCTCAAAAGGAGCACTCCACGAGCTGGATATATTGGAGGCTGCGATAGAGGATATCGTCAATATCACATTCGACTCATTTATAAAAGGAGATATTGACAGTGCCATGAAGGTGGAACCTCTCGAAGAGGTTATAGATGACCTGACAGATGGCATGAAGTTCAATCATACCGAGCGTCTGAAGAACAATGAATGCACACTGGATCAGGGATTTGTTTTCAATGATCTGCTGACGGACTATGAGAGGATATCTGACCATTGCAGCAATATCGCTCTGGCGATCATTCAGTCCAGAGGTGATACATTTGATTCACATGAATATATGGATGCGCTGAAGGAGATCAAGAACGATTCGTTCGAAAAGCATTACGAAGAATTCAGTAACAAATACCGGCTGTAACAGCCGGTATTTGTTTGCTTATGTATATGTGCAGATATAAGGACACCAAA
>JAZUNG010000205.1:0-26162 GCA_045604025.1 Lachnospiraceae bacterium | reverse complement strand
GGTGGTACAGGAACAGGTGCTGCTCCTGTTATAGCCAAGGTTGCAAAGGATATGGGCATCCTTACGGTTGCTATCGTAACGAAGCCTTTCCGTTTCGAGAACAAAACACGTATGAACAATGCTCTTATGGGCATTGAGAAGCTGAAAGAAGTTGTTGATACACTTATCATCATCCCCAATGACAAGCTTCTGGAGATCGTTGACAGAAGAACATCTATCAAGGATGCATTCAAGAAAGCAGATGAGGTTCTGGAGCAGTCAGTCAGCGGCATCACAGACCTGATCAATATCCGCTCACTGATCAACCTGGATTTCGCGGATGTACGTACAGTAATGCTCAACAAGGGTATCGCTCATATCGGTATCGGTACAGCTACAGGCGACGGCAAGGCTGAAGAGGCTGTCAAGGCTGCAGTTACATCACCTCTTCTGGAGACCAATATCAAGGGTGCTTCACATGTTATCATCAATATCACCGGTGATATCTCCCTTATCGAGGCAAATGATGCGGCAACCTACGTACAGGAGCTCGCTGGAGAAGGCGCAAACATCATATTTGGTGCACGCTACGAGGAAGAGCCTGCTGATACCTGCACTATTACCGTTATCGCAACCGGTATTTCAGATGCAACTGTAAAGATGACCACACCTAAGGCATCTGACAGCAGATTCTCAGCAGGAACATCTAAAGATGCTCCGAAGAGTCAGGCATCTTCATTTGCAACACCTGCCAAGGCTGAGGAGCCTGCAGCAGAAGAGGACAAGCCGAAGGAGATCCCGGTCAGACCCGAGCCTCCCAAGCCTCAGCTGAACTTTACTACACCTGCAAGACAGCCCAGACAGAGCTCAGCTTCCAAGGACATCACCATTCCTGATTTCCTGAAGAAGAGATAATACTGAGACAGCTGCAGTCATATAGTTAAAACAGGATTCACCGTGATGCTGTAACATGCATCACGGTGTTTGTTTGAAG
This sequence comes from Lachnospiraceae bacterium, assembly GCA_045604025.1. Taxonomy (GTDB): domain Bacteria; phylum Bacillota; class Clostridia; order Lachnospirales; family Lachnospiraceae; genus RGIG5612. The sequence continues at coordinate 25,189 of JAZUNG010000205.1, read as the reverse complement.
GGATAACATGAAGGTTAAGGATTTTGATCTTGCACAGACGCTTGAATGTGGTCAGTGCTTCAATTTTGAAAAGATCGGTGAAGAAGACTACATCGTAGTTGCAAAAGGCAGGATGCTGCATGTCCTGCAAGAAGGTGACGAGCTCATATTTGATGGGGCGTCAGATGACGAGATCCGGGGGATCTGGGTACCGTATTTCGATCTGGACAGGGATTACGCTCAGATAAAAAGCGAACTGATCAAGGCTGAGCCCAGGCTGAAGAGTGTGACTGATACATTTTACGGTATCAGGATACTGAATCAGGACTTCCCGGAGACCCTTATTTCGTTCATCATCTCACAGAACAAGAACATTCCCCAGATAAAGAAGATAGTCAGGGCCATATGCGACGGGTTTGGTGAGTATGCCGGAACATATGCCGGGCATGACTACTATACATTCCCAGAGCAGGAGCAGCTCTACGCTATGACCGAGGAGGATTTCAGGCAGCTGAAGACAGGCTTCAGGGCTCCGTATATCATGAGTGCTATACACGCACTTCAAAACGGGATGAATGCAGCAGAACTGAAGCGGCTGACATTCGAAGATGCCCGCAGGGAGCTGACAGGTATAAAAGGCGTCGGAGACAAGGTAGCCAACTGTGTGCTGCTGTTTTCTCTGGGCTTCAGAGAGGGATTCCCGGTAGACGTGTGGATCAAGCGTATCATGGAAGAAATGTACTTCGGATGTGATACTCCGAAAAAGGAGATAGAGCAGTTTGCAGCCGTAAAATTCGGCAGATGGGGCGGCTATGCACAGCAGTATCTGTTCATGTATGCGAGAGAAAAATGATCCTCGAAAAACTTTATTTTGGGGGTTGCAAAATAGAAAGTGATGTTATATTATATGCAATGGAGTTAGCACTCGGGCGAGATGAGTGCTAATAGAGAGAATAGGAGGCAATTGAAATGAAGTTAGTTCCATTAGGAGAAAGAGTCGTTCTTAAACGTGTTGAAGCTGAAGAAACTACAGCATCAGGCATCATCTTACCTGGTCAGTCAAAAGAGAAGCCTGCACAGGCACTTGTTGTTGCAGTAGGTCCTGGCAAGATCATTGACGGCAAGTCCAACATGCTTGTTAAGGAAGGCGACGTAGTTATCTTTTCTAAATATGCAGGAAGCGAAGTTAAGCTTGAAGACGAGGAATATATTGTAGTTAATCAGAATGATATCCTCGCTATAGTAGAAGACTAAGGAGGAATATTAAAATGGCAAAGGTTATTAAGTTCGGCGCTGAGGCAAGAGAAGCCCTCGAGCGCGGTGTGGATCAGCTTGCAAACACTGTCAAGGTCACACTGGGACCTAAGGGCAGAAACGTAGTTCTGGGCAAGGCTTTCGGCGGCCCTCTGATCACTAATGATGGTGTTACTATCGCAAGAGAGATCGAATTTGAAGATCAGTTTGAGAACATGGGTGCTCAGCTGGTACGTGAAGTTGCAACTCAGACAAACGATGTTGCAGGTGATGGTACTACCACAGCTACAGTACTTGCACAGGCTATGATCGATGAAGGCGGCAAGAACCTGGCAGCAGGCGCAAATCCCATCATCCTGAGAAAAGGCATGGCTTCAGCATGTGAGGTTGCTGTTGACGCTCTGAGCAAGATGAGCAGCAAGGTATCCGGCAAGGAGCAGATCGCACGTGTAGCTGCTATCTCTGCAGGAGATGACGGCGTAGGCGAGATGGTTGCTGACGCTATGGAAAAGGTTACTGCTGATGGCGTTATCACTATCGAAGAGTCCAAGACAATGCAGACAGAGCTGGATATGGTTGTAGGTATGCAGTTTGAGCGTGGATATATTTCAGCATATATGTGCAACGATCTGGAGAAGATGGAAGCAACCATGGATGACTGCTACATCCTGATCACAGATAAGAAGATCTCTTCTATCCAGGATCTTCTGCCTATCCTTGAGCAGATCATGAAGCAGGGCGCAAAGCTCCTGATCATCGCTGAGGATGTTGAGGGCGAAGCTCTGACTACTATCATCGTCAACAAGCTGCGTGGTAACCTGAATGTTGTTGCTGTCAAGGCCCCCGGATTTGGTGACAGAAGAAAAGAGATGCTGAAGGATATCGCTATCCTGACAGGCGGACAGCTGATCTCTGAGGAGGTTGGTCTGACATTGGCTGAGGCTACTATGGATCAGCTTGGATTTGCTAAATCAGTTAAGGTTGGCAAAGAGAATACAGTTATCGTAGACGGTGCTGGCAGCAAGGAAGCTATCGCTGACAGATGCGCTCAGATCAAGAGAGGCATCGAGACTACCACATCTGACTATGACAGAGAAAAATATCAGGAGAGACTTGGAAAGCTCACCGGCGGCGTTGCAGTTATCAGAGTTGGTGCAGCTACCGAGACCGAGATGAAAGAGAAGAAGCTCCGCATGGAAGATGCTCTGGCAGCTACCAAGGCAGCTGTTGAGGAAGGCATCATCGCAGGCGGCGGCAGCGCATATATCCATGCACAGGAAGCAGTTGCAGCTCTTATCGATACCCTTGAAGGTGACGAGAAGACAGGCGCAAAGGTTGTTTACAAGGCACTTGAGGCTCCTCTGTACTGCATCGCTGAGAATGCTGGTCTGGAAGGCGCTGTTATCGTAAACAAGGTTAAAGAGCTTCCTGAAGGCGAAGGATTTGATGCTCTGAACGGAGAGTATGTCAAGATGGTTGACGCAGGTATCCTTGATCCTGTAAAGGTAACCAGATCAGCTCTTCAGAACGCAACAAGCGTTGCTTCAACATATCTGACAACAGAGGCAGTTGTTGCAGACACAACAGATCCTATGGCAGAGGCAAGAGCAGCTGCAGCAGCCCAGGGTGGCGGCATGGGAATGATGTAAGCGACTTGCGAGCCCAAAGCGGAACAAAAAACACAGGGAGCCCCGGTTGTACCGGAGGCTCCCTTGACATTTCAGGAGTTTAAGCAGTGAAAATACGAAAACTACTGCTCATATTGTGTATATTGGCTGCGGCAATCTGTGCTGCTGTAGTTATCGGGGTACTGAATTCCAGAGAAAAAAGCCGGCAGCGCGATGAAGAACTTGCCCGAACAGCGCTGACAACGGAATCCGATGCATCAGCCTCTGATATCCGGGAGGGATCGGCAAGGGAGACAAATACAACTCTGTTTTCAGAAGAAATACCGGAATCTGTATATAATTCTCCGGTTGATTTTGATTGGCTGAAAAGCATTAATTCCGAGATCACTTCCTGGCTTGTTCTTGATAATACTGATATTAATTATCCTGTAGCCCAGCATGAGGATGTTTCAGACAGGGATTTCTATCTTAATATGGGATATGATCTGAAAGCGGATCAGACGGGAACGCTTTATACGATCCCAAATGATGCGTCGGAATATGTAAGGATCGTTTACGGACATAACCAGAGCAGATTCGCCGAATTAAAAAGATATAATGAAGACGGTTACTGGGAGGGACATAACAGGATAACCCTGTATCTGCCTGAGGCGGAGTATGAATACAGTGTATTTGCTGCAGCCAAAGTAAATGACAGACTGATAACCGATCTCTATGATCTGAAAACAAGGGATGGAAGACAGACATTTCTGGACAGTATTCTTGCAGAGGAGGGAGATACCAGCCATATATTTGGATCATGCAGTGCAGACGATGAAATGATCATTTTGAGTACATGTGTTCCGGGACAGACAGATAACAGATTCATTGTTGTCGGGGTACTTGATGATCTTCCATAAAATAATCTTATTTGACGATAATTATAATTGAGTTGAGATGAATAAAATGCATATTGTAAAATGTTAATAATAATTAATCCTATGCAGGGGGGTATTAAAGATGAATAGAATTACAGCAGCAATATGTCTTACACTTATTCTTGTACTGGTAATGTCTGTTTCGGTGTTTGCAGACTGGGGAAGCAATGAGACTACGACAACCGAGTTTGAACAGGTTGAAGGGATGTATATATTTGATGATACAACCACCCGGGCTTATCTTTTCCTGGGAGAAGATAAGGCACTTGTTGTAGATACTATGTACGAGAGAAATAATCTTCTGGATGAAGTCAGAAAAATTACAGATCTTCCTCTGGAGGTTGTGATCACTCATGGTCATCCTGATCATATAGGTGGAATAGGTGCTTTTTCTGATTATCCAATTAGCATAAATGAAAAGGATGCCTATATGCTTCCTGAAGGTATTAAAGCAGATTACATCAAGGAAGGCGATAAAGTCTCTGTGGGAGATTTTGAATTCGAGGTCATTGAAATCCCGGGTCATTCTCGTGGCAGTATTGCTCTGTTTGATAAAAACAGCGGTGTTCTTATTACCGGTGACTCTGTGCAGGAAGGTCCTGTAATGATGTTTGATGAAGAATGCGATATGGAAACATACCAGAAGAGCATGGAAAAGCTTAAGGCATATCAGAGTGATGTAAAGTATGTTTTTGCCGGACACCATGACTATCCAAGCGCACCTGAGTTTATTACATACTGTGCAGAAGACGCCCAGGCTTACCTTGACGGAAAGCTTGAGGCTGAAGTAATAACTTCCTGGAATGGAACTGCAACGGTTTACAGTGGTGAGCATGTATCATTCCAGCTTCCGGCACCTACAGAAGAACCAGCAGCTTCTCCGGCAACAGGCGGCTCTGATTTTGTTTTATTGATTGCTATCGTTGGATTTATTGCATTTGCAGCAGCAGGAACTGCTCTGGCTGTAAAAATGCATATCTGAACAGTATTATAATACCTGGAAAAGAGGCTTGTCTTAATTGCAGACCGGCCTCTTTTTTTGTAACGATTTATTGCCCCTGTTTCATTCACATGAATGATTTAATGAAGAGAAATCACTCATGTGAACGATTTGTTCATAAGGTTTCGTTCACGTGAATGGTTAAAGGCGGAGAAAACGTTCTTGTGAACGATTTGTTCATAAGGTTTCGTTCATGTGAATGATTTATTAATGAATATTCGTTCAAGTGAACGATTTACGATAATATCATAGTCATAGGTTATATAGAAAAACAGCCATGCAGGGATCTGCACGGCTGTGATCAGAACAAGGCGCCTTCCAGGGGGCGTCAAAACGGATATGCAGCAGGCGAGCGCCTGGGTGAAACACATCCGGAAAATGAGGCTATTCTATCTTTCTTGAATCCGATTATATGAGGATCTTTTTGGATTTCAAGCATTATTTTTCAACATGCATTCTAATAGGACCAGGTGTCGCCATCTTTCAACAACTGTTGTCTGATTTCTTAACATTTCACTAATAGCGCCTGATTTACAAAAACTACCCAAAAAAAGTGGAAATTCAGCCTGATTTAGAGTATCATAATACGATAAGTGTTTAATGATATATAAACAAATAAATCAGCAAAGGATGAATACATTATGACAGAAAAGACAATGGACAAGATCGTTGCCGTCTGCAAGGGCAGAGGATTCATTTTCCCCGGATCAGAGATCTACGGAGGTCTCGCAAATACATGGGATTACGGCAATCTGGGTGTAGAGCTGAAGAACAATGTTAAGAAAGCATGGTGGCAGAAGTTCGTGCAGGAAAGCCCATACAATGTTGGCCTTGACTGCGCCATCCTGATGAACCCCAGAACATGGGAAGCATCAGGCCATATCGGAAGCTTTTCGGATCCTCTGATGGACTGCCGCGAGTGTAAGGAAAGATTCAGAGCAGACAAGGTTATCGAGGATTTCTGCGCAGAGCAGGGTATAGAACTGGACGGCTCGGTTGACGGCTGGTCAGATGAGAAGATGGAGCAGTTTATTGCGGACAACAATATCCCGTGCCCTTCTTGCGGAAAGAGCAACTTCACTCCTATCCGTCACTTCAACCTGATGTTCAAGACATTCCAGGGTGTTACGGTGGATGCCAAAGATGTAGTATATCTGCGTCCTGAGACAGCACAGGGCATCTTTGTAAACTTCAAGAACGTACAGAGAGCATCCAGAAAGAAGATACCTTTCGGTATCTGTCAGGTGGGCAAGTCATTCAGAAATGAGATCACCCCCGGTAACTTCACATTCAGGACCAGAGAGTTCGAGCAGATGGAACTGGAGTTCTTCTGCGAGCCCGATACAGATCTGGAGTGGTTTGACTACTGGAGAAGTTTCTGCGTAAACTGGCTGAAGAGCCTGGGTATCAAAGACGAAGAGATCCGTCTGAGAGATCACGATCCCGAGGAGCTTTCATTCTACTCCAAGGCAACAACAGATATTGAGTTCACATTCCCGTTCGGATGGGGAGAACTCTGGGGCATAGCTGACAGAACCAACTATGACCTGAGCCAGCATCAGACATTCTCGGGTGAGTCCATGGAGTACTTTGATGATGAGAAGAATATCAAGTATGTTCCGTATGTTGTTGAGCCGTCACTTGGCGCAGACAGAGTAGTGCTGGCGTTCCTGTGCAGCGCATATGATGAAGAGAATCTCGGAACAGAGGAGAAGCCTGACATCCGTACAGTCATGCGTTTCCATCCCGCGCTGGCACCTGTCAAGATCGCGGTACTTCCTCTGTCAAAGAAGCTCTCTGACAAGGCACTCGAGATCTACAGCTATCTCAGTAAATACTACAACTGCGATTATGACGATCGTGGAACTATCGGAAAGAGATACCGCCGCGAGGACGAGATCGGAACTCCTTACTGCATCACAGTGGATTTCCAGACCGTCGGAGACGATCAGAATCCGGCAGATAACTGCGTAACCATCAGGGAAAGAGATTCCATGGAGCAGGTTCGTATACCTATCGATGAGCTGGAATCATATTTCCTGCATAAATTTGAGTTTTAAGATACTACCGGAGGTGCTTATTTGGCTGCACAGGCTAAAAAGCGTTCAAGTAAAAAATCAAATAAAAAGAGTACCGGTCTTCCGAAGGAAGTGATCTGTGTCATAGGAGTCATCCTGGCTGTATTCCTGGAGCTCGCCAATTTCGGTGTTCTCGGAAAGGTCGGAGGGTGGCTTAAGGTTGCCCAGTTTGGTCTTTTCGGGATCATGGGCTATGTATTTCCACTTCTGCTGTTGGCAGTGTTCCTGTGCGCAGCATTCATGAAGGGCAGTGCCAGGGTAACGATCATATTCTGTATCGTTTTTTTCTGGATGCTCTGTGTACTCATGCATCTGGCATCAGGCATCACTCTGACCAAGCCAATAGTACAGTTCTTTGACGATGGAGCAAAAGAATCTGCGGGAGGCGGACTGTTCGGAGGCAGCATAGCAGCTGCATTCTATCTTGCCATCAGCAGAGCGGGAGCATACATAGTTACCATCATGCTCCTTCTGTTCTGTCTGTTCATGATATTCAGAAAACAGGTGACAGACTTTGTGAAGGATATCAGGGAAGATGACTATGATGATGAACCTCAGCCCGCCCGCAGGGAAAAGGCTGTCAAAACGCAGCCAAAGACCAGAAGGCGTGAAGAACCTGTATATGAGACCGAGGATGAAGGTACTGTAATACGTATTGTTAAGACACCTGCCAAGAGAAGACAGGTTAAGAGAGCATCACTTACCAGGGTCAGAAAAAAAGCAGCACCTATGCGAGACGGAACGGTCTCATCGGAGCGTACCGTTAAGAAAGCCAAAGGCGTGGGGACCAATACCGCCATAGCAGAGACCAATGCAGGCGGAGATGAGATCCATGAGATCACCAATGCACGTCCCAGGCCCAGACAGACAGTAAAGCCTAGAGAACCGCAGCCCAAGACCAGTGTGATCAATGTCACAGAGGTCATCAGGGAGCCCGCTGTTCAGGACACAGTAAGAAAGCCTGAGAAACCTAAGGCAGAGGTTAAACCGGCAGAGGACAGTGAAAGATCACAGAGAGCATCGCTTTCAGGCAAGACTCTCTCAAAGGGTGAGCCCGTACGTACATTTACTCCCGTCACTACGGTAAGAGGCCCTCAGGATGACGATTTCCAGCTGCCGCCATTGAGCCTGCTTTCCAGAAGAAAGAGCGGACAGGATGGTGAAAACAATGTTAACCAGCTGGCAAAGAAGCTGGAGCTGGTACTGGAAACATTCGGTGTTAATGCCAAGGTCATAGACACTCAGGTCGGACCTTCTGTTACCAGATTTGAACTTCAGCCGGAGCTGGGAACCAGAGTAAGCAAGATCACCTCACTTTCGGATGATCTGAAGCTCAATCTGGCCGTGCCCGAGATCAGGATAGAAGCCCCGATACCGGGAAGAGCTGCCATAGGCATAGAGATACCTAACAAGAGCAGGCAGACAGTTACTATCAGAGAGCTTTTGGAAGCTCCTGTGATGCAGGAACAGAAGTCGAAGATCGCATTTTCAGCCGGCAAGGATATCAGCGGCAATGTAATAGTAGCTGATATGGCCAAGATGCCGCACCTGCTCGTGGCAGGAACCACAGGTTCAGGTAAATCCGTATTCCTGAACTCCATACTGATGTGTATCCTGTACAGGGCAAAGCCTTCTGAAGTCGGACTGATCATCATCGATCCCAAGAGGGTTGAGTTCGGAGTATATGCAGGCATCCCTCATCTGATGAAAGGCGTGGTAACGGACCCGGGACAGGCTGTCAGCACACTGAGATGGGCAGTAGGTGAGATGACCAACCGCTATCAGCGTATGCAGCTGTCAGGAGTCAGGGATTTCAAGACTTATAATGAGAAGTTTGACAGGGGACAGCTGAGCAGCGAGGAAGAGAACCCCAGACGCATGCAGCAGATCGTGATAGTCATAGACGAGCTGGCAGACCTGATGATGGTCGCGGCCAAGGAGGTGGAGAGCCTGATCTGCAGACTGGCACAGCTGGCCAGGGCAGCGGGCATACATCTGATCATTGCAACGCAGAGGCCTTCTGTTGACGTTGTTACAGGTCTGATCAAGGCCAATATCCCTGCCAGAGCCGCACTTCTGGTTGCCTCAGGTGTGGACTCCAGGACCATTATTGATATGGTCGGCGCGGAGAAGCTCCTCGGAAACGGTGACATGCTGTTCTATCCGACAGGCTATGTAAAACCTGTCAGAGTGCAGGGAGCATTTGTATCTGACAAGGAGATCCAGGACACAGTCAGATATCTTGTAAAGAACAAGACCGTAGATTATTTCGCTGAAGAAGCAGAATCTATGGAAAAATACATGAATGGAACTGCAGAAGGTGCCCAGATGAGTATCGATGGCACTGAATCAGGGCCGGAGAGCAAGTACGATGAGTACTTCCATGAAGCAGGACTGTTGTGCATAGAACAGGGCAAGGCATCTTCCAGTATGCTGCAGCGCAGGTTCAACGTCGGATTCAACAGGGCCGCGCGTATCATCGATCAGCTCTATGATTTCGGAGCTGTAGGTCCTCAGAACGGAGCCAAACCCAGAGAGATACTGGTCGATTCCATGACATTTGAGGAAATGTGGCAGCAGGCTCAGGAACAGTGACCGGAAGGTGACATTTGTTTGCGGATGTAATAGTTGACATTACCCACGAAAGTGTGGACAGAGCCTTTGAGTACAGAGTGCCTGATGAACTGGCAGGTCTGATCAGACGCGGAAGCCAGGTCAATATCCCGTTTGGACGGGGAAACAGACTGATCAGAGGTTTTGTAAAAAATATCAGAGATAAAGCCGTGCTGGATGAAGCACGGCTTAAATCGATAAATTCGATCGCTGAAAAAAGTACTACAGTTGAGGGGACTATGATCGAGCTGGCTGATTTCATCCGTACCAATTACGGCGGAACCATGAGCCAGGCGCTGAAGACAGTGCTCCCAGTAAAGCAGAAGTCCCAGCCCATACTGGATAAGTTTATCTGTCTGACAGCTGATGAGCCTACTGCCATGGAGGCTCTGGAACGCTATACCAGAGATAAAAGGAGTGCAGCCAAAAGAAGGCTGATAGCAGAGCTGATCCATGAGAAGATCCTGCCGTATTCGATAGTCAGAGACAGGTTGAACATATCAGAGTCGACAGTAAAGTCACTGGCAAAGGAAGGGATCATCAGTGTCGATACAAGGACATCGCTGAGGGATGCATTCAACATAAACGTAAGTCAGGGATACAATATCGTTCTGAACGATGAGCAGCAGAGTATCTGCGATGATATATGGAACAGGAAGTTATCCGGGGATATGAGACCGTCGCTGATACGCGGTGTGACCGGTTCAGGAAAGACTGAAGTATATATCGAGCTCATAGCCAGAACAGTTCGTGAAGGCAGACAGGCCATAGTCCTGATCCCAGAGATAGCGCTGACATATCAGACTGTGCTAAGGTTCTACAGGAAGTTCGGAAACAGGATCTCAGTGATCAATTCCAGACTGACCGTTGCCCAGAAGCATGATCAGCTGGAGAAGGCCAGACGCGGAGATGTAGATATCATTATAGGTCCCAGATCGGCTCTGTTCTCGCCCTTTAAGAATCTGGGGATCATAATCATTGACGAGGAACATGAGGGCACATACAAGAACGAGAATGTTCCACGCTATCATGCCAGAGAGGTGGCCATAAAGAGAGCTGAGCTGTCAGATGCGATAGTCGTCATGGGCTCTGCAACGCCTTCGGTTGAGTCGTATTTTGCCGCAGAGCATGGCAGGTATCAGCTGTATACTCTGGAAAAAAGAGCTACTGGCAGGGGCCTTCCGGATGTTGAGATAGTAGATCTGAGAGACGAGTTGGCATCCGGCAACAGATCCATGGTGAGCAGAAGGCTGTATGAACTCATAGCTGACAGACTGTCGAAAAATGAACAGATCATGCTGTTTATAAACCGCAGGGGATATTCCAGTTTCGTATCCTGCAGAAGCTGCGGAGAAGCGATCAAATGTCCGCACTGTGATGTTTCACTTAAATATCACAAAAACGGCAAACTTTTATGTCATTATTGTGGATATGAGATGCCCATGGTAAAGACATGTCCGGTGTGTGGTTCAAAATATATCGGTACATTCGGGACAGGTACCCAGAAGGTTGAAGAGGAGGTCGGAAGACTGTTTCCCGAGGCCAGGATCATCAGGATGGACTATGACACAACCAGACAGAAAGAAGGCCATCAGAAGATCCTGGAAACATTTGCAGATCATGAGGCCGATATCCTGATAGGAACCCAGATGATCGTAAAGGGCCATGATTTCGCAAATGTCACACTGGTAGGGATCATGGCGGCAGATCTGTCACTGTATGCAGACAGTTACCAGGCACCTGAAAGAACGTTCCAGCTGCTCACACAGGCAGCCGGAAGAGCCGGAAGAGGAGAACGACAGGGAAGTGTAGTTATACAGACATATGTCCCTGACAACTACGCAGTCAGACTGGGAGCGGAGCAGGACTACAGAGGATTCTATGATTATGAGATCGGATACAGAAAGCTCCTTGGGTATCCTCCTGTGAAGGCCATGCTGGGTATCACCATCAGCGCTTCAGACGAAAGACACTTGGACAGTATATGCCAGCAGATATCACAGCTGATGGACGGGGAGATAGCGGCGTGTGGAGCTGAAACCATCAAGATAGGACCTGCTGCAGCATCCATATTCAGGATAAATGACAGGTTCAGGAAGAATATTTACCTGAAGTCGGGAGAATATTCAGAACTGGTATATATGAAAGACATAACTGAAGAATTCCTGAACGGACTTCAGGACAAAGACATATTGATAACATTTGATTTTTCAACAATCGGAGGATGACAGAAGATGGCAATCAGAAATATCAGAACAGACGGAGATCCTATTCTCAGGAAAATATCAAAACCGGTAAAGGAGATCACGGCCAGAACCGATGAACTGATAGACGACATGATCGAAAGCCTGAAAGAATACAATGGAGTAGGGCTGGCAGCAGTTCAGGTCGGAGTACTGAAAAGGATCTGTATAATATGCATTGATCCTGATGATGCAGGCATGGATGAAGAGATGAGACAGGAGCATGACGGATATGTATGTCATACATCCGGTGAAAATGTAACAGTGATCAACCCTGAAGTGATCATTGATTCTGAAGAGACCCAGACCGGTAGTGAGGGATGCCTGTCTGTCCCCGGAAAATGGGGCTTTGTTACCAGACCGTTCAGAGTGACTCTGAAAGCGTATGACCGCACACTGAATCCATATGAGCTGAAATGCGAGGGCCTTCTGGCCAGAGCAGTCTGCCATGAGTGCGACCATATGGATGGAAAGATGTACCTGGATATAGTTGAAGGTGACCTCCATGACAATGACGAAGAAGAGGAAGATGAAGAATAAATGAAGATAGTTTTTTTCGGAACGCCGAGAATAGCTGCGGATATCCTGAAGGCGCTTATTGATTCAGAAAACGAAGTGATCGCCCTGGTCACTCAGCCTGACAGGGCCAGAGGCAGAGGAAAGCAGGTATCATTTTCTCCTGCCAAGGAGGTGGCTGTTTCAGCTGGGATAGAAGTACTTCAGCCTGAGAAGGTATCTGACCCGGATTTCCTGGATATGCTGGAATCACTGAATGCAGATCTGCATGTTGTGACTGCATATGCTCAGAAACTCCCTAACAGGCTGCTGGAGATGGCTCCGTGCGGCTGCATCAACGTACATCCATCCCTGCTCCCGAAATACAGGGGAGCTGCGCCTATGATGGCGGCTATCCTGAACGGAGATAAAGAAAGCGGAGTTACTATCATGAAGGTGGCAGAAAAGATGGATACCGGAGATATCCTGATGCAGGAAAAAATGCCGCTTGACCCCGATGAGACAAATGCATCAATAGAAGCAAAAGCAGCATCTCTGGGTGCCAGACTACTGCTTGAAACTATCCGGAAAATAGCAGACGGCACTGTAGTTTCTATCCCTCAGAATGATGAGGACAGCACATATGTCAGGCAGATAGGGAAGGATGCAGGTCTGATCGATTTTTCCGAGCCTGCAGAAGTGATAGAAAGAAAGATAAGGGCATATGATCCATGGCCCGGAACATATACATTCCTGGACGGAAAAACTTTCAAGATATTAAAAGCACGGGTTACAGCTGGCAATGGCTGTGAACTCCCTGCAGGAACGGTAGTATATTCGGATAAACAAGGCTTTTCAATTGTCACAGGTGATGGACTTCTTCAGGTTGATGAAGTGCAGTTGGAAGGCAAAAGGCGAATGAGCACAGAGGAGTTCCTCAGAGGCAGAAAGATAGAAACCGGGTACAGGTTTGGCAGCAGATAATCGCAAAGATCCCCGCAATACGGTCATAAACATGCTCTCTGATACTCTCGTGGAGGGTATCTTCAGTGATGCTGTTCTGGAATCTGCACTGGGAAGTGATGAATATGATAACAGAGACATGGCATTTATCAGGCATTTATACACAGGAGTTCTGGAACGCCTGATCTATCTGGACTACTGTATAAACAGGTTTTCCAATACCCCAACGGTCAAGATGAAAACTGTCGTACTGAATATACTGCGCATCAGTGTATATCAGATGCTGTTCATGGATTCGGTTCCGGATTATGCGGTTCTGAACGAGGCATCCAGGCTGGCAGCGAAGAGAGGATTATCCGGTCTGGGAAGGTTTGTTAACGGAGTACTGAGAAGCATTCAGGCAGGAAAAGATGATATCGGGAAGGATATGCCAGCAAATATCAGCCTGTCAGTTCCCAAATGGATCTATGAGATGCTGGTGCAGCAGTTCGGAAATGAGCAGACCGAATCATTCCTTTCGGGAACCCTGGAAAACCGAAGGTTTATGACTATAAAGGCTAATACAGCCAGGATGACTGCAGAAGAAGTGGCAATAGCTCTGGAAAATGAAGGATGTACAGTACAGATGACCGACGAGGAGGATGGTATTCTGTGGCTTTCAGGATTTGACAGTCTGACCGAATTGGATGCTTTTAAATACGGTTTGTTCAGCGTACAGGATGAACGCCCCATCAGAGCAGCCCTGGCAGGATGCAGAGCGCTTGACAGCATGCACTGCAGCCCTTCACTGATAGTTGATGTCTGTGCTGCTCCGGGAGGAAAGAGCATATGTGCGGCAGAGCATTTCCCCGAAGCATCAGTTATATCCAGGGATATCAGCGAAAAGAAGAGGCTGCTCATAGAGGAAAACGCCCGCAGACTGGGCCTTGCAAATATACGTAGCGAGGTTCATGACGCGCTGGAATATGATGACAGTATGACCAGGCAGGCAGATCTGGTGATAGCGGATCTGCCGTGTTCGGGTATAGGTGTGATCGGAAAGAAGCCTGATATCAAATTCAGACTAAGGAAGAAGGATATCCCGGAGCTGGCAGAGCTTCAGAAGGAAATCCTGAAGACAGTACAGGGGTATGTCAGGAGTGGAGGGATCCTGGTATACAGTACCTGCACAGTTACGGACGAAGAAAATGCCGGTAACACCAGATGGTTTCTGGAAAATTATGACTTCGAACCGGTTAATGAAGAGCAGATCCTCCCTGAAGATGGAGACGGATTTTATACAGCAGTTTTCAGAAAAAGATGAACACAGACAGGACAGATATCAGATCTTTTGAATACAACGAACTCAGAAACTGGGTGAAAGAGCAGGGGTTACCTGCCTTTAGAGCAGACCAGTTGTTTTCATGGATGCATGAAAAGTGCGTATCGTCATTTGACGAGATGACCAATATATCCAAGGACCTGAGAGAGCAGCTGGCTGAGAAATGCACTCTCATGCCACTCGCCATTGAGAAGGTCCTGATATCCCAGATTGACGGGACACGCAAATATCTGTTCAGACTGGAGGACGGACAGATCATTGAAAGCGTTATGATGCCATATAAGCACGGCAATTCGGTCTGCGTATCTTCACAGGTAGGATGCGCTATGGGCTGTGCATTCTGTGCGTCAACCATAGGTGGTCTGATACGCAATCTGCATGCCTCTGAGATCCTGGGCCAGATATACGCCATTCAGAAAGACACAGGCGAAAGAGTGTCCCATACTGTCATCATGGGGATGGGCGAACCACTGGCCAATTACGATAGTGTTACCAGGTTCATCAGGATACTGTCGGATGAAAAAGCCTTGCACATAAGTCAAAGAAATATTACAATATCAACATGTGGTATTGTGCCCGGGATCCGGAGACTTTCAGACGAAGACCTGAAGGTTACTCTGGCTCTTTCACTGCATGCACCGGACGATGAGATCAGGCAGAAGATCATGCCGGTATCCAGACAGTACTCTATGGATGAAGTGCTTGAAGCCTGCGAAGAATACTTCAGAAAGACAGGCAGAAGAGTGACTTTTGAGTATTGTCTGATAGACAGGGTCAATGATATGCCGGAACATGCCAGAGCCCTTGCAAAAAGGCTCAGAGGCATGAATGCACATGTCAATCTGATACCGGTAAATCCCAATCCGGAGAACGATTTCTCCGCAGCAAAGGAGAAGGATATCACACAGTTTCGGAACATACTGGAGCATGCCGGGATAGCGGTGACCAGACGCAGGGAAATGGGCAGGGATATCAATGGTGCCTGCGGTCAGCTGAGGCGCCAGGCATTACAATAAATCAGCAGGAGGCATTAAATGAGGTCATATGGTATTACAGATATAGGTAACGTTCGCAAGTATAACCAGGATTACTCACTGGAATGCGATGAGCCTATAGGCAATCTGGACAATCTTTACGTAGTCTGTGACGGACTGGGGGGACGCAATGCAGGAGAATATGCATCGTCTACTGCTGCTGAGAGCTTTTTTGATCTGGTAGAGAATTCAGATCTGGAGAATCCTCTTGCAATATTTAAAGATGCCATTACTCAGGTTAATGAGATCATTTTTGATGAAGGCCAGGAGCCGGAATTCAAGGGTATGGCTACCACTCTGGTTGCTGCTACCGTTATGGACGGCACAGTATATGTTGCCAATGTTGGAGACTCCAGAGCGTATATTATCGGAGATGAAGTAACTCAGATCACATGGGATCATTCCTATGTAGGTGAGCTGATGAGAAGAGGCAAGATCACCAAAGATGAAGCCCGTTTCCATAACAGAAACAATATCATCACCAGAGCTATCGGAGCGGAGGAAGAGGTTGAGCCTGACTATTTCCAGGTTGAGCTGGAAGAAGGCGAGATCATCCTTTTGTGTACTGATGGCCTGTATAACATGGTCAGTGAAAGAACTATTCAGGCTGTTATAAATGCCCGTGGGTCGCTTAGAGCAAAAGCCGAGAAACTGGTAGACCTTGCAAACGATGCAGGCGGCAAAGACAATATAGCCGCAGTATTGATCGCACAGTAGAGAGGTTTAAGTATGATCCAGGTAGGAATGTTTTTAGAGGACAGATACGAGATCCTTGAAAAGATAGGTACCGGCGGCATGAGCGATGTGTACAAGGCCAAATGTCACAAGCTCAACCGTTATGTTGCCATAAAGTTTTTGAAACCCGAATTCTGTGAAGACAAGAACTTTGTTGCCAATTTTAAAGTCGAAGCTCAGTCCGCAGCAGCCCTTCTGCATCCCAATGTAGTCAGTGTATATGATGTTAATGAGACTGACGGAGTATACTACATAGTCATGGAATATGTGGACGGTATCACTCTGAAGAAGTATATCAACATCAACGGCAAGCTCCCCGCCAGAGAGGCAACCAGTATCGCTATCCAGGTTGCACAGGGCATGGAAGCCGCACACAATGCAGGGATCATCCACAGGGATATCAAGCCGCAGAACGTTCTGATCTCCCGTGAAGGCAAGATAAAGGTTACAGATTTCGGTATTGCCCGTACAACTACGGCAAACACACTGTCAGCCGACGTTCTTGGCTCGGCTCAGTATATCTCACCTGAGCAGGCAAGAGGCGATACAGTTGATACCAGAAGTGATATTTATTCATTTGGTATCATGTTCTACGAGATGCTGACCGGTTCGCTTCCTTTCGAGGGAGATTCACCGGTTGCCATAGCTCTCAAGCATATTCAGGAGCAGGTTCCGCTGGTCAGCGATATCGCGCCTGATGTGCCCACCAGTGTAGTCCGCATAGTAGAGAAGTGTACCCAGAAGAGGGCGGACAGAAGATATCAGAAGACATCTTCACTTCTTTCGGACCTGAAGACATCACTGGTCAACCCCAATGACGATTTTGTTGTCCTCGAGGCTGAGGATGATGATGGAGCAACTGTCATCATGACCAGAAAGGATGCGGAGATCCTGAAACAGGAGACCATTCCTGAAGAAGAGGATGAAGAAGAGATCATCAATCCCAGAAAGAGAGTTCTGGTAGATTCTGAAGATGAATTCGAAGACGACTATGATGACGAGGATTACGATCCTTCAGGAAGACGTTTTGACAAGGTACTGACGATATGCGGCATTGTGGCAGGTGTTATCATCCTGGCAGTTCTTGTGGTTGTACTGGTCACCAATTTCTTCGGAAGCGGATGCTCGGGATGCGCAGGAACAGGAAGGAAACCGGAGACCGATACTACCGCCGCTACAACAACCGCTGTAGAGACCAGTGAGATGCCTGATGTTGTCGGAAAGACTCTGGATGAAGCCAAGAAGATCCTGGACGACCTGGGGATCGAATATGAGATCAAGACTGAAGCAAGTACCAAACCTGAAAATGAAGTTCTGAGCCAGTCACTGGTCAAGGGAAGCCCTGTAGTTAAGGGAACCAAGATCACCCTTACAGTCAGTGCAGGTCAGGAGACCGTGAAGCTGGAGAAGCTGGCAGGTCTGAAACAGGAAGAAGCGGCTCAAAAACTGAAGGATGCCGGACTCAAGTCACGTATCACTACCAAGTATGACAGCAGCGTTGAGACCGGATATGTTATAGAGACCAATCCGAAGGAAGGCAGTGAGGTGCCCAAGGGATCGACAGTTGAACTGATAGTCAGCCGTGGAAGCGAGACAAGACTGTCAACGGTTCCCATGCTGATAGGTGAATCTGAAACCGATGCATGGGAGATGGCAAGAAATGCCGGACTGGTTCCTGAGGTCCATTATCAGGAGGACGCAGAGAATGCAGGCCTGGTCATCTCTCAGAGCCTTAATGCAGGAGATACTGTGGAAGAGGGATCATACATAGCCCTGATCGTAGGTATCGCTCCTGAAGAGCCTGATACAGAAGAAGAGCCACAGACCGAAGAGCCTGAAGAGACCACTGAAACTCCAGAGGAGACCACTGAAGTCCCCGAAGAGACCACTGACAGCGCCGAGGAAACGACCGCATCTGGTGAAGAAGGCGGCAGCGAAGAAGGCGGCAGCGATGACGCTGGTGAAGGCAGCGACAGTACAGAATAAGAAGGCTGAGATTGATACATGGAAGGTAAGATAGTTAAAGCATTATCCGGTTTTTATTATGTGAAGACCGAAAGCGGCGTTATATATGAGTGCCGCGCCAAAGGAGCATTTAAAAATCAGGATATCACACCTCTGGTCGGAGACAATGTAGTCTTTAATGTTACTGATGTCGAGGCCAGAACCGGTATTGTAAATGAGATAGGATACAGAAAGAATCAGCTGATCAGACCGGCGGTTTCCAACGTGGATCAGGCAATGGTCGTATTTGCGGTCAGAACACCCAATCCCAATCTCAGCATCCTGGACAGATTCCTGGTGCTTATGCAGAAGCAGAATATCCCTACGATCATCGTTTTCAACAAGATGGATCTGGCCAAGGGAGATGATATCAAGAATCTCAGAAAGACATATAAAGACGCCGGATGCCGTGTGATGTTCATCTCTGCAGGCGGCGAAAAGAAAAAAGGTCTGGCCAGACTCAAACTGATCCTCAGGAACAAGGTGACTGTTATGGCAGGACCTTCAGGTGTCGGAAAGTCCACACTTATAAATGCCCTGGCCGGAGGAAGCGGCAATGATGATGCACAGGTCGCGCAGGTAGGTTCACTCAGCAGCAAGGTCGGAAGAGGCAAACAGACCACCAGACACAATGAACTCTTTGATATCGGAAACGCATTCCATATCATGGATACACCGGGGTTTACCTCACTTCTGGTAAACGAGAATGATTTTACCAGAGAAGACCTGCAGGATGCTTTCCCTGAGTTCACTCCATACAAGAGCAAATGTCCGTTCAAGGACTGCAAACATATAAAGGAACGTGACTGTGCTGTAAGAACTGCAGCTGAAGAGGGAAAGATAAGCATCTCAAGATACAACAGCTACAAGGCTATTTTCGGAGAGATAAAGACAAAGTACTAGAGTTTATGGGATCCGGCTCAGCCGGGTCCCAAGTTTTATGATAAAGGAGCTGCTATGAAAAACATTCTGGCACCGTCGATCCTGTCGGCGGATTTCAATAATCTGGGGAGAGATATTGAAGATATCAAAAGAGGCGGGGCAGAGTATGTCCATATAGATGTCATGGACGGCATGTTCGTTCCGAGCATTTCATTCGGTATGCCTGTGATCAAGTCGATACGCAGCGGTTCTGACCTGGTATTCGACGTACATCTGATGATCGAAGAACCTATCCGTTATCTGAAGGAGTTCAAGGAGTCCGGAGCGGATATCATTACGGTTCATCTGGAGGCCTGCAGTGATGTCAGAGCAACTCTGACCGCTATCAGAGAGCTAGGATGCAGGGCCGGACTGTCTATCAAGCCCGGCACGGATACCGAGGCTGTCAGAGAAAATCTGGAACTGTGTGATATGATACTCCTGATGAGTGTAGAGCCGGGATTCGGCGGACAGCAGTTCATGGAGCCTTCAGTTGGAAGGGCACAGGCGCTCAGAAAAATGATCGATGAATCTCATCTTCCGATCGATCTGGAGATAGACGGAGGCATCAAGCTGGACAATGCAGCGCTGGTACTGGATGCCGGAGTAAATGTGATAGTTGCAGGAAGCGCTGTTTTCAAAGCTCCTTATGACAATACAGTCAGCTTCATGAATATACTGAACAGATAAATCGCGGAGAATATATGTTACTTAAAGATTTTTACTACGATCTGCCCAAAGAGCTGATCGCGCAGGACCCGCTGGAGGACAGAGCTTCCTCCAGGCTGATGGTTGTTGATAAGAAAACCGGTGAACTGAAGCACGATATCTTCAGGAATATCATAGACTATCTGAACCCGGAAGACTGCCTGGTCATAAATGACACCAAGGTTATTCCGGCACGCCTTTTCGGTATCAGGAAAGATACCGGTGCATCAGTGGAGATACTGCTGCTTACTCGCAAAACCGACAGTACTTGGGAATGTCTGGTCAAGCCTGGAAAGAAGGCCAGAGTAGGCCATACTTTTGATTTCGGAGGACTGATGAGCGGTGAGATCACGGACGTTCTGGAGGACGGAAACCGCCTGATCAGATTCGACTATGACGGTATATTTGAAGAGATACTGGATCAGCTGGGACAGATGCCTCTTCCTCCGTATATAACCCATGAGCTGAAGGACAAGAACAGATATCAGACAGTTTATGCTGTTCATGACGGTTCCGCTGCAGCTCCCACGGCAGGCCTGCATTTTACAAAAGAACTGCTGGCGAGAATAGAGGAGAAGGGTGTAAAGATAGCCAGGGTTACTCTTCACGTAGGGCTGGGCACATTCAGACCGGTCAAGGAAGAGAACGTGCTGGATCATCATATGCATTCCGAGTACTATCAGGTATCTCAGGAGGCGGCAGACATCATTAACGAAACTCGCAGGAGCGGAGGACGAGTGATATGCGTTGGGACGACCTCAACAAGGACTCTTGAGTCTGTAGCATCAGAAGACGGTACCATGAAGGCTGCGTCGGGCTGGACAGATATATTTATCTACCCAGGATATCGGTTCAAAGTAACGGATTGCCTGATCACCAACTTCCATCTTCCTGAATCCACGCTGCTCATGTTGGTCTCTGCGCTGTCATCACGCGAGATCATGCTGAACGCATATGAGGAGGCAATTAAAGAGAGATACAGGTTCTTTTCGTTCGGGGATGCCATGTTCATTCACTAAATTGTTGAAATTACCTACTAAACCAGTTGGTTTCCATGAAGAGTTATAGTATAATCATACCGTCCGATACATATGTGCCGGGCGGCAGATTGTTTTATAAGGAGAAATACAGAAATGGCAAAGGTAATTGCGGTCTGCACAAGCACGGTCAAGGGAACCATGAAGAAGGAGGTACCCGAGATCACAGTTAAGAAGGAACATGGAATAGTCGGCGACGCGCATGCGGGCAACTGGCACAGACAGGTAAGCCTTCTGGGAAACGAAAGCGTCGACAAGATGAAAGAAAAATTCCCTGATATACCTATAGGCGCATTTGCTGAGAACATACTCACCGAAGGTATCACTTTGTACGAGCTTCCCATCGGAACCATCCTGAAGGTCGGAGAGACCAAACTGCAGGTAACCCAGATAGGCAAGGAATGCCATGCCGACTGTGCTATCAGGCAGCAGGTCGGTGACTGCGTAATGCCCCGTGAAGGCATCTTCACTATTGTCTTGGAAGAGGGAACTATCAGGGCAGGAGATGAGATCGAGATCATAGAGGAATGATCTTGCATGATCGTATATGTTAAATAAGGCGGATATCAGATGCTACTGATATCCGCCCTTTGTTTTATTTCAGAGGTGGCATCTCTGAAGGCTGAGCCTGGAAGAGATGTATCTTGCCTTTGATAAATCCGACCTGGAGCTGTGCCTTCGCATAAACAGTTCTGCCTGGCTGGATGTTGATGATCATATCATCGCAGTTTCTCACAGAGGTGATAGCACAGTGCAGATTGTAGGCTCCCGGCGCAAGCACTACCAGAACTCCGTTCGCATTTGCCAGCAGACCATAAGATTCACCGTTCAGATAGATTTCCTGGCCCATGGCAGATCCCGAGATGTGGCCCATACGGTACAGATACAGAAATCCGTTATTTGCGATATCCACTGTATGCTGTCTGCCGCATCCGGGGCAGGTGTATGTGTAGGATGCATCCTGAATCTTACCGCAGTCAGGGCATTTTACACGGTATCTGACAGCTGCGGCATTTTGAGGCGTTACGGCAGACACATTCGGATCCGGGAATATCACACGCTTGCCGGAAGCGTCCGTCTGAGGCTGGGCTGCAGCCTGAGGCTGCGTGGCAGGTGCACTCTGAGGAGCACTCTGTGGCGCTTTGACGGCTGTATTGGCCTGAGGTGCTGCCTGGATCACAGGGCTGCCGCAGTTGCCGCAGAACCTGGCATCATCTGGAAGTTTTTGTCCACAATTTCCGCAGAACATGATTCTAATCTCCTTTTAGTAGAATATAAAGGTAAATGATCACCTGAACACATATTATCACATCGGATCTGCAGTGTATATGGATTAAAAAGAAATACAGAGTATTTACTGAATGCATTTTGTGATATACTATTTGCAGAATGCAGTTTGGCAATATGGAGGTGCATTATGGCTTGGACATCACTTCGCCCGGGCAGGGTGATCGAAGATCTGAAAAATGACCGCAAGAGTGCGGTGAAGGTGGAGCAGTACAGGATATCTCAGAATGCGGTCTATCTTCCGGGAAATGAATACATCCCGCTGGAAACAGTTGAGAAGGTGCAGCTGAGAAATGGCATGATGACGACCAAGGGATGCTGCGGTCTGTCCATACCTGTCTTTAATGTAATACTGTTTTATGGAGCTATCCGTCCGAAGGGGCTGATGTGTGAAAAGAAGGCAAATGCTGAGCAGATCATTAAACTGATATGCGAAGCACATCCGGAGATTGTTGAGGAAGAGTATATACCTCCATACGCAGAAACCGATGCCCAGGCGGAGGCAGAGGCCCAGCCAGAAGCAGATGAAGAGTCCCAACCAGAGGAGAGCTGATCATTCAGCATTATCATATAAAGAACAATTGATCCGCCATGGATGCAAGGCGTTTTCGCGCGAGGTGCATATTCGCACCGAGGGAGGAAACCCGCAGCGAGGTTCCATGGCGGATCATTTTTTTGTTCAGGTATTATCGGGTGTTTTATCTGTTCAGATATTCGATCAATGAGCTCAGCTGTGCCTCAGCATCTGTTCTGCCCAGCTGGTACAGGGCTCCGAGCTTTTCCATATCTCCGTCGAGACGGCTGACCGTCACCGGTTCAGATGGATGTATGGCAAACATTCTGCCATCCTGAACAGCCTGAGCCATCAGTTCAAGATCTTCGTTGTATCCGATGTTTGAACGTCTGTAGGCCTTTACAAATTCCGGATATCTGGCATAGGCGATTCTGATCAGTGTCTCGGCAGACGGTTTCTCATCACGGAGCAAGGTTGACACATTGGTGCCTACAAATAATATCTTTTCAAATCCCTGTTCCAGGGCCCATTTGATGGGAGTTTTGGTCGCACATCCGCCGTCCAGATATTTTCGTCCGTTAATTACAACCGGCTGGGAAGCCAGGGGCATACTGGCAGAGGCGGAAATAAATTTGTAAACCTCTTCCATGGTATGGCCATAGCTGTCAAAATATGTCGCCTCACCGGTTTCCAGATCTGTTGCAACGGAGATGCAGTGTCTGCCTGTTCCCAGAAATGCGTTTTCATCAAAGGGATAGTCCTTGGCCAGACCGTTCTTCAGAAAATCAAATCCGATCAGACCATGATCGCTTTTGAGCGCCTTAAGGCCCACCCATCTGCTGTCGTGGCGGTATCTGAGATTGCATACGGCAGATCTGCCGATCTGTCCGGCAGTATAGTTGACGGCATTCAAAGAGCCTGCTGAAACTCCGATGGTGGTTCTGAAATTCAGACCATTTTCCATCAGAACATCCAGCACTCCGCTGGTATATACACCGCGGAACGCACCGCCCTCCAGTGCCAGGCATCCTTCAACGATCCCCGGTGCGGCCTTTTTTCTGGGCAATTGATTTACCTTTGAATAAAACTTCATGATCTAATACAGTATTCCTTCATAGTATTCCAGCAGCAGGCCTACAACACGGCTGTAGCTGGCCATGCCATCCGATACTCCGTTGATTATGAGTGTGGCATCAGTAAAATCATCGCTGATCTTGTCGACTGTCTCTGTATCGAGAACTGATTCTTCTTCCACTTTGTGCCATATATCCTCTGTCACGAAGATATTGTCACGGTCAACCAGTTCGTTTGTCTGGGGCTGCTCGGCATATGCCTCCCAGTCCTCAATATATTCCCAATATGCATTATATACGTAATTCAGTACGCTCAGGTAACCAGAATAACGGAAAAAGTCATCATCGCTGTTGATGCATGCCAGGAAGGATATAAAATTCGACTCGTCTTCATAGATATATCCATGCAGATGTGACAGCTCGTGACAGTATGTCTGAGGGTAATTAGTTATATACATCAGGCCGTTGCAGTTGGCTTCCAGCGAGAACGGGAAGTAGTAACCGGCCATATACATCTGGCACATGAGAGGAGAGTAGAACATGGATTTTACATCAGGATAGAAACCTGCCAGCCTCGGATATGTGTCCGAGATGCCATTCATGGCATCCTTTGCTTCCTGCTGCATGTCACCCGTGTATACAACATATCCGTCTGCGTCACGTTCCATCAGCATACTGTATCCGTTGCACTGTTCCACAATAAAGTCACGCAGTGTTTTCAGTTCATCGACCGTATACTGTCTGGAAGGAAGCTCTGGGTTGGGATCGATGAAACGTGAATGATACAGTATCGTGCAGTTGAGTGTCATAAGCACGCAGACCGCGGTGAATATGCATATAAACGTCTTGTAATAGCCTACGGCAAATGTTCTGAATCTTTTCTTTCTGTGCAGGAATATCAATAGTATGGAGATAATGACCAGAATAGCAGCCAGTACCAGTCCGGCTGTGATCATGATCTCTCCGACCGAGAAGGGAAGCAGCCCTGTCAGCCGTGCATATGTATTGACCCATATCATGGTCACATGGTCGGTGTACCAGGTGCTGAAGCTTTCCGAAAACCAGGCTGCGACATTCAGGATGATGATCACTGCCCATATAGCTGCCAGTATGATCCAGAGCGCTTTTGATCTTTTGTTTTTATGAGGTTTTGTCCTGCTCATAACTATGTTAACAGATTCTTTGTATGATTAAGGGGCTGACAAAAGCAGCCCCCATGTATCAGTTTTATGTAAAATATTTATTCAGCCTGGCAGAAAACTCTGTAGATGGCCTTGATCGCATTCTCAAAGTCTTTGTTTTCCACTCCTACAATGATATTCAGCTCGGATGAGCCCTGATCGATCATGCGGATGTTTATCTTTTCATCGGCAAGAGCGGAGAAG
>JAZUNG010000204.1:0-3180 GCA_045604025.1 Lachnospiraceae bacterium | reverse complement strand
GTATGCAACAACTCCGCAAACTGATGTTGCAAGTAAGGCAAGTATAATGAAGAATATTTTTATTCCTTTTTTTACTTTAACATTTAATAGCATGAAGCCAACTAACAATGTGAAGATTGCCATTATTGCAGTAAATGCAGTAAACAGGCAAGAAATTATACGCAAGGTAACATTGCTATAATTCTCAATTATCAGCGCACCCATTATTATGCCTGAAATAGCGCCCAGACATGAACAAAGATAAACATATTTGTCATAGTATTATTTATATTCGCCGTGCTGATCGCTGCTTTGTCCTGGATCTCCAGGAACAATCAGAAGCAGGGAGACTATCCGGTCATCAGTATGGAGGAGACTTCGATAGAGGTCCCGGTCGGCGCAACCGACGCCATGATACTCGATGGGGTTTCTGCGTATGACAACGAAGACGGAGATCTGACAGACCAGCTGATAGTCGAAGGACTCAGCAGGTTTATCAGCACCGGCAGACGCAGCGCCACCATAGGAGTGGTAGACTCTTCGAGCAAGGTCTCAGAGATCACCCGCGAGATCATTTATACCGACTATGAGTCACCGAAGTTCGCACTCAAGGCGCCGCTGATATTCCCGGTAGGCTCCAGCAAACTGGATGGAGTGATCACAGCGAGCGATATGATCGACGGAGATATCTCCGGCAAGATCAGAATGAGCACAGACGCGTCGGATTTCGGCGATAGAGCAGGCACCTACAGGGTGGATTTCACATGCTCGAACAGTCTGGGGGATTCTGCCCAGATTCCTCTGACTATCACATTTGACAACAATGCAGGGGATAGTACATTCCCCAAGATCACCCTGACAGATTATCTGATATATATCGAGCAGGGTGAGTGGATCGACCTGTGGGATTATGTGGATTCTCTGACCGCGGAGAGACGGACATTTGAGCGCAATGGCGACGTACTGCGTATCCCCGGAACAGAGCCTGAGACAGAGGAAGAAACTGAAGAAAACGAAGAGGACGAGGACGAAGAAGAGGAAGAAGGCGAAGAAGAGCCTGAAGAAAAGGATCCCAATGTAGTCGAGTTATGGGATTTCGATATCACATTTGGCGGGCTCAATAACAACGTCCCGGGAATATATGAAGTAAATTATTTCTTTACGGATAGTCAGGACAGGGTAGGCAGGACCACCCTGGTAGTTGTAGTAGAGGAGGCAGACTGATGAACGGCGACAGACGCAGCTCTGATCAGGGCAAGATCGACATCATCGGCATGCTGCTTCCGCTGCTGAAGCACTGGCTGCCGATAGTGCTTTTCGCAATATCTGTGGGATTGCTTGCAGCGTCCTACAAGAACTTCACATACAAACCCGTGTATACTTCATCCGCCACATTTGTGGTAACGCAGAACAACATGAAGGGTACAGTGTACACTTCACTGAATTCTGCCGCGTCGACCGCGGAGAAATTCTCCCAGCTGATCAATACCAGCGTCCTGAAGAAGGCGGTCGCAGAGGAGATGGGGCTGAACTCATTCCCCGCAAGCACGAAGGTGTCATTGGTAAATGAAACGAACCTGATGACACTGAGCTGTACAGCAAACAGCGCCAGAGTTGCGTATGACAGCGTGCAGGGGATCATTCACAACTACAACAAGGTTACAGACTATGTCATAGATGGAGTGACACTGGAGATACTCCAGAATCCGTCACTGCCGAAATCACCCGCCAATACAGGATTTGCCAGAAGATGGGGCCTGATAGGCGCGCTGATAGGATTCGTGATCGCGTGCCTGTATTTCATCATCTATGAGATGGTGCGTGATACCGTAAGGAGCAGAGACCAGGTCAGCAAGAAGATTGCCGCCACACATCTGGGAACCATCTACAGAGACACGCAGGGCAAGCGTACCGGCAAGAACAAGAACAAGGCCGGAAGCCTGCTGATCACCAATCCGCTGCTGTCATTCAGATTTGTGGAATCCACTAAGAACCTGGCCGCCCGGCTCAAGACCGCCATGGACAAGAAAAATGCCAGGATACTGCTGGTCACCAGCGTGGCGGAGCATGAGGGCAAATCCACAGTTGCCGCCAATATGGCCCTTGCGATCGCTGAGACCGGAGCCAGCGTCATACTGATAGACGGAGACTTCAAACGTCCCACGCTCTACAAGATGTTCAACCTCAAGCTGGAAGAGACATATGACCTTCCGGGTACACTGAAAGGTAATTCGAAACTCAACAAGCCGGTGCCGAGGATAAAGGGAACCAGGGTATATCTCCTGGCAAACAGCAAGGCGACCTCCAAGATGGATGAGATCATGGGCAGAGGCTCATTGGACGGCCTCATCAAGGCGAGCCTGGCGTTGGTTGATTATATCATCATAGACTCTGCTCCTGCGGGAGTGGTCACAGATACAGAGGAGCTGGCACAGCACGTGGATGCCACACTGCTCGTTATCAGACAGGACGTGGTGCCTGTCAGAACTATCAATGACACCATAGATATGCTGAACAATACCAGGGGCAAGGTGATCGGTTGCGTACTGAATGACGCGAAAGGTCACGGAGCGTCCGGAACCAGTCATTATGGTTATGGCTATGGTTACGGAGGCTATGGCAGCAAACGCAGATATGGATATGGATACGGATATGGAGGCAGTGATGGCGACAAATAGAGAGCAGATCCAAACCTCCGATATCGGAGTAGAAGTATTAAAGATAACCAAAGTGCTGGACGGCATGGTCAAATCGCTCCGCCGTTTCTGGTGGCTTGTGCTGTTGCTGATCCTGGCAGGCGCTGCCGCTTTCGGACTGTACGCACGTATGACATTCGTTCCGAAGTATCAGGCCTACAGCTCATTTGCGGTCAGTACGACCACATCGTATGGCACAACGAATGATTATTACAACCAGAGAGCAGCCACACAGCTGAACAACACATTCCCTTATATCATCTCGAGTGGAGTGCTGATGCAGGCTGTAGCAGAGGACCTGGGGCTGAGGTCAGTTCCGGCCACAGTTACGACAGATTCAGTGGGATCAACAGCGCTATTTACTATCAAGGTGACCGGCGAAGACCCTGAGATGACATACAACGTGCTGCAGTCAGTTATAGCAAATTATCCGAGGATCGCGGATGTGATCCTGGGCAGCACATCGCTGACACAGATAGATGAATCCGGCATACCGACCAGACCG
>JAZUNG010000203.1:0-2592 GCA_045604025.1 Lachnospiraceae bacterium | reverse complement strand
CTGTGATCACCACTCCATGATGCTCTTCGTATCTGCTGCGCAGTCCTTTGAGGATCTCCACGGTCTCTGCACCTGTAGGCTGCTCCACATAAACAGGCTGGAAACGTCTGGCCAGTGCTGCATCCTTCTCAAAATACTTGCGATATTCTTCCATGGTGGTTGCACCGATGATCTGGATATCACCTCTTGCCAACGCAGGCTTCAGGATATTGGCCGCATCTATGGATCCTTCAGAACCTCCGGCGCCTATCATGGTATGTATCTCATCCATGAACAGGATGATATTCCCATCATCCTTCACTTCCTTTATTACGTTTTTGATACGCTCCTCAAACTCGCCCCTGTACTTGGTACCTGCGACCATGGCAGGCAGATCCAGCGAGACTACTCTCTTGTCAGCAAGCGGTCCTGTGATCTCTCCGTCTACGATCTTCTCTGCGAGAGCTTCAGCTATGGCTGTCTTTCCGACTCCCGGCTCGCCTACCAGGCAGGGATTGTTTTTTGTCCTTCTGGAAAGGATCTGAACTATTCTGGCGATCTCATCAGATCTTCCGATGATCGGATCCATACGTCCGCTTCTGGCTTCTTCGCACATATCCGTGCTGAAGTCCGCCAGTATCCCACTGGAATCCTTGCGAGGGGCACGTTCTCCGGTGATCTCTTCTTTGAACTTCCTTGGGTCTTCACCCATGTTCACCAGTATTTCTGAAAAGATCTTCTGTCTGTTGGCACCCATGCCTGACAGAATGCGTGAAGCAGAGCTGTCCGGCTGTTTGACCAGCGCGATCAGAAGGTGTTCCGTGCCTACCGAGCCTGACTTGAACCTTTCAGCCTCATCTCCTGCTGCCTCTATCAGCTCCTCTGCCCTCGGAGTCATACCGTCGGGCTCAAGGATCTGTGTGTCCTCCTGTGTCCTGAACGTTTTCTGAAGGAGTGATCTGATGCCTTCGGCAGTTACACCCTGGCTGTTCAGTATCTTCTGTGATACTGAGCTGTCCACATCTGCCAGTCCGATCAGTATGTGTTCAGTTCCGATATAATTGTGATGCAGCTGAAGAGCTGCCTCAGATGCAGCAGTGATAACTTCCTGCGCAAATCTGGTAAATGGTTTTTTCATGCCTGTTCTTACCTGTTCCTGTAATGATTACTGTAATTCGTCGTACACGTCTGCGATGATCTGCTGAGCTTCTTCTCTGGAGATGCCCTTGGCCATGGCTGCTGCCACGATAGGTCTGAGATATCCCTTGACAGCGGCAATAGTGCGGAGCCTGTCCACATCTACCGCTACCACTACGCCTCGTCTCCTGTCCACTCTGACGAATCCGTCAGCCTTGAGCGCTGAATATGCCTTGTTTACTGTATGCATATTGATACCGATATCTTCAGCGAGCGAACGGACAGACGGAAGTGATTCGCCTTCCTTGAGCTTGGAAGTTGCTATCCCCAGTATGATCTGGTTGCGCAACTGCACATATAAAGCTTCTTCACTGTTAAAATCAATTTCGATTATCATAATAATACGCTCCCAGTGCTAATTGTTATAACAATAATATAACACGGGGAGCGTTATGTCAATTCTTTCAGCCGTTATAAGACCTGTCAGTCTTCACATGCAAATGTCATTACTCTCTTCCAGGATGTGCTCTCTCCGGGAGCCAGTCTGATAGTCTGGATAAATTCGGGAGCAAACAAGTGGTCCGTGATCCAGAATGTTATCGAAGACGGGACATAATAGTCTTCCGCCTCAATATACCCCTTTGCGGCCTTATTTGTCAGTTTCCAGACAAATGGTATCTCCTCTTTCATGCCTTCCATGTCTATTCTGGAAAGAATGATCCTGTTGTCGCATCCTGCAAATGTGAAACCGTGTCCGCATCCTATCAGATTGGACGGTTCCTTTGTATAGTTGTTTACGAGAGGCTCGTCTCCAAAATCCTTAAGCAGAGGTGTTTCCAGGATATAATCCGGGCTCATGGCCATACCGTCAACATTAATAAAATTGTGGCAGTACTCCCCTGTCACTATGTCTTTCTCGCCTGCATTTCTGATATTCCACTCGATCGTAAGCGTGCTGCCATCCACCAATACAGTCTTGGTCTGCTCCATGGCATATCCCAGGCAGGGAACCGCAGGAGTTTTAAAGACAGCACGGTCCTCCTCTGCTGTGATCTCAACCGGAAAATAATCTATATCATAACGGAAATTGCTGAATGAATACGGTTCATCATTTTCTTTGAGGATCAGACCAACACCCAGTTTGGGATATCTTTCTCCTATCTGTGCTTCTTCGCCAGCTCTCATCTGGTATTCGCAGCACAGTCCTCTTCCGTAAGTAGTATGATGCTTGTTGTTTCTGTTCTCACTGGCACAGAAATGCACATCATTATCCAGCACTACATCCGTAACAAATCCGGCACGGTCAAACCTGACTCCGTCATTCGGATGCTCACCGGGTTCAGCTATCTCTACTCTCAGCCTGTCAGATCTAAGTGTGATCATCTTTCGTCCTCCTTTAATATTTCCCAAAACATAAGACGGACATCAGCAATGCTCCTGATGTCCGTCCCGCTTCAATTTCAGATCGTTTAACAT
>JAZUNG010000202.1:0-2363 GCA_045604025.1 Lachnospiraceae bacterium | reverse complement strand
TATTATTATTGTATTATATAAAAATATTTTATAAAATGCAAGCATGATAATATTGCAAAAACGGAGTCAGATCTTTCTGACTCCGTTTATTACATAACTGATGAAGTTGACGCACGCTGCGGGAAATGACTCTCCCAGATACCTCTGCGCCTGGAAATGTTTCCGCGCGGCCTTCAGTTTGTTGCGGGAGCGGCTCCCCTGGATCACCCTGTATTTCATGAGTGGCTCATCGATGCCCGCTGCCGGACCTGTGGCGTGGATTATCTTCATCCAGTTGATGTA
The DNA here is from genome assembly GCA_045604025.1 of Lachnospiraceae bacterium. Lineage (GTDB taxonomy): Bacteria > Bacillota > Clostridia > Lachnospirales > Lachnospiraceae > RGIG5612. The sequence continues at coordinate 2,081 of JAZUNG010000202.1, read as the reverse complement.
GTCCTCTACCAGGTCATCTCGTTCCATCGGGAACTGAAGCGCCACATCGCGCCTGACCATAACTGACGAGCAAGGGATCAGGTTCGTCTTCAGCATGGCATCCCAGGTGATCACTTTCGGAACAGGAATGCATTTGCCCAGACTCTGCCCGGCACTGTCGACCAGCTCTCTGCCTGTACATAGCAGGACAGGGGCTGTATCCGGAAATCCAGGCTGCCCGCTGCCAGTCTGCGCTGCCCCAGTGCCGCCACCTGTGCGCAGTTCACGAGAGTCTGTTCTGCCAGTCTGTGCTGCCCATGTGTCGTTGCCTGCCTGCAATGTGCCGTTATCACCATTGATGGTCTGAACATTCTTCTGTTCCATATATCTGGCCAGCAGCGCCACCTGCTTCTCTATCTTGGTCTCATCCCAGAGATCGTCTGCATCCAGATAGCAGACATATTCGCCGCTGCTTTCCTTAACTCCGCGGTTACGGGTCTGAGCTACGCCTTCATTCTGCTCCTTGCAGATCAGGCGGAAGGTTCTGGCGGCAGATCGATCTGGATCAGCATCCGCCTGCGACGTTTCCGCACCTGCTTTCACAATCTGTCCTGTCCTGCCATGGTCCTGCGCAGAAACGCCATGTGCAGCGATGAATTCCCGCACCACGCTTACACTGCCGTCAGTTGAGCAGTCGTCGACCACGACCGTCTCGATCATCCCCTCATAGGTTTGATCACAGACGGACCGAAGCGTCTGTACTATGTACTTTTCAGAGTTGTAGCATGGGACCACAACCGAGATGACCGGTCTGAACATTATATACTCGACTATTTCACGCACCTTATCGAAATCAGATCCGGTGCGCCTATTCTCACCTCACGCGACATCTATCCGCCGGATGGCGCGCCTTCTTTACCTCACCCAGCGCTTCTTAAACTTGTCATACAGCCTGGAATTGAACAGCTTGCCATACGCCCGCGACGTCAGCGGGTTCTTATTCAGCCTCAGCATGGCGCGGAACTTCCTGTCGGTCCGCTCTGCCACCTCTGGCTCATTTTCCTCAAGATATTTCTGGAAGGCGAGCGCCTTCTCGCGGCCGCCGTCCTTGTCACCACCCTTGATCAGCACTGTCGCGTAATAACTCACTGCAGCATTGCTGAGGCGCCAGATGATGAATGCATCCTGCGCGGGAGGCAGCGGCTGCGCCTGCAGGTGGAAGTTCACCATTTTCTCCATGACAGTCAGAAAATGCGGGGCCTTCCGTGCCTGATTTTCGAAGTTCACACTCTGATCCGCGCTGCCGATGCGGTACTCATAGAAGAAGTACGGAAGCAGCAGCACATCCTCCACATACGCAAACGGCAGGATCGCGTACTCCTGGTCCTCGAAAAAAACCTGCTCGCTCATGCGAATACCGGTCTCCCGGTAGAAATCCGTCCTGTACATGATGCCGTGGAATGACTGAACCGCGGGGATATTGTCCACGTCGTACATCAGCTCTTCCATGTCGACCACGCGGCTGCCGAAGCAGCGGAGCTGCGCGTAGTCCTCGCCGAACTTCTGCACCTCTTCAGCTGATGGTGACGGCATCTGCCCGGTTCCGTACGGCAGTACCACGTCGGACGCGATGTTGACCGTATGATAACCGGTGATAACTGCGTCTGTCTCGGTCTCCTCCAGAGCATCCAATATGGCCTTAATATTCTCAGTCACCACCCAGTCGTCGCTGTCAATAACCTTGAAATACCTGCCGGTCGCTGCATCTATGCCTGTGTTAATGCCAGAGCCGTGACCGCCATTTGCCTTGTCGGCCACACGGATAATGCCGGGGAAGCGCGCTTCCCATCCATGCGCTATCTCAGACGTGCGGTCCGTAGAGCCATCGTTAACCACGATGATCTCCAGACGCGGGTCAATACTGCCGACTTTAGTGCTGAAGCTCTCCGCACCAGCCGCGCTGCCTTCTGCATGCCCAGAGGCAGTGCTTCCTTCATCATCAATAGAGCCATCTGCGTACACAAATGACTCCAGGCATTTATCAAGATATTCTTCTGAATTGTACGCCGGAACGGCGATAGTAAGCTGTTTCATATGCGGTA
>JAZUNG010000201.1:0-16412 GCA_045604025.1 Lachnospiraceae bacterium | reverse complement strand
GGCTACGATCCGACTTCGGAGACGACCCTGATGTTACCACAGGCGCGCTTGTATATGCAGATGTCATGGCCACAGAAAAATCCGGGATCCGGATCGATGGAGGACGCGGGATCGGACGTGTGACCAGACCGGGACTGGATCAGCCTGTAGGAAATGCGGCTATCAATTCCACTCCGCGCCATATGATCGAAAAAGAAGTCATGGAAGTAATGGAACTCTTCGACTATGAAGGCGGAATGGATGTTGTCATTTCCATACCTGCCGGCGAAGATCTGGCTGCAAAGACATTCAATCCCAGACTCGGTATCGAGGGCGGCATATCCGTACTCGGAACGACAGGTGTGGTAGAACCCATGAGCACCCAGGCGATCATCGATACCATACGCGCTGAGATGAGTGTGCGCAGGGCTGAAGGAAATAAGAAGATCGCCGTAACATTCGGAAACTATGGCCGTGATTTTATGAAGAGCGCATATGGGTTTGATATTGCGGAAAGCGTAATGTGCAGTAACTTCATAGGTGAGGCCATCGAATTGGCGTGTGAGATGGGATTTGAGGCCATGCTGATCACCGGCCACGCAGGAAAACTGGTGAAGCTGGCTGGCGGTATCATGAACACGCATTCCAAAGAGGCTGACTGCCGCATGGAGCTGATAGCGGCAGCTGCCGTTCAGGCAGACGTACCGGTGGATATGGTAAAACAGATCCTGAACTGCCTGACTACAGAAGAAGCATTTCTGATGCTGAAGGATGCAGGCCTGCTGAAATCAGTCTCTGAGATCCTGATGCAGAGGATCAAATATCATCTGGACAGGAAAGCAGCAGAACGTATACGCCTGGAGAGCATCATGTATACCAGTGAATTCGGACTGATAGGGGTGACTCCTGGTGCTGAGGAGCTCCTGGAGCAGCTTAAAACTACGGGAAAAATACAGGAACAGGGAGTGTAAAGATATGAGTGACAGGATACAGGTACATTTTGTCGGAGCAGGACCGGGAGCAGCAGATCTGATCACGGTCAGGGGAATGAACCTACTTAAGGAAGCAGATGTGATCATCTATGCGGGATCACTGGTCAATCCGGATCTTCTGAAATATGCGAAAGAAGGCTGCGAGATCCATAACAGCGCGCGTATGCATCTGGAGGAAGTGATCGCAGTGATGAAGCAGGCAGCGGATGCCGGCAAGGTGACAGTAAGACTCCACACCGGGGATCAGAGCGTTTACGGAGCGGTGAAGGAGCAGATGGACGAGCTGGATGGACTGGGTATATCCTATGATTCCTGCCCGGGAGTCAGCGCATGCTTCGGCGCAGCAGCGTCACTGAACCTGGAATACACTCTGCCGGGTGTGTCACAGTCTCTGATCATTACCAGGATAGAGGGCAGAACCCCCGTGCCGGAAAAAGAAAGCATCGAAAGCTTTGCCGCGCATCAGGCATCCATGGCCATATATCTGAGTACAGGTCATCTGGCAGAGCTGACCAGACGTCTGATCGCAGGAGGATACAGCCCGGACACGCCTGCAGCTATCTGTTACAAGGCGACGTGGCCGGATGAGGAAAGCTATGTATGCACCATAGCAGAATTGGAGCAGACAGCTGCAGAACATAATATAACGAAAACTGCCCTGATCATCGTCGGAGATGTCGTAAAGACAGGCAATTATGACAGATCGAAGCTGTATGACAAGTATTTTACAACTGAGTTCCGGACCGGACTGGAGCGCTGAAGGCGGGGCAAAATGGATATTCAGACAGTATGTTTTACTGAAAACGGATATGAGCTGGCGCAGCGCATAGCTTCAGAGTGCCAGACGCACAGCATTGATATCTTCTATAAGAAATTGTCAGAGATCCCGACAGCCGAGATATGCGCTCAGGCATTTGCAGAGCAGAAAGCGCTCCTGTTCATAGGGGCCACGGGGATAGCCATCCGGATGATTGCTCCTTTTGTACGGGACAAGCTGACAGACCCTCCCGTACTGGTGATGGATGAAAAAGGCCTTCATGTGATCCCGCTGCTGTCAGGACACGTTGGAGGAGCCAATGAGCTCGCTCTGGAGCTGGCTCAGCTCACAGGGGCAGACCCTGTGATAACCACAGCTACGGATCTGAACAGGGCGTTCTCGGTGGACCTCTTTGCCAAAGAGCATGGACTGGGCATAGTCAACAGGGAAGGCATAGCCAAGGTCTCAGTTAAGGCCCTGGAAGGGAAGCCCATCGTATTGTCGGTAAAAGACTATCCGCCTGCTGAGCCTGTCGATGTGCTCATCACGGATGAAGATACAGCTTCTGATAATGCTCTGATAACGCTGACCACCTCAAAAAAGAAAAGGCTGACCTTAGGTATCGGCTGCAGGAAGGGGGCACCTGTAGAGACTATAGAGGCTCAGGTCCTCACTGTACTTGGGGAGCATGATATAGATATCAGCGCAGTGCACGCTGTGGCAACGATAGATATCAAAAAAGACGAGAAAGGACTGCTGGCATTCTGCAGGAAGTACAGCCTGCCTCTGATCACATTTGACGCAGACATGCTGAACAAGGCTCAGGGAGATTTTGCGCATTCGGATTTCGTATTGAAAACAACAGGTACAGATAATGTATGTGAAAGGTCTGCAGTCCTGGCAGCAGGACCGGAGGCGCAGCTTACCGTAAGAAAGACAGCAAGTGAAGGAGTTACCGTGGCTATAGCTTGCGGTAAATGATCATAAAGCGAGGATATCAGAAATGATGGGAAAGATTTATGTTGTGGGCATTGGACCCGGAAATAATGACCAGATGACACCTATGGCACGTGCTGCCATAGAAGGCTGCGATACAGTGATAGGTTATCCGGTCTATATAGAGCTGGTAAAGGATCTGTGCACAGATAAAGAGGTGCTGTCTACTCCCATGAAAAAGGAAGTGGAAAGATGCCGCATGTGCTTCGATGAGGCTGCGAAAGGGAAAACAGTTGCCTTGGTCTGCAGCGGAGATGCAGGCGTATATGGTATGGCATCGCTGGTCCTGGAGCTGTCGGAAGAGTATGAGAAATGCGAGATCGAGATAGTTCCCGGTATCACAGCAGCCATAAGCGGAGCTGCAGTCTTAGGGGCTCCTCTGAACCATGATTTCTGCGTGATCAGTCTCAGCGATCTGCTGACACCCTGGGAGCTGATCGAAAAACGTCTCATCGCGGCCATTCAGGGCGACCTGGCAGTAGCTCTCTACAATCCGTCCAGCAAGAAACGTCATGACTATCTGAAGAAGGCCTGTGAGATCATGCTGAGCATGGCAGATGAGGGCCGTGCGTGCGGATATGTAAGAAACATAGGACGGGAGGGGACCGAGAGCAGGGTATGCACCCTCAGAGAACTGCAGGATGCGGAAGTTGATATGTTCACAACAGTATTTATCGGAAATTCGCAGACCAGGATCATTGACGGCAGACTGGTCACTCCGCGGGGGTATTTCAAATGAAAAGGATAGTTATCTTTGCCGGTACTACAGAGGGCAGGAGCCTTTCTGAGGGTCTGGCAGGGGCGGGCATAGGACATACGGTCTGTGTCGCAACCGAATACGGAAAGACCATCATGAAGGATGACCCAAAAGTTGACATCAGGAGCGGCAGACTGACAGAAGAGGAAATGGAAGACCTGTTTGAGAGCAGCGCTGATATCGTCTATGACGCGACGCATCCATTTGCCCGGATAGTGACTGAGAATATAGTCAGTGCCTGTAATAAGACGAGGACTGAATACGTGAGGATACTAAGAAGAGACGCCGAGGGCAGTCAGGATGCGGAGGGGATCACTTTCTTTGATAGTATAGAAGAATGCGCAGCTCAGCTTGCACATACATCAGGCAATATCCTGCTGACAACAGGCAGCAAGGACCTTCAGACATTTGCCGCAGATGAAGGCGTGGCTGAGAGGCTGTTCGTACGCGTTCTTCCTTCCGAAGAGAGCATACACGCATGCAGGAACGCAGGAATCCTTCCTGAGCGCATCATAGCCATGCAGGGACCTTTTTCACAGGAAATGAACGAGGTGCTCATGAGGCACCTGGACATATCATGCCTGGTAACCAAGCAGAGCGGAGTGTCAGGAGGATATGTTGAGAAACTGGCTGCTGCCCAGGAGCTGGGGATAAATGTATTCGTGATCGGAAAGCCTGAAGAGGAAGATGGCATATATCCCGAGGACGTTCTGGCGCAGTACGGGATAGAACGGCCACTGCAGCTCAGTCTGATAGGATGTGGGCCGGGAGACGGCGCTTCTATGACCCTGGAGGCACAGGAGGTACTTAAGAGTGCGGATATAGTGTTCGGTGCAGCCAGACTCTTGGAACACGCACAGGGAAAGCATACATATCCGTATTATCTGGCAAAGGATATCCTGCCGGTACTTGAGAGGGAAAACATCAGACACGCAGCGGTACTGTTCAGCGGTGACAGCGGATTCTTCAGCGGAGCGGAGAAGATGAACTCTGCCGCTGCAGCGTGGGCAGCGGAGAATGGACGCTCACTGAAGGTCAGGATATTACCCGGGATCTCATCAGTATCATATCTGGCAGCCAGGGCACAGGAAAGCTATCAGGACTATCCTCTGGTAAGCCTGCACGGCAGGACTCAGGAGAAGGATTATCTGAATGCCGTAAATACTATACGGAGAAATGAGAAGGTATTCGTGATCTTCTCCGGAGCAGAGAGCGTGAGAAATCTGGCCGGAAGACTGGTCGCAGCAGGATGCAGCGGACTTACAGTCATACTGGGATACCAGCTGTCATATCCGCAGGAAGAGATAGCGACGCTTTCGGCCAAAGAATGCTATGGCATTGAACGCGATGGTCTGTATGCTGCTATTATAAAGAATCCATCACCCGAAAAAAGAAGGCTGATACCACTCGTAGCGGATGAAGAACTGCTGAGGGCAGACCCGGAAGGACAGAACGCCGTGTCAGGGAAGTCTGACGCACCTATGACCAAAGAGATGATCAGGCATGTCAGCATCATGCGTCTGAACCTTTCCGAGGGTGATATCCTCTACGATGTGGGAAGTGGAACGGGCTCGATCTCGGTTGAAGCAGCCGGGCTGGACCCTTCGGTCACTGTTTACGCCATAGAGAAGAAGGAAGCAGCGGCCCATCTGACCAGACTGAATGCGGAGAAATTCTCCTGCGGCAATATAATCCCCGTAAAGGGAACTGCACCGGAGGCATTTGAAGGACTGCCTGCGCCTACGCATGTATTTATAGGCGGAAGCGACGGACATCTGAAAGAGATACTGAACGCACTGAGGGCATTTAACAAAGAAATCCGTGTAGTGATCAATGCTGTCAGCCTGGAGACAATAGCGGAGGTTAATGACGTGATACATACAGTCTCCATGGACGATCTCAGAGCAGAGCAGATCTCCGTGAGCAAGGCCAGGACACTCGGAAGCTATCATCTGATGATGGCTGACAATCCGGTAATGATCGTTTCATTCACACTGAGACCATAAAAAATGAAAGAAACACAGAAAACAGTTAACAGGATACTGATAGGAGCCGTACGCAGCGGGAGCGGGAAAACACTGTTTACCTGCGCTTTGCTTGCGCTCTTCAAAACCATCTTCCAGACAGTCAGGGCGCACAAGTGCGGACCTGATTATATCGATCCTATGTTTCACCGCGCGGTCCTGGGAGTGGAAGGAACCAATCTGGATCCGTTCTTCTCTGACGGGGAGGAGCTGAATGCCATTCTGGCGGAAAATGACGCGGACATAACGGTGATTGAAGGAGTCATGGGTATTTATGACGGTATCACTGGTCTGGGGAAGACCGGCTCATGCTACGAAGTGGCCGGGAAAACAGGCACTCCCGTCATACTGCTGGTGGATGCGGAAGGCTATGGCGCAACCATCATGTCGGTTATAAAGGGTATCTTGGAAGACGATGATAAACATCTGATCAGGGGTATCATCTTCAATCGCATGTCAGAGATGTATCTGAACACACTTAAGCCGGAGCTGGATCAGATACTGACGCTGCGTGAGCAGTCTCCTGTGATCCTTGGAGCAATCCCGAAGGCGAAGGATATATGCTTCGAAAGCCGCCATCTGGGGCTCGTTATGCCTGACGAGATAGACAATATCCAGGAGCAGCTGCGCTCATTTGTGCAGCTCATAAAAGAGCATGTGGATGTGGAAGAACTGATCCGGATAGCACAGGGAGCAGAGCCGATCTATGCAGCAGCAGATGTAGACAGGAAAGATCCGACAGGTGCTGATGCAGAAAGACCTGTTCTGGCAGTAGCCAGAGATGAGGCGTTCTGTTTCTATTATGAGCGCAATATCCGGTTGCTTGAAGAGGCAGGCTGCAGGGTAGTGTATTTCTCGCCTCTGCATGATCAGACTCTTCCCGAAGGAACCAAAGGCATACTGCTGGGCGGAGGTTACCCTGAGCTCTTTGCAAAAGAGCTGTCAGAGAACGAACAGATGAAAACGGCGATCAGGGATGCTACCCAAAAAGGCATTCCGTCGCTTGCAGAATGCGGAGGTTTCATGTATCTGGGAACATATATAGAGAATGCGGACGGAACAAGATATCCCATGACAGGCGTGCTCGAGGAGGGCTTTGCAAATAAAGGAAGACTGACACGCTTCGGATATGTGACAGTATCGCCGCAGACAGCCGGGCTCCTGGACTCTCCCATCCGTGGCCATGAGTTCCATTACTATGATTGTGATAACAGCGGAGCGGACTGCCTGGCACAGAAGCCATCCGGAAACCGCAGCTGGCCGTGCATGTATATGGGTCCGGACCACCTGTGGGGATTCCCCCATCTGTACTATCCATCACAGCCAGAGTTGGTAAGGCGTTTTGTAAAAGCCATGAAGAAATAAAAAACGGACTGCCCTGATCACAGGGCAGTCTGTTCATATATGGTTGTTGATCTGATGATATTAAGCTCTCTCAGCTGTTACATCAAATGTTCCCATAGGGTTGGTGGAAGTTCCGGTGATCTTGTCGCCGTCCAGAGTTCCCTTGAGCTCGTTGGTCATCTCACCAACAGGAGTCTTGATAGTCATCTGGAAAGAGAAGTCCTTGCCGTCAAACTTGCCATTTACAACGTCTCCGGTAGCTCCGCTGGCTGCGTCGGTGCATGTACCTGTGAGCACATCGCCCTCTACCTGGAAATCATAGATAGAAGCCATATCGCCCATGTATGTGTGTACTACAAAATTCCATTTTCCGTTCATTTCAATACCTCCAGATAATATTTGATCATTTAATATGTACGGCCGCTTTTGTCATGCGAGCCATTTGTTAGCTTTGTTCAGTTCGGCATAGTTGCCATACTTCTTGCCTTCGTCATCGATGATACCGTCAACCTTGGGCATTACAGAGAACATAACTGCAGATGAAGCCATCAGTCCGCCACCGCGTCCCAGCTGATCGATAACTCTTCTTACCTCAGCGCGGATCTCTTCTTCGGTACTGTCTTCTCTGTCAGTAACCTGAGGTGATACAGCGCCGGCGAAGATCAGCTTGTCACCGTAGGTCTGCTTCAACATGGTCAGATCGTTGCAGGGCTGTACTGAATGCCAGCTGTCAACACCGATCTCAACCAGATCGGGAACGATGGGAGTGATATAGCCGCAGCTGTGATGCATATAGTGAATGCCCAGAGCGTGGCAGGCTTCTACCATACGTCTTTCGGGCTCCTTGTAGAACTGGCGCCACTGTTCAGGATCCAGGAACATGTTGTTTCCTGTTCCCCAGTCGTCATGCATCATGACGAAGTCAATATCCATGTACTCCTTCATGGGCTCGAAAAGAGAGATACGATAGTCCGCGTATGCGTCAACATATGCCTGATATGCATCCTCATCATCATAGGGAGCCATCAGTCCGTTTACATGTCCCATGCATGCGCAGATACGCTCGAAGGCACCCATGTTGCCTACATAGTAGCCCTGAAGGATGTCTTTCTTGGCCCACATAGCCTTGGTGCGCTCACCGATGGCCTTCCAGTTCAGTGTGCCTCTATAGTCGGGGAATTTGATGTAATCTTCCCACTCAGTGATATCGTCGAAGAGCTCAGTGCCCGGCTTGACATGAGTCATCAGGTTGGGATGCTCAGGATCCAGCTCCCACTGTACACCTGCCCAGTCTGTACCATTCATGAACAGGGGACGGTCATTGATCTCGGGAGTGATGAGCATCTGAGCAGCAGTATTGATCATAGGAACCCACTCGGGTTCTTCATGATTCCAGCAGATTTCCATATTTTCGCGTTCTGACAGCATGTTGTACCTCCTATCGGTGTGCTGTAATCACAAGTTGATATTTTCGGTGAAAATGATTATAATCAAAACATATTAGCTGATTTATTAACAAAATAGCATAATATCAGCGTATTGTCATCAGACCCGAAAATCGATTTGCAAAACCAATTTTTGTGATGGCATCACAATAAGGCGCACAGACAGAATAATGAACTGGGATTCCATTTGCTACGTACTGCAGTCATTCGATATCCGAAAGGCCGAAAAAGCCGGATTTGAGCAGGCATATCATATCCTGCTCCTGGATGACTATGTGCTGGATGATGCCAATACACTCTATATATGCCTGAACCCTGACATGGAGCAGAGATTTACCAGATCGCTGATCATTTCGATCGGACCATGCCGGATACAGGCGAGGAACTATATCGAGCTGGCAAATGGATCGGTTGCCTCTGTGTTCAACGCACTGATGGAGCCCGACCAGAATATGAAGACGCTGGGCGAGCTGCTGAACGGAGCATCTTCCAATCAGGAGATCATCGATATGGCCAGCAGCTTCCTTTCGGATCCGTTTTTCTATTTTGATGAGAGCTACAGGATACTGGGGATCACAAAAAACGCGAAGATAATAAACGATCCCGAGTGGGAATATATGTCTGAACAGAAGTTTCTGTCTCCGGAGAGCATCCGGATGATGCAGGACAGCGGCGATCTCGAGATGCTGGCCAGGGAAACAGAGCCCGTGATATATGATGCAGACTTCTTCCCGTTCGTATCTATTGTTACCAATATCTATTATCAGGGGAAACCGTTCACGCGCCTGAACAGGCTGTGCCTGAGCGGAAATACGAATCCGGTCATGAAGGAAGAGTGCAGGATCGTTGCACGCGCCCTTTCCAGACTACTGAGCGTGAATTCCCAGAATCCGTACCGCGGACCGTCTGATCATATGATACGTGATCTGCTGGGAGGGGAGCGTCTTCCGGAAGCGCTGATCAGGGAGAGACTGGACCATTTCTATTATCCGAAAGAGACATTTTTCAGGCTGTGTGTGATCGACGTAGGCCAGGAAAATGATATTCATGTTCCGTCATATTACTCGATGCTGATAAATAATATCATCACAGAGGATGAGGGCATCAATCTCCTGTATGAGGACCACATAGTCATCATATTCCGTGCTGAAAGTGAAGAAGAACTGAAACAGACTCTGGCAGGACTCGCGCCTTTCCTGAGCCGTCAGGGGCTGAGGGCAGGCGTCAGCGATACATTCCGGAATTTCTCATACATAAGAGCGCATTACGAACAGGCATGTGCGGCTCTTGAAGTTACCAGAAAGACAGAGATGACAGATTTCGAAAGCATCGCGCCGGAATATCTGGTCAGCCTTATCCCGGAAGATAAAAGAAAGGATTTCATCCCGTTTGCGCTCAGAAAGCTGCAGGAAGAGCAGTCCCGGGTCTCATTTCGGCTCAGGGAAACCCTGCGGGTCTATCTGGAATGCAACTGCAGCCTGCAGCAGGCAGCACAGAGGCTGTATCTGCACAAGAATACGATGTTGTACAGGATCAACAGGATCAGGTCTGTCATAGGTTCGGACCTGGATGACCCATATCAGCGTATGATGCTGCTGATAGCGCTCAATATGGACGAAGATGAAGAATAAACATTACAGGAAAAACAGAAGATGTTAAATACAGAAGCAAAAAGAAGATACAGAATGGTGATCGCATGTGTATTGCTGGTATGCCTGATCCTTGCAGGATGCGGAGCAAACGGAGGCAGTGCAGGAACCGATGATCCTGAAGCTCCTTATACCATAGAGGGGCTCAGGTTCGACCATGAGATGGAGCTTGAAAATGCGGTCGGATTCCATGTGTATTATTATCAAGATGGATTCAAAATGATAGATGTGCCACTCTCCGGAAGATATCTGGTGGTCCCTGAAGGAAGTGACGTGCCGGATAGCATACCGGACGATATACGCTTGCTGAAGCAGCCGCTCGAAAACGTATATATGGCTGCTACCGGATCGATGTCGTTTCTGGATCAGCTGGATGTGCTGGATCATGTGACCATGTCATCTCTGGACGAGAACGGATGGGAGATAGAAGGTCCCAGGCAGGCGATGAAGGACGGAAAACTGGTCTATGCAGGCAAGTACAGTGCGCCTGACTTCGAGATGATGGTCAGCAAAAACTGCAGCCTGGCTATAGAATCCACCATGATCCTCCACACGCCTGAAGTCCAGGAGATGATCGAGCAGCTCGGTATCCCGGTGTTCATCGACAGATCCAGCTATGAGGCGGACATCTTCGGAAGGATAGAATGGATCAAGGCATATGCGGCCATGTTTGACGCAGAGGAGCTAGCCGAGGAGCGCTTTGACGAGCAGAAGGCTGTACTGGATGATCTTCAGGATTTTGACAACACTGGTAAGACCGTGGCATTCTTCGCGGTCAATTCAAACAGGACGATCACGACCAGAGTGTCAGACGATTTTATACCCAATATGATCGAACTGGCAGGAGGCAGGTATATATTCGAGGATCTGACAAATCCGGACAGCAACAGCGCATCCATCAGGATGTCATTCGAGGAATTTTACAATTCTGCGGTAAATGCAGACTATATCATATATAATGGAACCATTGAGGAGCCGCTGAAGAAGGCAGCAGATCTGATCGACAAAAACGAGCTGTTCTCAGAGTTTAGGGCGGTGAAGGAGAACAATGTCTGGACCGTAGACAGTGCATGGTATCAGTCCACGGCCACGCTTGGATATCTTATCACAGACCTGAACAGGATGCTGACGGGCGGCGATCCTTCGGAAATGGTATTTTTGAGCAAGGCAGAATAGAATGGGTACACAGTCAGACACCACTGGGATAACAAATAGCTTCCATCTGGAAAACAGAAAGAGAAGGCTCCGATATGCGCTTGTCTTTGTCATTCTTGTCGCTATCGGCATCGCGGTACTGATCATTAATATCAATACCGGAAATGTCAGTATCCCGGTCGGACGGATCCTGCGGATCATTTTCGGACTGGAGCGCGGGGGAGATGACTACAATATCATAATGCGTATCAGGATCCCTAGATGCCTGATGGCAGCGCTTCTGGGAGGAGCACTGGCTCTGGCAGGATTCCTGCTGCAGACATTCTTCGAAAACCCGATCGCGGGTCCGTTCGTTCTCGGAATATCATCAGGAGCAAAAATGATCGTTGCGATAATGATGATATTCTTTATCAGGCATTTTGGCAGCTTTTCTTCGTGGGCTATGATCATTGCGGCGTTCATAGGGTCTCTCATGGCCACAGGCTTTATCCTGCTGGTTTCCAGGGCTATACGCAACATGTCGGCGCTGCTGGTAGCCGGGATCATGATCAGTTACATATGTTCAGCCATTACGGAGTTCATTATCACATTTGCGCAGGATTCTGACATCGTAAACCTTCATGGATGGTCTCAGGGAAGCTTCTCGGGCATGAACTGGGAAAATGTATATTTCAGTCTGGTGATAGTCGGCCTGACATTTCTGTTCACATTCCTGATGGCCAAGCCCATAGGCGCGTTTCAGATGGGAGAAGCTTATGCGCAGAGCATGGGTGTGAACATAAAAAGATTCCGTGTGCTGCTGATCTTCCTCTCCAGCGTACTGTCCGCTGTAGTGACTGCATTTGCAGGGCCTATATCATTCGTGGGTATAGCAGTCCCGTTCCTGATCAAGAGGCTGCTGGGCACTGCCAAGCCGATAGTGGTCATACCCGCTACATTCCTCGGAGGAGCTGTGTTCTGTATGGTCTGTGATCTGATAGCGCGCATGGCATTTGCTCCCACGGAACTCAACATCAGTACCGTCACAGCATTCTTTGGTGCTCCGGTCGTAATATTCATGCTGATAAAAAGGCATCGTTCCAGATCATGACAGGAGGCGCTATGGATCAGTATTATTTTCATCTGGATAAACTGTCAGTCGGATACGATGGCAAACCGCTGATAAGCGATATAGAGATAGGTATCAGCAAGGGAGAGATAGTTACCCTGATCGGACCGAATGGCGCAGGAAAATCCACCATTCTGAAGAGTATCTCCAGACAGCTGGATCTGGTTTCAGGTCGCGTCCATTTTGACGGCAGGGAAATAAGGGAGTACAGCTATAAAGAACTGGCGTATAAGATGGCGGTTGTCCTGACTGAGCGTAAGCGGACTGAACTGATGACCTGCCATGATGTGGTGGCAACCGGAAGATATCCATACACCGGACGATTAGGTATCCTCACTGCAGAGGATGAAAACAAGGTGGAAGAGGCCATGCGCACTGTGCAGGCTGAGGATATAGGAAATAAGGATTTCAACGCTATCAGCGACGGTCAGAGACAGCGTGTACTGTTGGCCCGCGCGATATGTCAGGAACCAGATATCCTGCTTCTGGATGAGCCCACATCCTTCCTGGATATACGCCACAAGCTGGAGCTCCTGGCTATCCTGAGGAGGATGGCCAAGGCCAACAATATCACTGTGATCATGTCGCTGCATGAGATAGATCTGGCCATGAAGATCTCAGACAGGATACTGTGTGTCAAGGGAGACCATATCTTCATGGATGGTGCCCCTGAGGAGATATTCCGGGAAGAGCTGATCCGGGAGCTTTATGATATCGACAACGGATTCTTTGATCCACTGTTTGGAAGCATAGAACTGCCGAAGCCTCAGGGAGAGGCACAGGTACTGGTACTGTCTTCCGGAGGGACGGGGATCCCCGTCTACAGGAAGCTTCAGAAAGAAAACAGACCGTTCATTGCCGGGATACTATATACCAATGATACAGATTATCAGCTGGCCAGACTTCTGGCGGCAGAAGTGATCACAGAACAGCCTTTTGAGACCATTTCCGAAGAAACCATGAAGAAGGCCATGGCTGCTGCAGAGCGCTGTGAGTACGTGATCAATGCAGGCGTTTCTATAGGCAGCACAAACCAGGCGATGAAAGAGATAATAGACTATGCTGAAAGGGAAGGAAAGCTGATCACATATTAATCTGTATAAAATTAATACATAACTATTGTGCTATAGATATCCAGGTATTATACTAACTATAATACCTGGTTTTTTATCAGGTCGCTTTGAGATCTTTATAAAGCCAGACCTTTATTAATGAGTGATCTATAATTATTAAGGAGGAGCCAAGATGTTAACCGTATTGGAAAACTTAAGGGAAACCATGAAAGCCGACGGACATCCGGACAGGTTCGTAAATCAGTGGGAATTTGTTGAAGTCCTGTTCCCAACGCCTTACTACATGGCTGATTATCCGCTTGAGCCTGGAAAAGAAGGTTATGATCAGTATGGAGTATTCTGGAGATTCCCTGAAGATCAGATGGGACCTTTCCCTGTACATGACGCAGCGCACAAGGTAATGAACGAGGTTACCGAATGGAGAGAGAAGGTCACACACCTGCCTGTAGCACCGCCCCCTCAGGCAATGGATTTCTGGGGCATGCTGAACGGCTGGGCAGCCAAGGGAGCAGCGGAAGGCAAGCTTCCATGCGCTCTGTCTACTCAGGGACTGTTCGAGCGTCTGCATGCCATGATGGGCATGGAAGAGGCTATGGTCAGCTTCTATGAGGAGCCTGAAGAGACACATGCATTTATCGAGTTTATCACTCAGGCAGAGCTGGATTATGCAAAGAATATCATGGACAATGTTCCTTCCATCAAGGCTGTCCTTCATCATGATGACTGGGGCAGCGCAGTTAATTCTTTCCTGGATCCGGCCATGTTTGATGAGTTCTTTACTCCTTACTACAAGAGGATCTACAGCTACTGGAAGGAAAGAGGAGTAGAGGTCATCATCCATCACAATGATTCCTATTCCGCAAACCTGGTTCCTTCTATGATAGAGATGGGCATTGATATCTGGCAGGGATGCTTCCCTGCAAATGATCTGCCGACACTCTGCAAGCAGTATGCAGGCCAGATCACATTCATGGGCGAGATCGAATCACGTGTGATCGACCTTCCTGATATTTCAGATGAAGCGATCAGGGCAGAAGTAGAGCGCGCATGCAGAAAGTGCAAGGGCAACAACTTCATTCCTTGCCTGACAGCAGGTGTTCCTGCCAGCTCATTCCCGGGAGTTATGGATAGAGTTTCCGTAGAGATAGACCGTATGAGCAAAGAGCTGTTCTAAAGCATTGGGAAATTCAAAACATAAAAATACATGGGACGGATACAAAGGCGGATGCCCATAAGAAAGTTTTGATCATAAATGATTTGGGCATCTGTCTGACAGGTTGGGAAACATGAAATACCGGGCTGCTGTATTATAAAGCAGTTCAGTATTTCATGTTTGTATTCTGGTGTCATTGCTCATCATGATCAAATTCGGGAACTATTCCCGAATTGCTTGACTATCTCAAACTCTTTGATATAATTGGGAATAGTTCCCATATTCGAACACGGAGGTATGAAATGAATTCACGATCGAAGTACAAAACAAAACAACGGGAAATCCTGCTGGGCTATTTCGAAACCGTTCCGGGAATTCATGTTACAGCCGCCGACGTGTGCGAATACTTCAGATCCAAAGACGCACCGATCGGACAATCTACGATATATCGGCATCTGGAAAGTCTGGTTGATGAAGGGGTCATAACGAAATATACCCTCGACGGGAACAGCCCTGCATGCTTTGAATATGTAGAACCGGACAGTCATAAGGATGCGGAAATTTGTTTTCACTGTAAGTGTGAGAAATGCGGAAAGCTGATCCATCTGCACTGTGAGGAAGTGGAAGAAATACAGTCGCATCTCCTCTCAGAGCACCGCTTCAAACTGAACCCCATGCGCACGGTGTTTTACGGACTGTGTGAACAATGCATGTGATATGGCCGAATAAAAACGTAAGGAAGGGGGAAAACAGCGATGCGTGATTCGAAAGGATCCGCGATCATAAGAATTACGGCATGCATCATGGGACTGATGATGCTTGTTATCATGTTGTTTTCTGCTTTCTATATTGCCGCCGAAGCGGATCATGAATGCTCAGGAGAAGACTGCCCGATCTGTGCCTGCATCCAGCAGTGCGAAAATACGCTGCGGAGCATCGGTGACGGAATCTCCGTATCGTCTTCTGTCATCATTCCATTCCTGTTCGTTCTGCTTGGAGCAGTTCTTTTTGTCATAGCAGTATCTTCTGATACTCTTATCTCCAGAAAAGTCCGACTGAATAATTAAAGAGACCTCCGGCAAGGGTGAACTATACCCATTTTGGGTATCCGTCTGCCCTTGTGTTTTTGTATTCAAAACACGAATCTCCGGAGGTTTTATAATGAAAAAGGCTTTTTCTTTTTTGATCATTGTCCTGCTCATGGCAGGGTGCCTGTCCGCTTGCAGTTCGAGCGGCCAGCCTGCTGCTGATGCCGGCAGGATCCAAATCATAACGACTATTTTCCCTGAATATGACTGGGTCATGAACATCCTCGGGGACAACCCGGCAGAGGCTGACGTGACGATGCTTCTCGATACCGGGGTGGATCTCCACAGTTTCCAGCCCACCGCAGACGATATCCTGAAGATCTCGACCTGCGATCTGTTTATCTACGTCGGCGGTGAATCCGATGAATGGGTGGACGACGCGCTGCAGGAAGCGACGAACAAGGATATGATCATTATCAATCTGCTGGATGTCCTGGGCGACGCCGTAAAGGAAGAGGAAGTGATCGAGGGCATGCAGGAGGAAGATCATGAGCATGAGGATGAAAACGATGAACATGACGAGGATCACGAACACGAGGATGATGAGATTGAGTACGACGAGCATGTCTGGCTCTCACTGAAAAATGCGTCTGTCCTTGTCGAAAGTGTTTCACAGGCTGTCCAAAAGATCGATCCGGGCCATGCCGATTCCTACAAAGAGAACACCTCAGACTATATAGAAAAACTGAATGCGCTGGATGCGGAGTATCAGGCAGTTGTTTCAAGTTCTTCTCGTAAGACACTTCTTTTTGGAGATCGCTTCCCTTTCCGCTATCTGGTCGATGATTACGGGCTCAGCTATTATGCGGCGTTTGTAGGTTGCTCGGCGGAAACAGAAGCCAGCTTCGAGACCATCACCTTCCTTTCGCAAAAAGTTGATGAGCTGTCTCTG
>JAZUNG010000200.1:0-6871 GCA_045604025.1 Lachnospiraceae bacterium | reverse complement strand
CATGGCTACGATCCGACTTATCAGGGTCGTCTCCGCCGTCTTTTCTCACCGCGCAGCTGACCGCATCTTCCGTGCGCGAGATATCCAGTATTTCCGCGTCGAATGCCAGCCCCTTCGGGGTAATGACCGTTATATTTTCTTTATCTGTTCCGGAAAGCAGCATCCATGCAGCAGCCTTCGCTGCCGCAGCTGCACAGCTTCCGGTCGTAAATCCATATCTCATTTTAATATCACATATCGTACAGGACCGCGTTTACGATCGCTGCCGCCACATTGCTTCCGCCTTTTCTGCCCCGGTTGATGATATACGGTACATCGCTTTCTAGGATCAGTTCCTTGGCAGCTTCAACATTTACAAATCCTACAGGAACCCCGATAACAAATGCCGGTCTGAACCTGCCTTCATCCATCATAGCCTTAAGTGTGATGAGTGCCGTCGGCGCATTTCCGACCGCAAATATCACAGGCCTGTCTATCCTGGCGGCATGCTCCATGCTGACGCTGGCTCTGGTAGTATTCTTCTCTTTTGCCTCTTTCGCTACGTCCTCATCTGCCATGAAGCATACAGCCTGCCCGCCAAATGAAGCCAGCTTCTTTTTATTGATGCCTGCCAGCGCCATGTTGGTATCCGTCACGATATATGCACCGTTCCGGATGAGTTCTTTGATGGTCTCCACGGCGCCTTCTGAAAACGTCAGCGTATCCGCATAGTCGAAATCAGCTGTTGTATGAATGGCACGCATGATCACCTTGCGGTTTTCTTCTGCCAGCTCTATTCCTCTGCCTCTCAGTTCACCGGCGATGATCTCGAAGCTCCTTTTTTCGATATCAGCCGGCAGCACATGCTCTGTCTTCATTCGGTCTCCTCTTATCTCAGTAATGATGCGATCTGTTCTGCCAGAACTATATTGTCTTTATGCATTTTTACGGCTATCCTGATATACTCCGGTCCCAGTCCTGAGAAGTTCTCACAGTTTCTGACCAGTATCTTCTCATCCAGCAGCAGATTCCACATTCCGGGCCTCCCTTTAACCAGGAGATAACAGGTATCACTGTCATAAACCGTAAGTCCTGCTGCCTCGATCCTGTTCTTCAGATATTTCCTTTCACGGGCTATATACTGTCTGGATGCTTCCAGAAAGTCTGTCCGGGCACACACGCGCGCTGCAGCGCATCCTGCCTCCTGCGCGACAGATGACACACTCCACTCTGACAGCTGACATTCTATTTTTTCTTTCAGTTCCCGGCTGCCGGAGGTCAGATATCCGAGTCTGAGTCCAGGGATAGCCATGGTCTTTGTAAATGCCTTCACTATTACGTGGTTTCCTTCTGCTGCCAGAAGTCCATCTGTTGCCAGCGGATAGAAACATGCATCTGTAACCAGGATAATGTTTTTCTCCTCACATGACTGCACTATCCTGTCCATCAGCTGTGACTCTACGAGCCTGCCTGTCGGGTTGTTCGGCTGTGCAAGGAAGAAGATATCGATAGCATCTGTCAGCATCTCCGGCAGATCCTCCTGCACTGTGAAGCCGTTATCTTCCTTCAGTTCATATCTCAGGATATCGCAGCCTTCCGCGTTCAATGCGTATTCATATCCGGAATAGCATGGCGCCACAATCAACGCCCTGGCAGGCCTTACGGCACGCACAATGGCCATAAACAGCTCTGAAGCTCCGTTTCCGCAGACTATGCGCTCCGGCTCAACGTGTTCCATGTGCGATATCTCACGTTTAAGCACCTCACATCTCAGATCCGGATACTGAACCGCCAGCTGCAGCCCGCGCATGGCAGCATCCTTTACCTGCGAAAAAGCATCCACATACCTGCTTAAGAAAGGCGTATCCTCCAGTTCCTCATAGTTCCCTGAAAATACAGCCCTCAGCAGCGTGTCCGCGCATGGATTTGTATTTACCGAGAAATCCAGATCCACGTCATGGCTGTAGACATCGCCCCCATGAGGAGCGGTGGATACCAGTCCGTTATATATACTGTTGAATGTAACGTGTTCCATTCTGTATCCGTAATATCACCTGGTGGTGAAATATATGATCACCCATACTCCCGTACAGATGATAGCTGCAGCGAGGTATGCGATATACATCAGTTTATTTGTACGTCTGATATCTTCAGGCTCTACCGAACGCATTGCGTCTCCAATGGTAGGCTTGCTGACCTTCTTCCCAAAGTAATAAGCATCCCCTGCCAACATGACGCCCAGAGCTCCTGCTACAGCACTCTCTGTCTGTGCAGAGTTCGGACTCTTATGGTTAAAGCGATCTCTCTTAAATATTTTCACAGCTCTGGACGCGCTATAGAGTTTTCTCTTCTTTCCTCCAAAATGCTCCACTATAAAGGCCGCAGATATGATCAGCCATGCACTGATCCTGGCAGGTATGAAGTTTACCACGTCATCCAGTCTCGCAGCTGCTCTTCCGAGATCAATGTAGCGGTTGTTCTTATATCCGATCATCGAATCCATGGTATTGACCGATTTGTACAGCATCCCGAGTATCGGTCCTCCGATAACTGTATACAGAAACGGAGCGATAACTCCGTCAGAGGTATTCTCGGCAACTGTCTCAACCGCTGCCTTGGCAATGCCTTCACTGTCCAATGCTTCAGTATCACGTCCCACTATCATGGAAACTGCTCTTCTGGCCTGTGTGACATCGCCCTTCAGCAGCGCAGTGCATACCTTCATGCTTTCCCTGCGCAGACTTGCTGCGGCCAGAATATACGCGGTAAGGATGGCTTCGACTGCGCATCCGGCCCACGGATAGATCAGATATGCTCCCACAATGATCGCTCCCGTGACCAGGAATGTGGATACAGTAACTGCCAGTACGATCAGACGTCCCTTCCTGCGCTCAGCAGCCTGATCTCTGGCGGGACCAGCTGCAGCCTCATCTGTGCCGTCTGTACGTGAACGTATCTCTTCGGGGAGTGCCCTCCTGTCCAGCCATCCGATAAAACGTCCTATCAGACGGATCGGATGCGGCATCCAATAAGGGTCTCCGATGATCAGATCCAGTATGACACCTGCTGCCAGTGCTATTATATGATATCCGATCATAGTTTCTCCCTGCCCACATCTGACCTCCACGGCTGCCAATGAGTACATTCATACCTCAGCTCTCCATCAGGGCCTGCATTGACTGTGCAGCATATCTCAAACCCATGACCGCAGCTGACCTGGAAGTCAAAATAGTCTTTTCCTGTCAGATGGCTCATGACAGACATCAGAGTGCCGCCATGAGCAACGATCCATATCCTGTCACATCCTGCTTCCAGCGAGGATCTAAGGGCCTTCTCGAACCCTCTGACCGATCTGGCTCTGAACTCATCCGGTGACTCCCCACCGGGAAACGGTGCTGTCCCTCCGCTGTCTATCCAGCTCTGGTACTCAGCGTTTCCGTTCAGCTCCAGGTAATTCTTTCCTTCAAACAGTCCGAAATCGGTTTCTGTCAGTTCTTCTATGACGATCCCGGTAAGACCGGGAAACATCAGCTCCGCAGTCTCCACAGCCCTCTTCATGGGACTGGTAAATACCAGGTCGTCCCTGCCGGCCGCGATATCTTTACTGATGGCTGCTGCCCCGATGACAGAGAGTGGCTCATCAGTCCTGCATCCTATATATCTTTTCTCTGCATTTCCTTTCGTGGCACCATGCCTGATCAGAATGCAGTGTATGCTCCTGTCTGTTCCGTTCATGAAAAGATCAATGCAGCAGCCGCTACAGCCACTGTCATATAAACCTCACACTTAACCAGAAAATATCCGGCAGTGTCACCTGTTGTTCCGCCAAATATCCTGCTGCATCTGTTTGCATAGATCAGACACCAGCATATGGCTGCCGCCACTGCAAATGCAGCCGCTTTCCAGTCAAAAAGAAACATGCCGGCCAGGACTGCAGCGGTCTCTACTGCCAGAATGATCAGATTGCCCTTCCTGGCTCTTATGGCATCTTCTGACTCCTGCTTCATCATACCGTCATCGCGGGCGGGCTTCAGCAGTATCACGCAGAAAGCGGACATGCATCTTGCCAGCACAAAACCACAGGCGGTCACGCCTGCCAGCATAGGTACAGCCTCGTCCGATATCATGACCATCTGAGCTGCTATATATACAAGTCCGCATATTCCCAGCCATATCACAGCAAATGCGCCTGTATGCGGATCCTTTAATATCTTCAGTTTTTCTTCTCTGGATTTATAAGAATTCAGGGCGTCTTTGGTGTCCATGTATCCGTCCACATGGAAACCGCCCGTAATGAGCAGCGGAACCGCTGTCATTATGAGGACCAGCGCTATATCAGGGATCTTGATCAGTTTCCCGAAATGTACAACGCCATAATAAACCAGACCGATCACAGCACCTACCCACGGAAAAAAGGCTATGCACAGACGCATATCTTCTTTTTTCCAGTCAAACCTGGGCATAGGTATCCTGGAATATAGGGAAAAAGCTATGGCAAACGCCCTGGCTGCCTTCATGGTCACTCCTGCCTTATCATGACACACCGGTCAGATATCTTCTTCAATTCATCGTTCAGATCATTCATCAGCTGTACATAGAGGCGGGTTTCATGGTCAAATGAAGCATCCTCTTCAAATCTGTTGCTCACTATCACGAGATTCCTGACTGAATCTCGGATCTTCTTCACATCTGTGATGATCTTATCTGTAAGGGCTGCCGTATCATAGCAGCCTCGCTCAAACATCTCATTTGCCGCCAGATTGGTGATACACTCCAGAAGGACTGTTGCATCTTCGGGTGACCGGATCCCCTTAAGAGCCTCAGATACATCCATAGCCTGCTCTATCGTTATAAATCCTTTGCCTTCGCGCATCAGGCGGTGTTTTTCGACCCTGGCCCTTCCTTCTTCTCTGTAAGGGATCATGGTCGCTATATAATACCGATGATCACTGTCAGACATATCGCAAACAAGCGTCTCTGCCTGCAGAGACTTGCCGCTGTCCGGTCCTCCTATCACAGTGATCGTCATTTTGAAAACCTCTCGTACTGTTCCACCGCGGTCTCTTCAAACCGCAGTGCATGAAGATAATAATCAAGAGCCATATCCAGCAGCGGGAACATCATGACTGCTCCTGTCCCCTCTCCAAGGGCCAGTCTGCCATGGATCATGGCCAACTCATCCAATCCCAGGAACTTAAGGGCTGCCTCTACTGTCCGTTCTTTTCCTATATGAGACGGTATCATGCTTTTTTTTGCACCCGGCTCGATCAGTTCCGCACATACCGCAGCCATAGCGCTAATGGCACCGTCTATGATCACAGGCATGTTATATCTGGCTCCACCTATGAAGATGCCTGCAAGCCCTGCTATATCCGCTCCGCCTATGGAACGCAGCACATCAAACGGCTCCAGAGCGCTGTACAGCTCATATGCCTTCTTAACTACCTGTCTTTTATTCTTCAGCTTGCTGTCATCCAGACCTGCTCCTCTTCCCACCAGGCTGCCTGAGCCGTCTCCAAGGAATATTTCCGCCAGTGCGGAAGCAGTGGTTGTATTTCCGATACCCATCTCTCCGGATGCGGCTATCGTATAGCCCCTTTCCCTGCACTTTCTGACCAGCTCTATGCCGGTATCGATCGCCTGATGACACTCTTCAGATGTCATGGCAGGCTCCTTCAGGAAGTTTCGGGTTCCCTGAACCACCTTTCTGTCCAGCACGCCTTCCGGAGTATTCGGTGAACATATACCGATATCGACCGGGATCACATCTGCCCTGGCAACCTGCGCCAGATGGCAGACGGAGCTCTCATTCCTGCCCATCCAGGAAGCCACGGTATATGTCACATCCTGACTGGTCTGGCTGATACCTTCCTCTACGATGCCGTTGTCGGCGCACATGATCAGTACGCATCTGCGGCTGATATCAGGTGTGACGGTTTCCTGCACGGCACCGATCCTGCAGATCAGGTCCTCCAGTACACCCAGCCCGTCCAGCGGCTTGGCTATCGTATCCCATCGTGATCGTATCTTTCCGTAAATATCCATAACTATCTTTTTTCCAGTTGCAGCATTCCGTAGATCGCATCCATATCCAGATATTGTCTCATGGTATCAGCAAGCAGATCATACTGGCTTTCCTTGAACTGCTTCTGATCTGTCACTCTGTCAGTATCGATCTGCACGCCTGCGTTTTCGGCAAGGACTCTGATGATCTCAGCTGCAATCTCCCTTTTATCGAAAACTCCATGGACATAGGTTCCATATACATTTCCTCTGCATGATCCTGTCCCGCCGGATGTGAATTCTGCCATGGGCTCTTCCGCCTGTGCATTATCTTCAGCGAAGGCAGGTTCGGTCTGTCCCATGTGGATCTCATAACCTTCCACGGTTTTGCCTGCAAGGCTTCGGAATATGCCTTCTGCGTGAACAAACTGCCCGGTATACTGTCTGGTGAGCTTGGAGCCTGTAAGAACTGTCTTTGTAGGAAGAAGCCCCAGTCCGGAAACCTCTCCACGGTCTGTGGTTCCCTCAACTCCGTCGGGGTCAGATACAGATATACCCAGCATCTGGTAGCCCCCACAGATACCGAAAACAGGCCTCCCTTTCGCGGCAAATGCGCTCACAGCCTCTGCCAGATGTGTTTCCTTCATCCATTCGAGGTCTGATACCGTGCTCTTGGAGCCCGGAAGTACTATCATATCGGGGCTGCCCAGTTCATGAATACCGGTGATATATCTTACGGATACATCATCAAATTGTTCAAAAACATCGAAGTCAGTAAAATTGGATATGCGCGGAAATCTGAACACTGCAATATCGATCTTTCCGCGCTCTTTATTGTAGAATTTCTCAGAAAGTGAATCTTCATCTTCAAGGTGAAGGTCCATATAAG
>JAZUNG010000199.1:0-5142 GCA_045604025.1 Lachnospiraceae bacterium | reverse complement strand
TTTAGCCGCTGCGTGTATCTCATCAATAGTGGTTACTTCCTCCGGAAGCAGTACGGCTCTGAACGGAAGAGCGAACAGCAAAACAGCGATCACAGCCAGCACGATGCATGGCGCGATCAGATTGCGGCGCGATATATATTTGATGTAATCCAGAATGTTGCGTTTCACAGCTCTGATTATAGCTTTTTATAAAACATAAATCAAATATGGAATCTGAGCATTAACAGTGATAGAATAAGCGGGATTGATAAAACAGGAGAAATGTTTATGAGCGATTATATACTGAGAGCCGTTGCGGCTGACATGAAGATAAGGGCGTTTGCGATCCGTGGGACAGAGCTGGTGGAGACTGCCAGGCAGCACCACGATTCCTCACCGGTGGTGACTGCGGCGCTGGGAAGGCTGCTGATGGGCGGCGCCATGATGGGCATCATGATGAAGGGCGAAGACGATGTGCTGACCATCACGATGAAGGGTGACGGACCTGCAGGCAAGCTGACTGTTACAGCGGATTCGCACGGCAACGTCAAGGGATACGCGGACAATCCCATAGTCGTGATCCCGCCGAACTACGCGGGCAAGCTGGATGTAGGCGCGGCCATCGGATACGGTGAAATGACGGTCATCAAGGATCTGGGCATGAAGGAGCCCTACGTCAGTCAGGTGCCTCTGGGTACAAGCGAGGTTGCTGATGACCTGACATATTATTTCGCAAAGAGCGAGCAGACACCGAGCAGTGTGGCACTGGGCGTGCTGATGAACAAGGACAATACCGTGCAGCAGGCTGGTGGATTTGTCATTCAGCTGATGCCGGGTGTGAGCGACGAGATCATTGACAAACTGGAGGAGAAGCTGAACAGCATCAAGTCAGTTACGGCTATGATGGAAGATGGCATGGGTCCGGAAGAGATCCTGGAGTATGTGATCGGCGAGTTCGGTCTGGAGATCATCGGCAGGGTAGAGACGCAGTTCAAATGCAACTGCTCCAAGGAGCATATCGCCAGAGCACTGATAGGCATGGGCAAGCATGAGCTGGAGCAGATCATCGCTGACGGCGAGCCTATCACGGTCAACTGCCACTTCTGTAATACAGATTATACGTACAGTGTGGACGAGATAAAAGAGCTGCTGGAGTTTGCGAAGATAAAGAGTGCAGCGAAGAAGATAGGTATCATCGGAGACACTGACAAGTAAGAAGATCATAATCTGCGAACGTGAGTGGAAATGTATACAAAAATACCTGACAAGTAGATTTTGTTGATAGTTTTTTGCGTTTGTACTTAATAAATACAAAAATGAAGCGGCATAAAGAAATGCATAAATATGCAGTATATAATATAATATATTATTATAATGCATAATGAATGCAAACATGGGTGCATATAATATGCAATCATAAACGGTCTGAGATTGTATTTAATCCGAACATTGTGTACAAATTGTTGCAATATTATATGTTGACACATAGCTGAAATTGTGCTAAATTCATAAACGAACAAGAAAATGCGCTACCACAGGCAATTTCGGAGGGGGCCTGGACGGCGCGTTTTTTATATGCAATTTAATGGAGGAAGCAAGAAGATGCAGAAGGGTACTGTAAAATGGTTTAACAACCAGAAAGGTTATGGCTTTATTTGCGACGAGGAAGGTAAGGACGTATTTGTTCATTATACCGGACTGAATCAGGAAGGATTCAAGACTCTCGATGAGGGCGCTGAGGTTGAGTTCGAGATCGTTCAGGGTGAGAAGGGACCTCAGGCAACTAACGTAACTAAGCTGTGATCATTGGTTATTATACAAGACTTTCGATTTGCGGATCAGAAATGGTCCGCAAATTTTTTTAAAGATGCCCGGTAAAGCGGACTAAAATATTTTTTAAAAAAATTAGCACTCAACACTTGACAGTGCTAATAGCATGTGCTATATTACGTATAACAAATAAAACAAATACCGCAGACGCGGGGCGAAAGGTCCCGCAGGCGGCTTCATATGAAGGAGGTACTACCATGTATTTAACAACTAGAAGAGATCCAATGTATAACTTGTTTAACGAGATGTTCAGATCACCGTTTTTCTCAGGCACCAGCGACACTGCAACAGGCAGCAAGCTCATGAAGACCAACATCCGCGAGAAAGAAAACGGATATGTACTTGATATGGAGCTTCCGGGATTTGCCAAGGAAGACATCCAGGCAGAGCTGAAGGATGGATACCTGACAGTAACAGCAACCAAGAAGAACGAGCTGACCAGCGAAGAGAACGGTAAGTTCATCCGCAAGGAATGCTTCGAGGGCACATGCAAGAGGAGCTTCTATGTAGGTGATTATCTGAAGGAAGAGGATATCAAGGCTGCATATAACGATGGCATCCTGAAGCTCGAGATTCCGAAGGAGAAAGAACCCGAACCCGTAGCTCCGAAGATGATCACTATCGATTGATTATCAGTAATAGATGATCGCTGTTGACTGATTCCCAGCAATAGGTGGGTCTGTGATGGATGCTGGTACAGCCAGATACATATACAACTAGCAGACGTTTGTGACATATTTACCTCTGATATAAGTTTTGCCCCATAATTGAACAACTAAAAGTGGCGGCTGACCCGAAAGGGCCGGCCGCTGCTTTTGTTTTGCAGATGATCTATAGCAATACTCGATCGTAAGGAACTTTGTTTTGACAAGAACAGTCCGTGAGGGTACAATCTACAGGACATGATCAACTCGACGCTTTGTTACATCGAAAAGGACGGCTGCTATCTCATGCTGTTCCGCAATAAGAAGGAAAATGACCCCTGCGAGGGCAAATGGGTCGGCATCGGCGGCAAGTTTGAGCCGGGCGAGGATGCTGACGCATGCCTGAAGAGAGAGGTTTGGGAAGAAACCGGACTGACTCTTACGGAGTATCAGTTTCATGGTGTGATCCATTTTGTTTCGGATGTGCTGCCGGATGAGGACATGTATCTGTATACTGCGTCCGGGTATGATGGGGCAGACCCGGTGGGAAACACGACCGGGCAAGCAGCTGCCGGGACTGCAACAAGCGTTGCTTTCGACTGTAATGAGGGTGAACTCAGGTGGATTCCGAAGGAACAGGTGACCAGCCTCAACCTCTGGGAAGGAGACAAATATTTCCTGGAGCCATTGATCGCGGGGGTTGACCATATCGAGATGACCTGTATCTATGAAGGTGACCACCTGACAGAAGTAAGATAAAAGGAAGCGAACTGCCGCAACGCAGCATGACAATGCGTGGCCGGACAGCATAGCATAAATTGAAAAGAAGCGAACTGCCGCAACACCACGCTGCAATACGAGCGGCGGCATGAACATATACTGCATATGATCAGAAAACTCTGGTTAAAGATAAAAGAATACTTTCTCTATCTGATGTTTGGCGTATTTACGACGATCGTTAATTACGCATGCTATTTTCTGCTGACCAGAGTGCTGCATTTGGACGATCTGGTGGCCAACGCCATATCATGGGTCGTTGCTGTCGCATTCGCGTACATCACCAACAGGATCTGGGTATTTGAGAGCAAGGCGACCGGCGCAGGTCCGGTCTTCAAAGAAATAGGCGAGTTCGTTCTGGCCAGGCTGTTCACACTGGGTCTGGAAGAGCTGATGCTGTGGGTATTCGTAGACATTCTGGGCGCGAACGACCTGCTGATCAAGATAATTGCCAGCGTAGTTACAGTCATCCTGAACTACGTGTTCAGCAAATTCATTATTTTTAAAAAGCCGGGCAAAAAGCAGCCTGAAAAGACTGAGAACGAGCAATAGATATTCTGCAATTTTCTTAAAAATTTTCCACTGAACTATATGCTATGCATACATAACATGGTATTATTATCATGGTGTATTAGGTTTGTACAATTTATACCAAAGGAGATATATGTTTATGAAGCTCAAACGCATCCTGGCGTGGATCATGGTTGCTATTATGTGTGTCAGCGTACTGCCTGTAAATGTTATTGCAGACGATGACGTTTCATCAGTGCCTGAAGCTACTGCTGAAGAAACGGTCAGCGTGGATGAGGACGAGTTCCCGGACGAGGCAACAGCTGACGACGAAGCTACAGCAGAAGAGCCGGATGCCCCCGCTCAGGAGACCGAAGTGGAAACTCCAGCACTGGAGATCGTCCCGGTCACTGTCACTGAGACTATCCAGGCAGGCGCAGGCGGAGAGGAGAACAACGACGAACTCTTTGCCGGCTATGTGGACAGGCTTTTCGGTATCGTATCGGATGCATCCGGTGCGAAGAAGGCCAGACGCACGGCAGGCTCCAGTCTGACAGGACCCGCAGCTGCTGTTTACAGCGGCGTGGCTGAGAAGGCTGCAGAGATTGCGGCAGGCAGACTTGCATCCACGGTGTTTGAGTTCACTTTTGAAGAGCTGGGATATACTGATACGCATTATACGGCTGCGGATCTGGATGTCAGCGAAGTGGTTTCAGGCAGCAGCATCACTCAGGAGGCCAAGGATGCTCTGGGGACAAAACTGCTGTCTCAGGAAGAGCTCGGCCAGGTCAACAGCTCTCTGCTGGCTGATTTCCCTTATGAGTTTTACTGGTATGACAAGACCGAAGGTGTGGCCAGTTCAGCCAGTTACAGCATAGGAGCTGCGTATGAAAACGGTGAGTATGTCGTTTATTTTGCCAGTGGTACCGCAACGTATTCATTTTCGGTTGCGCAGGGGTATCAGGGCGGAAATGAGTATACGGTAGATACATCTCTGGCACAGACCGCAGCAGCAGCTGCTGCCAATGCGCAGACTATCGTGGCAGCTCACGCTTCAGAGGGCGACTATGACAAGCTGACCAGCTACAAAGATGAGATCTGTGATCTGGTCTCCTACAACAGCGCAGCTGCCGATGACAACAACAATACTCCTTATGGTGATCCCTGGCAGCTCATCTGGGTTTTTGATGGAGATACAACGACCAATGTAGTCTGTGAGGGCTATTCGAAGTCGTTCAAATACCTCTGCGATCAGTCAACATTCAGTAATGACATCACCTGTATCACTGCAACAGGCCTGATGGACGGTGGAACCGGCGCAGGCAGACATATGTGGAATATCGTCAATATGGACGACGGGAAGAACTACCTGGTAGACGTTACCAACTGCGATAGCGGTACT
>JAZUNG010000198.1:0-3705 GCA_045604025.1 Lachnospiraceae bacterium | reverse complement strand
CCAGCATCTCCTGGGTGGGTTTGAAATACAGAGGCGCCTGATCTTCGGCATCCTCGAAATTCTGAGCATCCAGGATGATCCTTCTGTAGATCTCGTCCTGAGGATCCAGGAAATGTACATCGCCTGTTGCCACGACCTTCTTGCCATATCTGTCACCCAGCTCCAGAACGCGCCTGTTCAGGTCCTCCAGACCCTTCATATCCTTTACCTTGTGGCCTTTGGCATTGTTCTCATAGTTTCTGACGAGGAATGCATTGTTGCCCAGCGGCTGGATCTCCAGATAGTCATAATAATCCACGATCTCTTTCAGACGTTCTTCACCGGCATCGCTGAGTATGGCATCCATCAGTTCACCCGCCACACAGGCGGATCCGACAATAATGCCCTCTCTGTAACGGTCCAGAACGCTCTTTGGGATACGTGGTCTTCTGTTGAAATAATTGATATGCGCAAACGAGACCAGTCTGTACAGGTTGATCCTGCCAGTCTCATTCGCAGCGAGAAGGATGATATGGTGGGACTGCTTCTTCTTTACCTTACCGATGGCAGCCTCCATCTCAGGGCTGGGAAACTCTACCTTGCCGTCATCACCTATCTTCAGCGGGACGATATCTCCTTCGGGATCCTTGAGCACAGGGTCGTCATAGTCATCCACAATATATCCCTCACAGCCGTAGATGATCTTGAGATCCAGATCCTGATCCTTCTTCTTATAATCCTTTTTAAGATTTGCCAGATCATGAAATGCCGGAGGAAATCCCTGAACTACGCCATGATCCGTGATAGCTATGGCTTTGTGTCCCCAGGAAGCTGCTCTCTTCAGGAGCTTTGCGGTATTAGTTGTTGCATCCATATCTGAAAACAGTGTATGCAGATGAAGTTCCACTCTCTTTTCAGGGGCATTGTCCTGACGGTCAAAGAGCGGCCTGGCAATCTGGCGGATACCCTCAACGCGGGAGAACATGATCTCACCCTCATAGTTGTCATACTCTATCCTTCCGTGGACCTGCACATGCATGCCATTTGCCAGCTTGTCTGGGAGATCCTCCTCACCTTCTGCCAGAAACAGCTTCATGGAGATGGTGTCATAATAATCTGTTACATCGACCTTCAGGATCTTCGTTCCGTTCTTGGTCACGGACAGTTCACTTGCGCAGATCTCACCGTCAACGATCACATCCCGCATCTCGGTCAGTATATCATTGATAGCAGTGGGCACACCCTCAAATGACTTGCCATATATCATGTCAGGGTCAGTTTCCTTCTTCTTGCGGGTGTATTTCCTGCCATTTGAATAAGGCTTGTTCCCTCCGCCTCCTGGTGCATAGGAGCTTCCTGAACTGCTTCCGTTCAGTACACTTTCAGGCACCTGACTCATGAGCTCTTTCATGTCGATATATTCATAATCGTCATCAGAAGTATCAGGAGAGGACGGTTCGGTAGCCGCCTGTGCCTGCTCATACACCGGAGCAGTATTCTCTGCTTCTTCCTGAGCAGCAGGAGGAATATCATAATAAGCATCCTGCTCTTCATATGAAACGTAGAAAGCGTCAGGAACCGGTTCCGGGATGCTCTTTACCTCCGTCATCTGTTCAGAAGGTGTGTTATGAACATCCTCCAAGGCAGCCTGTCCGTTTACAGTATGTTCAAGAACCACCTGCACCTGTCCCTCAAGGACCTGCTGTGAGATCAGCTCTTCAGCCGTATGCCGTATAGCTTCTGAGAGCGTATCAAAAGAAGAGGTCCTGACTCGCAGGAAACCTCCGTCAGTAACCCTTGTGATCTTTTCTATGGTCAGCCCGGCAAGAGAATCCCGGATCTCCTGTGGGCACTGTATACCTTCAAATACTTCAAAAAACAAACTCAATTCTATTTACTCCAGTGGTCTAATTCATATTTTAGTGCAGCCAGCAGATCTGCTTCGTCGACTTTGCGGATGATCTCACCCTTTTTAATGAGCAGACCGCAGCCTTTGCCTCCTGCAATACCGAGGTCGGCTTCCTTTGCCTCTCCCGGTCCATTTACTACACATCCCATGACTGCCAGGTTGATATCCAGATCATAGCCTGTAACCAGTGTCTCTACCTGACCTGCAAGCGATATCAGATCGATCTCTGTCCTTCCGCAGGTCGGACATGAAATAACGTTGATCCCGCCCTTTCTGAGGCCCAGATTGCGCAGGATCATCTTCGCACTTTTGATCTCCTCAACAGGGTCTCCCGTAAGTGATACCCGGATGGTATCTCCTATTCCGGCGTACAGAATGATACCCAGACCTTCAGCTGATTTGATATTCCCCGAAAAAACCGTACCTGATTCAGTAATTCCCACATGAAGCGGATGATCGGTCCGCTCCGCCACTATCTCATGAGCTCTGGCACACATGATGATATCGGAACTCTTGAGACTGACGACCAGATTATCATAGCCCATATCCTCGATAATACGGATATTTTCCAGTGCACTCTCTGCCAGACCTTCTGCTGTCACACCATGGTATTTTTCAACCAGATGCTTCTCCAGCGAGCCGGAATTCACACCCACACGGATAGGGATGTTTCTTTCCTTCGCACAGTCAACGACTGCACGGATACGTTCCTCCCTCCCGATATTTCCCGGATTGATGCGGATCTTATCTGCACCGTTTTCCATGGCCATGATGGCCATACGGTAGTCAAAATGAATATCAGCGACCAGCGGGATGGATATCTCCTTTTTGATATCACGGATCGCACGAGCAGCCTCCTCTGTAGGCACTGTACATCTGACGATCTCGCATCCAGCTGCTTCAAGAGCATGGATCTGGGCTACAGTTGCCGCCACATCGTCGGTCTTTGTATTGGTCATCGACTGTATGGCGATCGGACTGCCTCCGCCTATGGTCACGTTTCCAATCTGTACTTTTTTTGTTTTCTCTCTGTATGTCATACCTGTTTATTGTTTTCAGCCGGTCCTAAACCATACGTCAGAACAGCCGCAGCACGTCATTTACAAGCACCACCATGGCCAGGACCATGATCAGTGCAGCTCCTACTACCGTTACAACACCTTCTACCTTGCGTGGTACCGGCTTTCTGATGACAGCCTCGATGATCAGAAGGATAAATTTACCGCCGTCCAGCGCAGGTATGGGCAGAAGATTTACCACACCCAGATTGGCTGAAAGAAGCGTCATGATACTCAGCAGATTGATCAGAGTCGCCAGGAATCCCTGTCTGGCTGATGCTGTGTATGTGTCACTGATCACCTCAACTATTCCCACCGGACCAGAGAGCATATCCAGAGAGCCTCGTCCGCTTATCAGCACGCCCAGACTCTTGTAAACTGACAGGATCTCATATTTCACTTCAGCCAGTGAATATTTCAGCGTATCCAGAGCATTCGTCTTCACATTGCCCAGATTGTAAGTAAATCCCAGCTGATAGCCTGTAACAGGCTGAGGATACATCGTTGTTTCAAACTCCCCGCCTCTTCTGGTATATGTGATCTCAACTGCGTCACTGGTCAGTTCATTCTGTTCGAAAAACTCACCCAGCTCGGTTCCGTTTGCGATCTTTACACCATTGATGGATGTAATA
The DNA here is from genome assembly GCA_045604025.1 of Lachnospiraceae bacterium. Taxonomy (GTDB): domain Bacteria; phylum Bacillota; class Clostridia; order Lachnospirales; family Lachnospiraceae; genus RGIG5612. Next base: position 127 of record JAZUNG010000198.1, on the reverse strand, counting down.
ATATCCCCAGCTTTCAGTCCGGATTCGTCTGCTGCTCCGCCTGCTGTGATATCTGAGATCTCTGCCGGGTCTTCACTGGAATAATATGAAAGACCGATCATATATCTCTGATATTCTTCCGGGTATA
>JAZUNG010000197.1:0-9241 GCA_045604025.1 Lachnospiraceae bacterium | reverse complement strand
TTGATAGTGCGGTTTTCGATGACGCAGTCAGGTCTGACATTGCAGAACAGAGCGATCTTCTTGAAGATGCTGTCTTCTGTGATGGGTTCGTCACATCTCAGGACAATAATATCCGGGGAGATACCCATGCCCTGGAGCTCCTTGACGGAATGCTGGGTGGGCTTTGACTTGTGCTCATCAGAACCGGCCAGGAATGGAACCAGCGTTACATGAATGAACAGGCTGTTTTCCTTGCCGACTTCCAGCGAGATCTGACGAACGGCTTCGATAAAGGGCTGGCTTTCGATATCACCGATGGTACCTCCGATCTCGGTAATGACCACATCAGCATCGGTCTGTTTGCCGACTCTGTAGACAAATTCCTTTATCTCATTGGTGATATGAGGGATGACCTGCACGGTAGAACCCAGGTATTCGCCGCGTCGCCCTTTGTTCAGAACGTTCCAGTAGACCTTACCTGTGGTCAGATTGGAGAACCTGTTCAGGTCCTCGTCGATGAACCGTTCGTAATGTCCCAGATCCAGGTCGGTCTCCGCGCCGTCTTCTGTTACGAATACTTCTCCGTGCTGATATGGACTCATGGTCCCTGGATCGACATTGATATACGGATCCAGCTTCTGAGCGGCTACTTTCAGTCCACTCATCCTGAGCAGTCTTCCCAGAGAGGCTGCCGTAATCCCTTTTCCGAGTCCTGAAACAACTCCGCCTGTCACAAAAATATACTTAGTCATTGTCCGCTCCCCCTGTATGTTCGAATGATACTGTTTGCGATCTCTGTTTTGGAAAGACGCTGATCCATGGCACTTTTTTCAATATAGTGATGGGCGTCAGCCTCCGTCATGTTCAAATGGTCTATAAGCAGCCATTTGGCCTTGTTGATCAACCTGATCTCTTTAATTCTGTCTTCTACTGATGATTGCCGGGATTCCAAGGATCTGATCCGCTCCCTGAATGAGCAGAGCATATTCAGGACCTGTGGAAGCAGCTGGGTAGAAGCGGGCTTTGCCATAACTGAAACGCCGTTTCCGGAAACCTTTGAATATATCTCATCGTAGATGTCATTTTTAACAAATATCAATACCGCGCTGCTTCCTTTGGAGCAGATGTCGCTGGCCAGTGTGGTGCCAAACTCATCATTAAGAGGAGTGTTGACGATAACGATGTCATATGATCTGTCGAGAGCAGCGCGCCTGGCCTCACCTGCCTGAGAGACCTTCTTGACGGGCCAGAACTGCGCGGGAGAAAGAAGGGGTGTCAGAGCAGAACTGAATTTTTCAGTTGATGAAACAATGAGAACACTGTATGTCTGCTCATTGAAGATCATATACTCCTCCTTTCTTCAAAATGTGCTCAGGTTAGCTTGCTTGTCTGTAAATGTCTGCGGTCATCACTGCGGATTGCAGTATGCGTCAATGATCCTTTCACTCAGATGTTCTCTGACAAACGCACTGTTTCTGGCCAGCTGCGCGGCTTCCGCGAGCGTAGATGGCAGTTTTTCATACTGCGCCTGTATTTCAGCTGATGCGGTGGCCAGGTTGATATCTGTACTGTCCGGAAGTGTCAGCTCATGTTCAATGCCATACAGACCGGCATATATCAGCAGAGCAAATGCAATATACGGATTGGAAGACGGGTCCGGTGAACGCAGCTCAACCCTGGGTGACCTGCCCGGAGCCATAGGTATACGCAGAAGCTGTGAACGGTTCTCCGATGACCATGATACATACGCCGGAGCCTTGTAGCTGCCCAGACGCTCATAGGAATTCGCTATCGGATTCAGGAAGATGGTGATATCCCTGATCTGTGCCATGATACCCGCTATAACCTGTGGGAGAACATCTCTTCCATGTGTGTCGTGAACGGAGATGGTGATATGGAATCCGCTGCCCGGAGCATCCGGAAGAGGTCTGGGTGAGAAGTCTGCAAACAGTCCGTTCCGAGCAGCGATCGTACGGACCACGGTAGCAAATGTCAGGGTATTGTCCGCTGCAGATACAGGATCTGAGTAACGGAAATCGATCTCATTCTGACCGGGACCCACTTCGTGATGTGAGCTCTCCGGATGGATACCCATCTGGGAGAGTGTGAGGCAGATCTCACGGCGGATATTCTCTCCCTTATCTTCAGGCGCCAGATCCATATATCCTGCCTGGTCATAAGGCTCTTTGGTCGGAGCGCCATTCTCATCGGTCTTGAAGAGATAGAATTCTGTCTTGGGTCCGAAATCAAAAGTGATGCCCTGGTCCGCAGCGTCCTGAACGGCTTTTTTGAGGATAGATCTGGAGTCTCCGTCAAAAGGAGTCCCGTCCGGGTAGGAAAATGCGCACTGCATGCGGATGACCCTGCCGTTTTCCGATCTCCACGGGATAGATGAGAGCGAAGCCGGATCCGGATGAAGGATCAGGTCGGAACTGACATTCTTTCCAAAGCCTGTGATAGCAGTCGCATCTATGCCGATACCATACCTGAAAGCCCTCTCCAGCTCCGTAGGTATGATCGCGGCATTTTTCTGTCTGCCGAACAGATCGCAGAAGGCCAGACGGATGAACCTGACATCTTCCATGTCAACATACTGCATGACTTCTTCTTTGGTGTATTTCATTTGATCATCTCCGTAAAATGTCCACTTTATCGATTCAATAATAAAAAAAGGGGACGTTCATCTGAGGCTCATATACCACATCCTCAAACGAACGCCCTTGTTCATCAGAAAAAGAATACTACCATATATATTTCTCTGTCAAGAATATTGTTAAAGAAATCGATGCTTGACATTCTCATTTTGAAAGTCTAATATTTACAACAATAAGACAACGAGGTCTTTGAGAGAATATCTCTCGACTCGTTGTCTTTTTTATTACCCGCAGAGATCGGGCCTGCCCGGATATGATCTGAATTAATAGGTGAGACATGAGAAAAATACTGATACTGGAAGACGGAAGCATATATGAAGGGGACGGGTTTGGCTCGGATGAAGAATGTTTTGCCGAACTGGTTTTCAACACATCCATGACAGGGTATCAGGAGATCCTGTCAGACCCTTCATATTGTGGACAGATCGTAGTCATGACATATCCTCTGATAGGCAATTACGGTATGAATGATGACGATTATGAGTGCAGCAGGCCGTCGGTGAGTGGCTTGGTCGTAAAGGAGTACTGTGATCTTCCGTCCAACTTCAGATCTGTGGAGACACTGGGAGATGTGATGAGGAGGTTCCATATCTCAGGTATATCGGGGATCGATACAAGGAAGCTGACCAGGCATATCAGAGATCATGGAAGCCTGAGATCCGCCCTGGTGCACGCAGACGCAGATGCTGCAGAGGTTCTTGAAAGACTAAACGCATGGGAATACAGAACAGATCATGTAAGCAGAGTCGGAACGGCTCATATATATGAATATGTGCCGGATCAGTTCATGGAAACACGATATCATGTGGCAGCCATTGACTGTGGCATGAAGCAGAACATTTTAAGAGAGCTTGCTGCAAATGGATGCATGGTAACTGTATTTCCCTGGAATACACCGCCAGGGGATATCCTGAAGATCCATCCGGATGGAGTGTTTATCTCGAACGGACCCGGCAATCCGGAGGATGTTCCGGAGACGATAGATACAGTCAGACAGCTGGCGGGGCGACTTCCCATATTTGGCATCTGCCTCGGACATCAGATCATTTCATTGGCATTTGGAGCTTCTGTATACAAGCTGAAGTTCGGACACCGAGGAGGAAATCATCCGGTCAGAAACCTCCTGAACGGGAAGGTGGATATCACATCACAGAACCACTCATATGCAGTGGACAGAAGGAGCCTCAGGACGACCAGACTGATAGAGACGCATGTAAATCTCCTGGACGGAACGGTTGAAGGCGTCAGAAGCCTGGAAGACCATGTTGTAGGTATACAGTATCATCCCGAAGGAGCGCCGGGACCCGGAGACAGCAGACATCTCTTCAATGAGTTTACAGATATGATGGACAGATATGCGGAGGGCAGGGCGAATGCCTAAAAGAACAGATATAAAGAAAATACTCGTGATCGGATCAGGCCCTATAGTCATTGGTCAGGCAGCGGAGTTTGACTATGCCGGTACACAGGCCTGTCTGGCTCTGCGCGAAGAAGGCTATGAAGTGGTGCTGTGCAATTCCAACCCTGCCACCATCATGACAGACAGCAAGGTCGCCGACCGTATATATATGGAGCCGCTGAATCCGGAATTTATGGCCAGAGTGATCAGGAGAGAACGCCCGGATGCACTGCTTGCAGGACTGGGAGGACAGACTGGGCTGAACCTTGCAATGAGTCTGGAAAAAAGCGGTGTTCTGAAGGAGTGCCAGGTAGAACTTCTGGGCACTCATATGGAGAGCATAGAGCAGGCGGAAGACAGAGACAGATTCCGCAGGCTCTGTATGGACATAGGTGAGCCGGTGCTTCCGTCTGACATAGCTGAAAGTATGGAAGAAGGAATGGCCGTCGCGGATAAAATAGGATTTCCACTGGTGATCCGTCCCGCGTTTACCCTGGGAGGGACCGGGGGAGGATTTGCTCATGACCTGAATGAATTCAGGGATATCATGAAGCGTGCACTGTCTCTTTCTCCGATCCATCAGGTGCTGATAGAAAAGAGCGTACAGGGATACAAAGAGATCGAATATGAAGTCATGCGTGATGCAAACGATACAGCCATCACTGTTTGCAACATGGAAAATATTGACCCGTGCGGTATCCATACCGGTGACTCTGTAGTCGTATGTCCATCACAGACCCTGAGCAACCGCGAATACCAGATGCTCAGGGACAGCGCTCTGAAGGTTATTCGCGCACTGAAGATAGAAGGTGGCTGTAATGTACAATTTGCGCTGGATCCGGATTCTTTTGATTATTATCTGATTGAAGTAAATCCCAGGGTATCCAGATCATCTGCCCTGGCATCCAAAGCCAGTGGATATCCGATCGCCAGAGTGTCGGCGAAGATCAGTGTAGGAATGCGTCTGGACGAGATAATGATAGCAAATACTCCTGCATCATTTGAGCCTTCCCTGGATTATGTGGTTACCAAGATGCCCAGGTTTCCTTTTGACAAGTTTACTGATGCGGATACTACTCTGGGCACTCAGATGAAGGCTACCGGTGAAGCAATGAGCATCGGCAGAACATTCGAAGAAAGTCTGTTGAAGGGGATCCGTTCTCTGGAGGTTGGTATGTATCATCTGAGGAGTGCACATACCGAAGGAATGGGTATTCCTGAACTGAAGGAATATATCAGAAACGGCAGTGATGACAGACTGTGCGGCGTAGCTGAGCTTCTGAGACGCGGTGTGAGCACGGAAGAGATACATTCATTAAGCCGGATAGACCGGTTCTTCATAAACAAGATTCGGAATATCGTTTTGATGGAACAGGAACTGGCAGGAATTCGCCTGGACAGCCCGCAGGCAGAGGAGACAATTGCAAGAGCCAAGAGAATGGGATTTTCAGACAGAGAACTGGCCCGAACCTATGGTGCCAGGGAAGAAGATATATATATGTTCAGAAGGTCCGCAGGGATCCTGCCCGTCTACAAAATGATCGATACCTGTGCCAGTGAGTTCGACAGCTATATACCATACTTCTATTCAACATATGAGGACGAAAACGAATCCATAGTATCGGACAGGAGGAAGATCATTGTGCTCGGTTCGGGACCTATCCGCATAGGTCAGGGCATAGAGTTCGATTATTCCACGGTCCACGCAGTGCAGAAGATCCGCGAGGCAGGCTGTGAAGCTATCATCATAAATAATAATCCTGAGACAGTCTCAACGGATTATACGATCTCGGACAAGCTGTATTTCGAGCCTCTGTGCGTGGAAGATGTGATGAACATCATAGAGATGGAGCAGCCAGAGGGTGTGATTGTGACTCTGGGAGGGCAGACAGCTATCAATCTGGCAGATCCCCTTGCGGCAAGAGGAGTGAGGATCATAGGAACAGACTGCGATGCCATAGACCGGGCAGAAGACAGGGATCTGTTTGAAAAGCTCCTCCTTCAGCTTCGCATACCGCAGCCTGACGGCAGGGCAGTGACGAATATAGAAGACGGTGTAAGAGCGGCTGAAGAGATAGGATATCCAGTGCTGGTCAGACCCAGTTTCGTACTGGGAGGCCGCGCCATGCAGATCGTTTCCAAAGAAAGCGATATGCGGCATTATCTGAAAACTGCTGTTGAGATAGGTGAGGAAAAACCTGTTCTGGTCGATAAATATATCAGAGGGAAAGAACTGGAGGTAGATGCTGTATGCGATGGTACACATGTATTTGTTCCGGGCATCATGGAACTGGTAGAAAGAACAGGTGTGCATTCAGGCGATTCTATCAGTGTATATCCTGCTTTCAGTATCTCGGACACAGTTAAGGAAAAGATTCTGGAGTACACAGGTCTGCTGGGCATGGGAGTAGGTATACGCGGTCTGTTCAATATTCAGTTTATCGCAGATGAACATGATGATGTATATATCATTGAGGTCAATCCCCGGTCTTCGCGAACCGTACCATTTCTTTCGAAAGCAACGGGCTTCTCTCTTCCTGATATAGCAGCGATGGTAATGCTGGGAGAAAGCCTGTCAGCACAGCTTGAGGCTACATCCATGCAGCTCAGAGGAAACGTCATATATCCGGAAGAAAAGAAAATGTGGTATGTAAAAGCCCCTGCATTTTCATTTTCCAAGCTGAAGGGGATGGATGCATATCTTTCGCCTGAGATGAAATCCACGGGAGAGGCTATAGGTTATGACCCGGACCTGTCCAGAGCCATGTACAAGGCATTAAGTGCGTCCGGTATCCGTCTGGTCAATTACGGAACCATACTGGTCACGCTAGCAGATGAAGACAAGGAGGAGGGAACACCGCTGATCAGAAGGTTTTACGATCTGGGGTTCAATATCGAAGCAACAATAGGCACTGGTGATTTTCTGAACAAACATGGGATCAGGACAAAGATCATGGAGAAGTTGAGCGAAGGCAGCAGCGAGATCCTGGATGCCATCCGTTCAGGCAATGTCAGCTATGTTATCAATACCAGAGCAGTTCTGTCGGGAAGACATTTTGAAGACGGTGTGGCTATCAGACAGTGCGCCACACAGAATAATGTAACGGTATTTACTTCTCTCGATACAGTCAGGGCACTTCTGGACGTTCTGGAAGAGCAGACTATACGGGTAGCACCGATCACCGCGTAGATGACAGGAAAGGAATACGTATGGAAATACAGTTTACGAAAATGCAGGGCTGCGGAAATGATTATGTGTATATTGACTGTGTCATGGAGCAGCCGGATATTCCTGACAGGCATCAGCTGGCCAGGGATATCAGTGACAGGCATTTTGGGGTTGGCTCTGACGGTCTGATATTTATCAATAAGGGCAGGCAGGCTGACTTCGAGATGGAAATGTACAATTCTGACGGCTCACGGGCGGAGATGTGCGGAAACGGTATCAGATGCGTGGCAAAGTATGTCTACGATCATGGGATGACAGGCGGAACAGAGTTTACGATCGAAAGTGCGGGAAAAGTCAAATATATCCAGGTGTTTCCCGAGGGAGATACAGCCGGGATGATCACGGTTGATATGGGTGAACCCATCCTGAGCAGTGCGGAGGTTCCGGTTATTTCCGGGATGGATGTGGCTATCGGAGAAGAGATGGAGATCGCAGGAGCCGTCTACAAAGTTACGTGCGTTTCCATGGGCAATCCTCATGCGGTTGTATTTGCCGGTCAGAAAGGATCCGCAGACTTCGATCTGGACAGTCTGGCAATAGACAGGACAGGTCCACTGTTCGAGCACTATGAAAGATTTCCTGCCAGGATAAATACAGAGTTCGTTCATGTAACGGACAGAAGCCACATGGAAATGAGAGTCTGGGAACGCGGAGCAGGGGAGACTCTGGCATGCGGCACCGGATGCTGCGCCACTCTGGTGGCAGCAGTGCTGAACGGCCTCACAGACCGAGAAGCATATATAAAGGTCCTGGGAGGAGAATTGCTGATCTCCTGGGATGAGGCTACCAACCATATATTTATGACAGGCCCTGCTGAGTATGTATTTACAGGGACATATGAAGTGAAAGGATGAGATCATGCTGAAAGTTAACTCATTTTACAAAGACGTAGCGGAAAACTATCTGTTTTCACAGATCGCCAGGAAGGTTTCCGACTATTCGAAGCTCCATCCTGAAGAACGTATCATCAGACTGGGTATTGGCGATGTTACTCTGCCGCTGGCCGGCGCGGTGATAGATGCTCTTCACAGCGCTGCCTGTGATATGTCACAGAAGGAGACCTTCAGGGGATACGCGCCGGATCTGGGCTATGATTTCCTCAGAGAGACTATTGCCAGAGAAGATTTCGCTGCCAGAGGCTGTGATATCACTTCTGATGAGATATTTGTATCTGACGGGGCCAAGGGCGATGTGGGAAATATCCAGGAGATATTCTCCCGGGATTCCATAGCGGGTATCTGTGATCCTGTTTATCCGGTGTACACGGACTCCAATATCATGGCAGGAAGAAGAATAGAACTGTTTCCGTGCAGCATTGAAAACGGCTTTCTACCCGAGATTCCCGGACCGGATAAAGAGGTGGACCTGATATATCTGTGTTTCCCCAACAATCCTACGGGAGCTGCCATAACGAAGGACCAGCTGCAGGCGTGGGTTGACTATGCGAACAAGACCGGCGCGGTCATTATCTATGACGCAGCATATGAAGCATATATATCAGAGCCTGAAATGCCTCATTCCATATATGAATGTGCAGGGGCCAGGGAGTGTGCCATAGAGATCCATTCATTTTCCAAGAACGCCGGATTTACCGGACTTAGACTGGGTTATACGGTAGTTCCAAAGGATCTGATCAGGCAGAATACATCTCTTCATGATATGTGGGCCAGAAGGCACAGCACGAAATATAACGGAGCTCCGTATATAGTTCAGAAGGCCGGTCAGGCGGTGTATTCGAAAGAAGGAAGACGGCAGACCATGGACCAGGTGGCTTACTATATGCGGAATGCGCATTATATAGCAGATAAGCTGACTGAGATCGGGTGTAGCATCTCAGGAGGAGTTAATGCTCCGTATATATGGATGAAGGTACCGAAGCCTTTTGACAGCTGGGAATTCTTCGATCTGCTGCTTGAGAAGATACATGTGGTAGGAACTCCGGGCTCCGGATTCGGCTCATGCGGCGAAGGATATTTCAGG
>JAZUNG010000196.1:0-4797 GCA_045604025.1 Lachnospiraceae bacterium | reverse complement strand
ACCCGTGACCTCTCGCGTGTGAGGCGAACGCTCATCCCGGCTGAGCTACGCTTCCTGATCAGTTCATATTGTAGCACTTTGACCTGATCATTGCATCAGAAAAATAAAATATACGCCTGACAGTCTCAAAAACGGTTAAATTGCGGTTGAGAAATGGAAATATAACGGTTATAATAGAGCCATGAACGGGGATGAATGGAGCAAGGACTGAAAATATGACCATTGATGAAATGAAAAAAAGAAAAAAGGAGCTGGGATATTCCAATGAATATCTGGCTGAACTCTCCGGAGTACCGCTGGGAACTGTTCAGAAGATCTTTGGAGGCATTACCAAGGCACCCAGGCGCAGCACCATCATTGCTCTGGAGAGAGCCCTTGCAGATGGCGTGGGGTCCTTCGGGGTCGATTACAGTGAACAGGAACCTCTGGAGATGTATCTGCGGGATGCGTTGCCTGAATACGGTCAGCTGGCTCAGGGCAGATATACTGTATATGATTACGAGGCTCTTCCGGAGGACAGGAAGGTAGAGCTTATTGACGGTGTGTTCTATGATATGGTATCGCCAAGTGTGGTTCACCAGATCATTCTCGGGGAATTATATAAAATACTTGATAACTGCATCGCAGATCATAAATGCGACTGTAATGTGTTCTTCGCTTCCTTCAGCATCCAGGTGGATGGCGGTATTCACACTATGGTCGAACCGGATCTGTTTGTCATCTGCGATGATAAAGGCCTGAGAAGGAATAAATATATAGGCGCACCGGAATTCATTGCAGAGATAGTCTCGCCTTCCAGCAGAAGCAGAGATATGTTTATCAAGCTGAATAAATACAGGTTTTCGGGTGTCCGTGAGTACTGGATCATCGATCCTAAGTATCGCGTGGTTCAGGTCTATGATCTGGAGCATGAGACACAGCCGGAAAAGTATTCATTTACAGACATGATCCCCGTTCTGATATCTGAAGGAGGCTGTGAGGTGGATTTCTCCAAAATAGACAGTAAAATAGCGAAATATTATGATTTAGAGGATTGACAACCCTGATACTATCCATTAAAATATTTGATGCTGTCGCAGGTTACGTCCGCAAATCCTCAGGCAGCAGCGAGTCTGATGGGCCCAACCACTCTCTCAGGGAACACAGACGAAAGTGACACGCAAATTGTGGAGGAAAATAATGGCTAATATCAAATCAGCTAAAAAGAGAGTTCTGATCGCTGAGAGAAACGCAGCAAGGAACAAGGCAGTAAGAAGCAAAGCAAAGACTGCTATCAAGAAGGTTTACGCAGCTATCGAGGCTGGTGACAAGACTCAGGCTCAGGAAGCTCTCAGACTGGCTACAGTTGAACTGGACAAGGCACAGACCAAGGGTGTATATCACAAGAACATGACATCCCGTAAGGTTTCCAGACTGGCAAAGGCTGTTAACCAGATGAACTAATCAGACATAAGCAATATAACGTCTGGCCAACGATGCTGACCAAATGGCAGCAGCGGATTTTATCTCAAAAGAAGCAGGCAGTATGAAAATACTGTCTGCATTTTTCTATTTTTGCATCCTCTGACGGATTTCAGGATTGTTCGTCATAATGTACAAAAATATGTTTGCAATGTGTTGACTTTGTGTTTATTTTTTCTTAAAATTACTGAAAGTCAGCACTATTATAATTACTAATATAAAAAAGGAGTGTATTTCTACAATGAGTGCAATGATGTGGTGTGGAATCGGAGCTGGTGTGCTTGCACTGATTTATGCAGCAATACTCGCAGCGATCGTTTCCAAACAGGAGGAAGGCACCGACAGAATGAAAGAGATAGCACATGCTATCGCTGAAGGTGCAAGAGCATTTCTGTTTTCCGAGTACAAGATCCTGGTAGTATTCGTTATCGTTCTGGGTCTGATCATCGGAATCTTTATCGATTGGATAACTGCTGTCTGCTTCCTGGTAGGAGCTGTTTTCTCAGTACTTGCAGGATTCTTCGGAATGACAGTTGCTACCAAGGCGAATGTCAGAACAGCTAATGGCGCAAGGACAAAAGGCATGAACGGAGCCCTCGGTATCGCTTTCAAGGGCGGAGCTGTTATGGGTATGTGCGTTGCCGGTCTTGGATGCCTGGGTGTAAGTGCTATTTACTTTATTACCGGCAATGTTGATGTATTGTTCGGTTTCTCACTGGGAGCCTCTTCGATCGCCCTGTTCGCCCGTGTCGGCGGTGGTATCTATACCAAGGCTGCTGACGTAGGCGCTGACCTGGTTGGTAAGGTTGAGGCCGGTATCCCTGAGGATGACCCGCGTAACCCTGCTACCATAGCTGATAATGTCGGCGACAACGTCGGTGACGTTGCTGGTATGGGCGCTGACCTGTTCGAGTCATATGTTGGTTCCCTTATCTCTGCCATCACTCTGGCAGTTGCATTTATCGCCAAGGGCGGAGCTCTGCCTGAATATGTAGTATTTCCGGTACTTATCAGTGCAGTTGGTCTGATCGCTTCTATTATAGGAACTCTGTTTGTTCGTACTAAAGAAGGTTCCAACCCGCAGGTTGCTCTGAATATCGGTACATATGTTTCATCCGCTATCGTAATAATCGTAGCTTTCATTTTCAGCGCTACTATGCTTCATTCCGTTCTTCCTGCGATCGCGATCGTTGCAGGTATTGTAGTTGGTCTGCTGATCGGTACTCTGACAGAGATCTATACATCTGACAAGTACGGTTCAGTTAAAGAGATCGCAAAGCAGTCCGAGACAGGACATGCAACAACTATCATCTCCGGTCTGTCAGTTGGTATGAAGTCAACCGTACTTCCTATCGTCCTGATCTGTATCGGTATCTTCGTAGCATTCGCTGTCATGGGCGGCTTCGCAGAAGGCGGCATGGAAGCCGGCGTATTCGGTATCGCTCTTGCAGCAGTTGGTATGCTTTCAACCACAGGTATCACCGTAGCTGTTGACGCTTATGGTCCTATCGCTGACAATGCCGGCGGTATCGCAGAGATGGCTGAGCTTGATGAGAGCGTACGTAACATCACTGACAAACTGGATTCAGTTGGAAATACAACAGCTGCTATCGGTAAGGGATTCGCTATCGGTTCCGCAGCCCTGACAGCTCTGGCTCTGTTCTCATCATTTGCAGACAAGATCAAGGGAGCCAATCCAGGGGCGGCATTCACTATCAACATTCTGGATCCCAACGTAGTTATCGGACTGCTTCTGGGCGGCATGCTGGTATTCTTCTTCTCAGCGCTGACCATGTCATCAGTTTCCAAGGCTGCAAACCAGATGGTTGTTGAGGTTCGTCGTCAGTTCAGAGAGATCCCCGGTATCATGGAAGGCACTGCAAAGCCTGACTATACCAGATGCGTATCCATCTCTACACAAGCTTCACTGAAGCAGATGATCGCACCCGCTGTCATCGCTATCGTTGCCCCTGTACTGGTTGGCGTTCTTCTGGGCGTTGCTGCACTCGGCGGTCTGCTGGCAGGCGCTCTGGTTGCAGGTGTTCTGATGGCCATCTTCATGTCAAATGCCGGTGGTGCATGGGATAATGCGAAGAAGTTCATCGAGGGCGGTGCTCACGGCGGCAAGGGCTCTGACGCTCACAAGGCTGCTGTAACAGGCGATACAGTAGGCGATCCTTTCAAGGATACATCAGGACCTTCGATAAACATCCTGATCAAGCTGATGACAGTTGTTTCACTGGTATTCGTTCCCGCATTCCTCGCAGTGAACGGAGGCCAGGGACTCCTGAGCATGCTGTTCTAGTCTGATACATTCACTTGCATAACAAAACACCAGTGCTTCATGGCACTGGTGTTTTTGATTGCATAAATATCATTTGTATGCCGGAACTCATTCATGTGAACGATTTCTCAGGAAAAAAGCATTCATGTGAACGAATCTCAATGTAAAAATCGTTCATATGAACGAAATAACTAGTGAAAACTCATTCACGTGAACGATTTACAAGTAAAAAAGTATTCACGTGAACGAAATCCCTGGAAGAGAATCATTCACGTGAACGATATGGATTATTTAAAGTTTGATCTCTTGCGCTCTCTGGAGTCCAGGATGCGCTTTCTGATGCGCAGACTCTTGGGAGTAACCTCCAGGAGCTCGTCGGTATCGATGAATTCCAGTGCCTGCTCCAGTGACAGGATCTTGGGGGGCGTTAGCTTCAGCGCTTCATCTGCTGAGGATGAACGGGTATTGGTCAGGTGCTTGGTCTTGCAGACGTTCAGCTCGATGTCTTCAGCCTTGCCGTTTTCGCCGATGACCATGCCGGCGTAAACCTTTTCACCGGGTCCGATGAAGAGCGTACCGCGGTCCTGAGCGGAGAACAGTCCGTATGTGACAGCTTCTCCTGCTTCAAATGCGATCAGAGAGCCCTGATTTCTATAGGCGATATCGCCCTTGTATGGCTCATATCCCTCGAAGATAGTATTCATGACGCCTGTTCCCTTGGTAGCGGTCAGGAATCTGCCGTGGAATCCGATCAGGCCTCTGGCGGGGATGGAGAATTCCAGTCTGGATGAACCGTCTGAGAGAGTGCTCATATTGGTGAGTCCGCCCTTGCGCTCCGAAAGCATGCTGATGATCGTTCCTGAGAATTCCTCGGGCACATCAACTACCGCGGTCTCCATGGGCTCCAGTCTTTTGCCGTTCTCGTCGTAATGATAGATAACCTCTGCCTTGCTGACTGCAAACTCGTATCCCTCGCGGCGCATGTTCTCGATGAGCACTGACAGATGGAGCTCGCCACGGCCTGATACCTTGAATGTATCTGTAGAGTCAGT
>JAZUNG010000195.1:0-1902 GCA_045604025.1 Lachnospiraceae bacterium | reverse complement strand
TGACAGAGCACAGGAAACAGCATTCAGCACGTTCATGTGGCCGTATCTTGTCTTCACGGTGATCTACTATTTCATTAGAATGTTCTTCATGGACGGAGCAAATCTGAAACTGCTGACACCGCCGTTCGCACTGTGGTTCCTGTTCGTACTCTTCTTCTACAGATTCTTCCTGAAATACATGGTGAAATTCAACTGGCTCCTGCCTGTAAGCATCATGCTTTACCTTCTGGCAGGACAAGTAGAAGAGTTCGGCAATTTCATGTCGCTGGGCAGAGCTCTGTCATACTTCCCGTTCTTCTTACTGGGATACTATTGTTCCAAAGAGCGCTTGGCGTGGCTGCAGGGGTTACGCAAAAAACCGCTGCTTCTTGTTCTCCTAGGGGCTGTTCTGGTGGGCATCACATTCCTGCTTATGCATTCTGATGTAAAGGTCGGCTGGTATCTGCTGAAGCAGTCTGTAGACAGCTTCCCTAATATGATGTGGTGGGAAGATACTCTGATGAGGATATTGATCTTCTTCGTAGCAAGCGGATGGATCATCCTGATGGTCAATATCATACCGTCAAAGAAAAGTTTCATATCATACATCGGTATGAACACCATGCCAATATACGTATTCCATCTGACTCTCAGGTATGTTGTGGAATTCTACGGTATTTATGTAGGCGTTATTTCATGCCTCGTGGTTGCATGGTTCGCAGTGATATCGCTGGTACTCAAGAACAAATATGTTTACGGCATGGCAATCGCCCTTTCCATAATTGGCTGCTATCTGTTATTCTCTTCAGGATGCCTCGCTCCGCTTTATGGACTGGTCCCTGAGAACATCTACCTGCTATATGTTCTTGTATATGGCGGTGCACTGCTGTGCGGAGTTTCATTCGTTGCTCCGTTCTGGATCAAACTCTATGACCTGCTGGTAACAGGACCTGTGAGAGGATCTAAGCTGGCACAGTGGCTGCAAAAACAGGCTTAACAAATAAATCAATATCAACATATGAAAACGAGGACCATGATCGGTCCTCGTTTGTTTCCCTCTATAAACTATTTTTTATCTGTCGCAGCACCTAGTCAAGTATATCTGCTATCTTCTGCATGCCTTTGATTTCCTGCTTGCAGTAATCTGATACCCAGCCGTAAGCTTCTTCGAGCGCTGCCTTATAAACAGCCTTAGCTCCGGCGATATCAGGAGTTTCTCCATTGTAGTCTGCCATGTACAGATCGTATGTAGTATCTCCTACATATGTTACCTTAGCAAGTCTGTCCTTACCCCAGAACAGGTTTTCTTCAGGAACAAATTCTGCATCGTACTGTGATGCTGAGCTGTCACCTACTGCTTCGCCGAAATAGTAATAATACCAATCGTGATAGGAGTTCATGTTGAATGCGATATCGAGAGCTCCGTCACCATCATCGCCCCACAGGAGTTCTTTATCAAGTGCATCCAGAGTTCCCTGAAGCAGTTCGATGTTTGTATTCACCTGAGGATGGCCGAGATATACGTCGCAGTCGTCTGCCTTCAGGTACTGAATCTGGATTTCTTTGAAAGCTTCCAGAGATATTTCGTCAAGCTCATTACCTTCTTCTCTAAGCTCCTCGATTACTTCTTCATCCGCACCCTCTGCCATAGCAGCTTCATATCTGGCATTGACATCAGCGATCTTTTCGTTATGAGCAGCAGCAGCCTCCTTCAGTTTAGCAAGTTCCGCTTTATAGCCCTCCACGTCTACACCTGCAGCCTTTGCTATGTCATCATTAAGGTTAGCTTCCAGTTCATCGCAAGTAGTTGTCAGGTCTAATTCCATGGCAGGCATCTTATCCATATAGATACTGAATGCACCATACCAATGGATATTAGTCTTCATAGCATCTTCATCGTATGTGTCTGCATCGTCAAAGTGA
>JAZUNG010000194.1:0-7916 GCA_045604025.1 Lachnospiraceae bacterium | reverse complement strand
TTCCAGATATGGTCTTTCCGGATAAAAGAAAGCATACTGGATAGGGATCTTCATGTCCGGAGTGCCCAGCTGGGCGATGATAGCGCCATCCTTGTACTGAACGGCTGAATGTATGATACTCTGCGGCTGGATGACCACATGAATCTGATCAGGCTTCACGTTGAATAACCATCTGGCCTCAATGACTTCCAGGCCTTTATTTGCCAGCGTGGACGAATCCAGAGTTACCTTCATGCCCATGCTCCAATTGGGGTTTTTCAGGGCATCCTCGAGTGTCACCTGCTCCAGCTGTTCTCTTGTATAACCTCTGAAAGGACCACCAGAAGCAGTGAGTATGATCTTGTCCAGCGCACGTCTGGGCTGACCCTGCAGTGACTGGAATATCGCGCTGTGTTCAGAATCCACCGGATAGATATTGACATTGCATTTTCTCGCCTCTGCCATGATGATATGGCCGGCACATACCAGCGTCTCCTTATTTGCCAGGGCAATATCCTTGCCTGCATGTATTGCAGCCATGGTAGGGCTGATCCCAACCATTCCCACAATTGCTGTAAGAACTATATCAGCGCTGTGCCACATAGCTGCATCTATCAGGCCGTTCATACCGCTGACTATCTTCGGGATGCGTTCTTCTCCCTTCAGATCATCTGCCAGAACAGCTGCATTTGCCTCGTCGTATACACATACAATTTCAGGATTAAACTCTGCGATCTGATCCTTCAAAAGAGATATATTTGTATTTCCTGTGATAGCTACCACATTCAGCTCATCTCTGTGCCCCCGCACTATCTCAAGTGCCTGGGTACCTATGGAGCCTGTGGAGCCAAGAATTGATATATTTTTCATAAAATACAGATCAGCTGATCATTATCGCGTAGACCGCTACCAGATATGTGATAGGGGCTACAATGATCATACTGTCAAAACGGTCCAGAATGCCTCCGTGACCGGGAATGATCTTGCCGTAATCTTTGATGTCCAGCTTTCTCTTAATGGCTGATGCAGCCAGATCTCCAATCTGAGATACAACCGCACCGAGCAGACAGAATACTCCGAATACGACCGGGGCCAGCTTGATATCGGGGATATATTTCTGAACTATCAGACCGTATATAACTGCCAGGACAGCAGCACCGATCACGCCTCCTACAGAGCCTTCAACAGACTTCTTGGGGCTCAGACGTGGTACCAACGGATGCTTTCCAAACAGCATACCGAAAAGATATGCCATGATATCACATCCCCATGATGAGAATATAGCCAACCAGACCAGATATGCGCCTGACGGTGGATGGATCCTCAGAATATAGATAAATGACAGCGCAACACCAACATAGAATATACCAAAATATGCTCCAAATACCTGTTGGAGCTCATATTTCGGGAATGTGAGTACAAATACCGCCAGCATTACTATCAACGCCACGACATAGACCAGGGTCAGGTACCTGTAGTCTACAAATCTCAGGCAGACATAATGCGCTATGATGGCTGCATAGCTGATGAAACTCAGTGCGCTCCATCCCAGCTTCAATGCCCTGTTCAGCTCATATGCCCCCAGAAGTGAGAGCAATCCGAAGAACACCAGCATGACATCATAGCCAATGGAGAAAATAACGATCAGGACCACGCTCAGTATGAACCCACTGATGGTCCTGACCCAAAATGTTTTGCTCTTCAATAAACTCTGGCTTCTGTCGTCAGTCATTTCTGCCCTTCTATTTCACACCGCCGTATCTGCGTTCGCGTGACGAATACTTTTCAATAGCCTTTATCAGCTCGGCCTTATTGAAATCAGGCCAATGAACATCGGCAAAGTAAAACTCTGTGTATGCCAGCTGCCACATCAGGAAGTTTGACAGGCGCTGTTCCCCGCTGGTCCTGATCAGAAGATCAGGGTCAGGAATACCTCTTGTGTCCAGTGCGGATGAGATCAGGTCCTCAGTAATGTCATCAGGTGCGATCTCACCGGCAGCAGCCTGCGCTGCTATCTTCCTTGCGGCGCGTGTTATGTCATCGCGGCCCCCGTAATTGATAGCCACGATAAATGTTATTCCTGTATTATTTCTGGTCGCGTTTTCCAGATTGTTGATACTGTCAATGATATCCGGGCTTAAGCGGCTCCGCTCTCCTATGACCATGCAGCGTACATTGTTTCTGTTGCATTTATCAACAGCACTGATCAGATACTCTCTGAACAGCTTCATGATCACCTGTATCTCCTGAAGCGGCCTTGACCAGTTCTCGGTTGAGAAAGCATACACCGTTAGATACTTTATGCCGATATCATCACAGTCTTCCAGAGTCTGCTCCAGAACCTTCGCACCCTGAGCATGGCCAAAGGTACGGGGTCTGTGCCTCTCCTTTGCCCATCTGCCATTGCCATCCATGATGATGGCAACATGTTCAGGGATCTTGAGACCTGTCAGATCGATGTTTGTATCTGTCATGGACAGGTCACACCTTCATGATCTCGTCGGTCTTGTCAGCAGTCAGCTTGTCGATCTTGGTAATATACCTGTCGGTCAGCTTCTGCATCTCATCTTCCAGATCCTTACCGGTGTCTTCTGATACCTCTCCGGCCTTGGCCATCTTCTTGAAAGCATCTACTCCGTCACGGCGGATGTTTCTGATAGCGACCTTGCCATCTTCTGCCTTCTTTTTGACATCTTTGGCCAGTTCTTTTCTGCGTTCCTCAGTCAGATCAGGGAACACCAGACGGATATTACGGCCGTCATTGGAGGGATTGATACCGATGTCTGAGGTCTGGATAGCCTTCTCGATATCTTTGATCATCTTGGGATCCCAGGGTGAGATCAGGATGGTCTTGGGTTCAGGGACTGAGATATTGCCAACCTGCTGCAGAGGGGTCTCGGTGCCATAGTAGTCAACTTTGATCCTGTCGAGGATATGAGGATTGGCTCTGCCTGCTCTGATAGTGGCAAATTCAGACTCAAGATTGTCGATGGTCTTGTCCATCTTCTCTTCGTACTTAACTAATTTCTCGTCCATGGTTATCTCCTGTATTTAAGATTTCAGACCAGCACTTCTGTGCCGGTGAAGTTATCACCAAGTGCGTTTACGATGCTGTTTTCATTTTTAAGGGCGAACAGACGCATGGGGATGCGGTTCTCCATCAGCATCATGGAAGCAGTAAGGTCTATCACCTTCAGTTTCTGATCGACTACTTCATCAATAGTCAGCTTGTCATACTTCTTCGCATTGGGATTGGTTCCCGGGTCGGAATCATATACTCCGTCAACGTTCTTGGCCGCCAGTATGATATCGGCATTGATCTCGATGGCTCTGAGCGACATGCACATATCTGTTGAGAAGTAAGGATGACCTGTGCCTCCTGCAAAGAAAATAACCTTTCCTGCTTCAAAAGCCTCGTTTGCGCGGTCTTTTGAGAACATCTCGGTAAAAGTCCCACATGCAAAGGGCGTCATGATACAGGTCTTCATTCCGGCATATCTGAAGAACTCTGATACGTAGATGCAGTTCATGACAGTTGCCAGCATACCGATAGAATCAGACTTCGGTCTGTCAATCTCCACGCCGGTCCTGCCTCTCCAGAAATTGCCACCTCCGATCACGACGCCGATCTCGATGCCCTGATCATATAAGGTCTTGACCTGTTCTGCGATACGGCGGATCTCCGCCTCATCAAATCCGCCTTCTTCTCTGGCCAGCGCTTCTCCGCTGAGTTTCAGCATGATACGTTTTATATTTTCCATATCTTCTCCTGAACTGATTATTTTATCCTAAATATTTTATACCATCAGGGCATAAAAGTAAATTGAATTTACCACCTGTCAATAACCTGATGAAAACCAGACTGCTCTTTTCCCCGGACTGATCGTTATAGCCTGAACCGGGCAGTCGGCTATACAGTAATTGCAGACAACACATTCCTCCGGATATCTGATCTCAGCCTTCCCGGTCTCGTTATTCATGCGTATAACATCCATCGGGCAGGAAAGGAAACATGTACCGCAGCCGATACATTTCTTCTCATCAATTCTTTCAATCGCCATATCAGCCCTCCCGCTTACTGTTTATATACTCATCTTCACCGGGGAATCTGTATGTATATCTGTCTTCGTATGCTTCATCTCTGTCAGGTTTCCACTCGTCCGGGATCTCCACTTTGACGGGTGTGATCTTCCCATCTTTCAGGGTTATCCTGGTCCAGGCCAGCCAGTTTTCATCGTCTCTGTACGGATGATCTTCTCTGAAGTGCATACCTCTGCTCTCAGTTCTGAACAGTGACGACCTGAGCCTGATCTCACTGATCAGTGTCATACTCCTGACCTCATATGCCAGTCTCAGTTCATGAGCATCTGCCGCATAGAGTTTCGGAAGAAGATGATCTCTGATAAACTCTATATAGCTCAGCGCTCCTTTGAGTCTATCTTCTTCCTTGATATACGAGATGAAATATGGTGCCATGGTATTATGGAGCAGCTGCATGACCCATCTGGGAGAAAATCCACCTGTTCTTTTAAGAGGCGCTTCGATCCGCTCCTTAACACTCTGAATACTGTGATCACTGACACGGATCTGATCCATTGCCTTAACTTCCGCTCCAGCAGCATCTCCGGCAATAGCGCCTGTGACTGCGCATCCGCTTAATGAACCACCACACAGCAGATACAATGCACCGTTCTGCATGGTTCCCAGTGCATCTCCTGCCGCAAATAGACCCGGAACATCAGATCTGCACTCATGGTCAGCAGGCCAGATACCATCTGCCTTTCTTACCGACATTCCTATAGCTCCGCCTGAAACAACAGTCAGTTCCTGCCCCTCTACCTCTGCTTTTACAGGACCGTTCCCGGCATGTGTTTCCAGTTCCAGATCAAGGTACGAAAATGGATACTTTGACTGTTTTCCCCGGTGAACTGTAAATGGATCTCCGTTATGCTTCCATCTCATGGGCAGCACTATGGATGCGGCACTTTCAGGTACTATACCATTTCCTGCTGGAAGTGCTCTTCCGCCCAGGATAGCAGGGTTCTCAACAGAGGCCCTCATGGGCTGCACGAACTCTTTGCCCAGAAGGTCTGCACCTGCCTCAAGAGCCATCCTGTCTCCGTCACCCGTGCAGGTAGAAACGCATGAGTATCCTACAGCTTTCAGGCTGCATCCTCCGGTACACATGATCACCGCCTTTGCCTCGATGATAAGTATGTCTCCGGAATCTATTCTGATGCCGGCTGCTCCTGAGATGCGTCCGTTTTCCTTTATCAGCTCCATGATCATGACACGGTCGAGGAGTTCCACACCAATCTTCTGCATATGAATACGCGCTTTGTAACCGAATGTCTCATTAAACGGATGATATACTTTGCCGGTATCTCTCATGTTCAGGGCAGGAAAATCTCCGATCCTGTCATCTCTGACTATATTTCCCGCTTCATCCTTCTCGAAATCAAATCCCCATGATTCCAGCTCTTTATAAGTTGCATACCCGCCTCTGATCACTGTATCGCTCCAGAAGCGGTTAACAAGGTATTCACCGGCCTGGTTCACCTTGTCTTCTATCTCGCGGATATCATCTCCCCATTCCGGATTGCATACAAAAAAATCATGGGCACATACACTCTGCCCGCTTTTTCCGATATATCCTTTATCGGCCATAACTACACCGGCACCAGCCTGTACTGCATGTGCTGCTGCCATCCAGCCTGCCATTCCTCCGCCTATGACCAGGATATCGGTTCTGATCGTTTCTGACATATTATCATTCCTTTGCTAATGAAATGTCAGGCCATCTACAGATAGCCTGACATGTTTTGTTGTAGTAATTGGTATATCAGAATACCTTAAGTATATCCTCAAGCTCTTTTCTGGGATGGATCACTTTCTGACCTGTTCCATATCCTACTGCGATCACACTCATAACTTCTTCATTTTCGGGGATATCAAGAGCTGCCCGGAGGGCATCACCGTCACGGATCCCCATGATGAGTGTATCCAGACCCATATCTGATGCCTTCAGCACGAGGTATGCGTTTGCCAGTCCCAGATCATATGCTCCCCAGAAGTTTCCGGCTTTGTTTTCTGCCTCACCGGATTTATTGAAGCCTGAACGGTTCTTTACAAATGTTGTGACTATCAGAGCTGCGCCTGTGCAGTTCTTCTGGTTGAAATCAGGCAGACAGTCTGTGCGGATCTGTTCCAGCTTCTCATCCGAAACAACGGCATAGTATCTGGCAGTCTGACTGTTCTTCCATGATGGTGCCAGCTGCGCATCTCTAATGATCTCATTTATCTGCTCAGCTGTTACCTTCTGCTCCTGGCTGTATGCTCTTACGCTTCTTCTTTCCTGAATCAGTTTTTCAAATTCCATAATCTACTCCTTTATCTTTATATCTTTCAGAAGTGCAGCAAACGGATTGTTCGGCACGTATTCACTTCTGTACCGCGCAGCTTCTTCTTCAGCTTCCTGTTCATCTGCTTCCTGAGCTGCATCATGTACAGCCTTCATAGACAGGCTGATCTTGCCATTTTCGATCTTAGTGATCATTACATTGATCCTCTGGCCCACGCTCAGGGCAACCTTCGGATGCTTGATCTTTTTATCACTGATCTGCGAGACGTGCAGCAGTCCTGTCACATCATTTCCGATGTTTACGAAGGCACCGTACTCCTTCAGGCTTTCCACAGTACCCTCAACTATGCTGCCTACAGTCAGCTTCTTCACCTGCTCGCTGCGCTTCTGGATGGCGGCTTCTGTCAGCAGTTCCTTGGCAGACAGTATTAACTTGTGCTCCTCAGGGTCTGCTTCGGAGATCAGTACATTTATCTTCTTCCCCAGGTAAGGCGCTGTGTCTTCAACATATTTCAGGTCCAGCTTGGATGCAGGGATGAAACCGCGGATACCCTCCACATACATGATCGCTCCGGACTTCAGAACATCTACTATCTTGCCGGAGATCAATGTCTGGTCTTCCATCATCTGCACGAGGCTGTCCCAGGCAAATTCCAAATCTCCGTCTTTCTTGGACAAGATGATATTGCCGCTGCCGTCATCGACCTGCTTTACAACAGCCTTGAATGTATCTCCGATGTTCACATCGCTCATGACACTGAATGACGGATCTGCACTCATCTCCTCGGCCGGAATACGGCCAGGTGCGTAATAATCCAGATCAACCGTCACTCCTTCTTCGTCGAATGCTACCACTGTGGCATCCATGATATCGCCCGCATGCATACGTCTTAATGAATCCTCCAGTTCCTGAGCATAGTCATCCATGGTCTCAGTCGTACCATGCTCCCTCCTGGGCATTGTCTGAACTACTTCCGGTTCTTCAGCCAATACTGGCTCCTCGGCTGCCTGCTCTGGTTCAGCAACAGACATCTCCGCCTGGTATGCAGCAGTTTCAGCTATAACCTGTTCTGCTTCAATTTTAGCATTTTCAACGATCACATCTTCTTTCCGAATAACATTTTCTTCCATAAGCACCTCATTGATCACTGTTATTTATTTAGATCACAGCACTCCCATTATCAGAAGCATGATCACTATTACTATAGCGAATCCGACTATATATACCATGCCTATCAGCAGCCCGGCTCCGACAGCACCAAAAGTATATGTCAGACGTGTTTTGGCATCCACTTTCTCATCCGCGCTGCGCATGTCAGGGCTGCCCGGATCCTGGTCACCCTGTTTTCTGTTCCTCAGCTCCCTTATACCGGATGAAAAGGACCTGCGCTCTATTCCGCTCATATCGGCGATGGTACGCCCATCGTCATCATCATATTCTCTCTTTTTCATATTATCCTGCGGCTTCTTATACATATCCTGGACATTTGGAGTTATGTATAAGTATTTCTCGTTTTCTTTATACATATCTCGGACATTTGGAGTTATGTATAAGTATTTCTCGTTTACTTTATAC
>JAZUNG010000193.1:0-8854 GCA_045604025.1 Lachnospiraceae bacterium | reverse complement strand
ATGGCTACGA
The DNA here is from genome assembly GCA_045604025.1 of Lachnospiraceae bacterium. GTDB lineage: Bacteria > Bacillota > Clostridia > Lachnospirales > Lachnospiraceae > RGIG5612. The sequence continues at coordinate 8,844 of JAZUNG010000193.1, read as the reverse complement.
TCCGACTTCCCTTCAGGTCTCCGAGTCCATAGCAGGTGTCTACGAGGAAGCATTTTTCGGGGCCCAGTGTCAGCCACATCCACACGTCTCCTGCTCCGTCGCAGTTCTGATTGAAGAGGCCGTACAGGTTGTCCCTGAACTGATAGACTTCCACATAGGGGTTGACGTCATACACCTTCCTGTTTTCAAAATGCTCTCTGACCATCCTCATATATGCCACACTGATGGCATTCTGAGGTCCGAACCAGAGAAGTCTCTCCGCCTTGGAGAGGCCGTTGATCTTTACCATTTCCTTACGCATGAGATTGCTCCTTTCCTGTGTTGCTTACAACCTTGCGGTAGATCACGAAATAACTGATGACCATTGCTGCTCCGCTGACCACCCATGAGAGGGGCTCAGCAAAGCATATTCCCAGAAAGCCGATCATCGGGGCCAGTACCAGTGCGCAGAAGAATCTCGTGCACAGTTCTATGCCTGTTCCCACGATAGGGATCAGTTTTCTTTTCATTCCCTGTATAGACATACGATAAACCATAACTATGGTCTGTGTAAATATAAAAGGCACAACTATACGCAACATCAGCTGGCCGTTGGCTATGACCTGCGCGTTTTCGGTATTGGTGACTAGTCGGATCAGCTGCCCTCCGAAGAGATATGCTATCGCTGTGGTGACCACATTAACCGCCACATTGAACAGTACGGCTGTATATGTGCCCTTTGTGATGCGCTCATACGTGCCTGCACCATAGTTCTGGGCAGAAAATGTAGCGCATGTATTCGCCATGCCACCCGACGGTATGATAGCGAAGCTCCTGATCTTCTGGGCTGCTGCCTGCGCAATAATGGCATCGCTTCCCAGAGCATTAACAGCCCCTTGGACCGCCATGTCACCTATGGCAAATAGCGAATTCGAAAACGCGACCGATGCCCCCATGGGTATCATATCCTTCAGCAGCACTGCATTGTTTCTGAAGTCTTCCCGTTTGACGCGCATCTCCGGGTAGTTCACGTAGAAATAAATACCGGAGCATATGGCCGCTATGGCCTGCGATACGACTGTAGCCAGGGCTGCACCCATCACGCCCATCCCCAGAGGTACGATGAACAGCAGGTCCAGACCTATATTCAGGAGCGATGATATGATCAGGAATACGAGCGGGACGCGCGAGTTGCCCAGCGCGCGGAACACATTGGCATACAGATTGTAAATTAGAGACGCGCACAGTCCCAGGAATATGACGATGATATATTTTCTGGCGTCAACGAACAGATCTGCGGGAGTACGGACCAGACGCAGCAACGGGTCTGTCAGGAGTGCAAGAGCTGTTGTAAATACGATCACTAATCCCAGACACAGCTCCAGCGCACCGGCTAAACTCTTTCTGGCTCCGGTCATATTGCCTGCTCCGAATGCCTGCGATATCAGGATAGTATTGCCGATGTTGAATCCCATGGATGTGGCATTGGTCAGAGAGACCAGCGCATGGGATGCAGCAATAGCCGCGAGCGCATGATCTCCGAGTGTATAGCCTGCAATACTCATATCGACCAGATTGTACAGGTTCTGGAATAAGCTGCCCAGCATGATCGGGATAGCGAATCGCAGCATGACCGGCAGGATCCTGCCGGATGTCATATTGAAAGTCTTTGAGCTTCTGATCGTTTTTTCCTCTTTAAATAAACTTCATTTAAACGACGACACGCGTATTATATCACACCAGTTGTTTTTTCGGTACCATAAGATTATTTTGCTTTTATTTCGGAAAGTCTCATTGTATAATAGCAGAAATTCTTACAAGGGCAGCTTATGACAGAAGATATCACTATCAGACAGATGACCATAGATGACTACGACCGGGTGCATGCGCTCTGGATGTCTATCAGCGGATTTGGTATCCGCAGCGTTGACGACTCCAGGGAAGGCATCGAGCGTTTCATGCAGAGGAACCCCACCACCAGTGTCGTAGCCGAAAAGGACGGCGAGATCGTGGGCAGCATACTGTGCGGTCACGATGGGAGGACCGCCTGCTTTTATCATGTCTGTGTCAGGGCAGATCTGCGCAGGCAGGGAATCGGCCGGGCTATGGCCAGCGCTGCCATGAAGCAGCTCCACGCAGAGCATGTCAGCAAGATCTCTCTGGTCGCATATAAGAGGAATGAGGTCGGAAACCAATTCTGGCATGGCTTTGGCTGGTCCTTAAGAGACGACCTCAACACATACGACTTCATCCTCAATGAAGAAAACATCACCAACTTCAACGCATAAAAGCCGGGTACTTCCCGGCTTTTTATATTTGTCAGTATTTCCATTGTCTCTAAAAGACCTTCACTCCTCCGGCATGCCTGATATTCAGTATCATCACTGAGTTGGAACCGGTGGTCTCTTCCATGTGTTCTCTGTAATCTTTCGCCAGTTCTGTGGGAACAAATGCCTGCAATGTTCCTGCAAATCCGCCTCCATGCACTCTGGTTGCTCCGCTCTGCCGGCTATCAGTCCAGGCTCCGATCACTGCCTTGGAATGCATGAGTGCCTGCTCCAGCTGACGCTCCTCCGGATGCGAAGGAGAATAGATATTCTTAAGGAGTCTCTCCGAAGAATCTCCGGAGCCACTTATGCAGCGCAGAAACTGATCTGTGTCTTTGTTCTTCAGGGCAGATCTGCATTCCTCCACTCTGTCCATCTCATCAAAGAAGTGTCTGGCCCTGTCCAGCTCCCTGCCTGTGAGCTTCCCTCGCAGCTCATCTGCTACAGCGATAAATGTCTTGCGGTCCACATCACGGAGTACCCGGCCACCGAAAGCAGATGCTGCTTCTGTCATATCATTCAGTATGTCCGCATAATCATCTGTCAGGTCAGCGTGTGACCCACCCGAATTCACCAGGCACAAAGACAGGCCCAGTTCTGCCAGGTCGGTATCTATCTTTTCATATTCTGGAGCCGAAGGGTCTTTGAAATCTATATACAGTATGCTTCCCACAGAGCATGCCATCTGGTCCATAAGACCCGAAGGCTTTCCGAAGTATTCATTCTCTGCGAACTGCCCGATCTGCGCGATCCTGACAGGATCCACCTGACCTGCATTTTCTGCAAGTGAGGCCATTATATTTCCCACCAGCACCTCAAACGCCGCAGATGAAGATACTCCGGATCCGGGTGGGATGTCACTGGTCATATATGCATCAAACCCTCTCAGGATGACTCCATCCCGTGCCAGCCCTGCTGCCACGCCCCTGACCAGTGCGGCTGATCTGCCTCTTTCATGCTCGCGGGGCGAGAGGTCTCTTAACGATACTTTGAACACTGTATAGTTACCGGATCTGATGCGGATCAGTCCGTCATTTCTCGGAGCAACAGCTGCTATGATATCTATATCGACTGCCGCTGCGATGACACATCCATGCTGATGGTCCAGGTGGTTTCCACAGATCTCGGTCCTTCCGGGAGCACTGAAGAAGCACTCCGGAAGCGCGTCAAATGTCTCGCCGAACTCCCGGGCGGCTTTAGCATAGCGGCTGCGGGCAGCCTCTGTATCTGTATAGAGTCTGCCCAGCTCACTGTCATATATGCCATTTTCAATTGCTGTAATAATGTCTGTCATCTGTATTGTTATGCAGTCCAGATCATGTTCTTCCGGACCTGCCAAGGTATTGTGATCAATATCCTGCCAGAACTGCCTCAGGGTCCTCTCCTGCTGCCAGTCGTACGACTCTGTAGCCTCCGTCATATATACCCTGCTCCTTAAGGATCTGTATCCTTCTGCACATGGTCCTCAGGATATCCTTGTCGTTGATCAGTGTATCTATCATATCACACAGTGCGCCTGCGGTCTCGCATTCAAATGTCGAGTCGCCTATCTCCTGTGCGTGGATAGCTCCGTACACCTCATGGCCGCCGATGTGGCGCATCATGAGTTTCGGAACCGGATAGAATGAGAGCTCTGAAGGCTTGGTGACCAGCACATCACATTTCCTCATCAGCAGATTAGTCGAATATACTGCCTCGAAGATGTCCTTGTTGCAGATGGCGATGATGCCTGCTCCTGCCTGCCTGTCCAGCCCGGCTGTCCAATTCTCGAGCTCTTCATATTTATCAAAGAAGGTGGTGCATTCCTTCTCGAATCCCTGGATCTTCTTATTGAAGAGATCCCACATGGTCAGATGATCTCCGAAGTTGATCATCAGGCTGGCCTTGCCCTGCTTCACATACTTCATCAGGTGCTCAGTCATGGCAAGGTACAGGTCTGCGCCGGCGCCTGCGCCGCCTACGGTCATCAGGAACCTGATGGGCCTTCCGGTATCAAGTCGTTCGATACGCTCCGCGCAGTCCTTCTCGATGTTTTCTACCAGTTCATGATCTACATAGTGACCGACCTGGAACAGACTTCCGTCCGGCATTGGTTTCAGTGCGTTCTTCGCCATGCCGTTCAGCTTCTTGTAGCCCAGATATGCGAATGGCGTCTGTACTGTATGTATCGCGCCTTCCGACAGATGCAGTCCCATCGGCCAGTTGTCAGGGATGGCATTTACCACATGAGTCAGCCCCGCATGGACTGCTCCCTGGCTGGGCCAGACGTGTGTGGCCACATATGGAATATCCTTAGGGATATCCCTGAATATCGGAACCAGGAGTTCTGCATTCTTCTGGTCACCCGCATTGTAGGTGATCTGTCTGAAGCCTTCGCTGTTAAGCGGCTCCCAGTACAGCTTGTTGAACAGTCCTATCTTCTGGGACAGTCTGGATCCCATGGAATACAGGTCGTTCTGCGAACGGATCATTTTGGATCCTGTCGCATCAAATGATGCCAGGTCCAGCCACAGCGGTGTGTAGCCCAGAGCCTGTGCGCATGACGCGATAGCCATGGAGATCCTGTAGTGGCCGAATCCCATCCTGATATTTCCTACTACCAGCGGTTTTTCAGGAAGTGAGAGAGCTTCGTCTGCAAATACCAGATTCTGCATCCGGATCTCTCTGATCTGCTCTATCGGTGTCAGACCCAGGTGATACTCCGTCTGGCTGTCATCACCGAATTTCTTAATAAACTTCTGCTTGCTCTTTTCAGCCTTCCGAACGGTCTTCGCATCGATCGGATTGCCGAATATCATACTGCTCTTGTCCATATTTCCCCTCTATACCAGCACTCCTCGCTTCATATCGTAACGGAGGACTGCTTTCGTTCCATTCAGTTCATACTCAACTGTAACTGTATTTCCGTCCTTCAGCACGTCTGTGATCTGTGCGTCTGCCAGAGCACGCGCTTCCTTAAGTATCTGTTTCTTCTCATCGTCGTACTCGCCTACATTGTCACTGGTCATGTAGACCGCTCCGCACAGATGATTGATCATGATCAGGGCACGGCGCTGCTCCTTTGACAGATCTATATGATCATCCCTCAGCAGGAATACGTCCGGGTCATTTTTGAACACATGACCATCCATGATGCTGCGGAATATGGTATTGAGCAACGTGGTCTTGGTGGATATGCGTTCCCTGTGCATGGGTCTCATATAGAATACATCATCAAACTTGAGTGATACATCCGGACCTATACGACAGTAGTCGACCAGATTGAATGCAGATGACAGCGGCACACCGCAGCCCAGGATCAGTTTGTCTTTCAATATAGCACGGATCCCCTGCATAGCCGTGCGCATGATCTCGGCTCTGGTCTCAACATGTACCCTTGATCCAACTGGGTCCAGTATCAGATCCGTACCTCCTCTTTTGGCACACAGAGCGGCTCCGTACAGGAAATCCAGCTTGAAGAAATCTATGCCCAGATCCATGTAGAACTCCAGACACTTCCTGATATACTCCTGTACTTCCATCTGCCGGATATCCAGGACCACATCTCCGCTCCAGTTGCTGCCGGCAAAAACTACCTTGCCGTCTCTTCTGAACAGCCATTCCGGATGTTCCCTGTACAGACGGCTTTTCGTCTCGCAGACAAAAGGGGCCAGCCATATACCTGCTTTCAGTCCCTTCTCATGGATCCTGTCGATGACCGGTTTCAGTCCATTCGGGAATTTAATCTGATCAATATCCAGCCAGTCTCCTACAAATGTCTCGAATCCGTCATCGATCTGGAACAGATCAAAGCTGTCACTGTCGATACCGTCCAGGGCACGCAGTATCTTCTCTTCATTGATATCCTGATAATGCAGATACCAGGATGTATATCCGCGCACTGGCGGAGCCTCGCATGTTCCGAAGTTCGCGAAGTATCTAGTGATCACATCTCTGACAGTACCGGTATAATAAACGAAATCGAACAACACGAACGTACCGTTCAGACGCTTGTATTTACAGTCACTTTTGACCTTCACTGTATTGTTCAGCTTATCATAGTGAATGATCATGTAGGCATTTGCCTCATTCAGAGAACCGATAAGCGCTGCCTGACCGTCCCTTTTCTTCACATACGAATAAGTGAATCCGTGGAAGCAGTTTTTCTCATACTCATAGAACCACGCATCGCCATACTCCTCGAAATGGAATCGATCCTTTATGGCTCTGGGAAGGCGGTTCATATTGTGGATGCTTTCAGACAGATCGAACTCACGGGTCTCTGTCCAGGACTGATACCCGTTCAGGAACACCTTGCTTCCGCTTTCGAATTCATATGATTCCTCGATCCAGGCTTCAGTCAGCTCTATGAAACGTTTTGAACGTATCTGAACTCTGGTCCTTTCGACTTCAGTGGTAACCTCGAGAGCAAAGTCTTCATTTTCCAGACCCGAAAACTCTTTTGGTTCCCCCTCCAACAGATACTTAACAGTAATATTCATGATGCCCCCTCATAATGTGCAGAATCAGTGCATAAAACATTCATTATGCCGGCCTGAAGAGATGTCCGCGAGTCGATTTTTGATCATGAGACGAGCGGATATACTCTTCAGAGCCGGCACTTATCATATTCGTGTATTATTCAGCGTTCTGGTGGGCATCATTGATAGTTTTCATAACCTTCTTCTCGTTGTAGAACGACAGGATGACTGCTCCGAGTATGCAGAAGACTACGGCAACTATAGCTACGATACGCAGACCGGTCTCAGACGCGGTCAGGTCATTGCTGGTGATATCCTGTGCAGCTCCGAGAACCGCCAGTGATGTGAATGCCAGCATGGCGATAGACTGTCCCAGCTTCATGGCAAATGTTCTGGCTGCAAAGAACATTCCCTCTCTCTTCTCACCTGTATTGATAGCATCCTCTTCAGCAACGTCAGCAACAATGGACTGCGGAATGATGCCCAGAAGAGCCATGGGGAATGCAGCGATCACAACGATCAGCACGCCAAATACAATACCCGGAAGAGGCAGCACTCCTATGAGGGCTGTGATGACATATGCCAGTGCCAGGCCCAGGAATCCGATGATGACCAGCTTCTTCTTACCGGACTTCTTAACCATTTTGGATACGAAGGGATAGAAGCATGCAGACAGCACTGTCATGGCTCCCAGAAATACGGTTGTATAGAACTCATCCAGTTGCATGGACACCTTTACGAAGAAAGGAAGTCCTGTCTGGAACAGTGTCAGACCGATCCAGTAAGCTATATCTGAAGCAGAAAACTTCAGGAAATCTTTATTTTTAAATGTTGCGCCCAAGCTCTTGATAGCATTTGACTCACTCGGCTTGGCATCTACGAATTCTTTCTCGTTCAGCTTGAATGTCGGGATCAGCATGCAGATCAGAGCGATCACAGCCAGAACGATGAACCATATACGATAGCTCCATGCGTAGCTCACCATGCTCTGCAGAGGTCCTGCCAGAACAAATGGCAGATAAGCGATCAGCGTTCCAAAGAAGAATGTCAGAGAGATCGCAGTGGAGATATACATTCTGTCGTCCTGAGTCTTACCGAACTCAGAGATCAGCGCATTGTAAGGTGTGCAGTACATCGTCATGAACAGATAGAACAGGATCAGGAATACCAGTACCCAGATGATATTGATGGTGCTGATAGTCTGGATTGGTGCGCAGAATACCAGAACTGTGATAACCGCAAATGGTATCGCAGCCACACGCATGAAAGGTATACGCCTGCCCTTCGGGTTCTTACTGCGGTCAGACGCAGACGCAATCAGGGGATCTGTGATGGCATCAAATATCCTGCAGATAAATGTGATCAGTCCCAGCACGGTCAGCACTCCGAAGATCACCAGACCAGTAGGCACATAGAACTTCGCACCTGCTTCAACAGATCCGCTGGTCGGAAGATAAAAAGTGACCAGCCAGGTGTTAATGATACCTCCCAGTATCGACCACCCTAGCTGGCCAATCGCAAAAATCCGCATTTCCTTTTTGGTAAGCCTTCTTGTTTTCATAGCAATTCGTCCTTTCGAAAAATCCATTAGTCCGGAAGATTGATCTCCTGATATTGCTTAGAGGGCTGGTAACGTTTCCGAACCTTATAGATTATATCATATCCTTTTTTTACCCACAATATGCACCTGTGCCAAAAAAAGACTGCCGTATTTTCACAATACAGCAGTCTTCCATGTTTATCATTCTCTAACATATTTTATGTACCAGGATCATCGCCTCAGTTTTCTTCTGACAGTTGTAAATATAGTTCCTGCGATCGCGATGACGACTACAGCTATCGGGATATATATCCAGCTGATATCGCGTTTCCCGGTGCCTCCGCCTCCTCCTGAATACTCGGGACCCCAGTCATCTTCCTCGTTCATCTTCCGGAGCTCTTCATATGTATACTCAGCATCACTGTAGTCAAGGACCCCTGACTCATCATATTCCAGCTTATCGACCGCTACGAATATCATCTCATCTTCTCCGGACTCAGTCTTTTTCCCGGTAAGACATACTGCATTGATCATGGAT
>JAZUNG010000192.1:0-4049 GCA_045604025.1 Lachnospiraceae bacterium | reverse complement strand
ATCAGATCCGTATTGGATGTCGTCAAAACGCTTTATGGTATCAGGAGAGGTCAGGCCTGCATCGCGCTTACGGTCGTTCCTGCTGAATGAATATCTGACTAAAAAACTGGTTAATGACATGCCGAAACTCTATCTGTCTGTGATCACCTGAGCCAGCCGGCTGATATATTCGGGGGATGTTCCGCAGCAGCCTCCGACATAAGTTACGATATCAAGAGCTGAGGATACTTCATTTACATATTCATCCACGGCTACTCTTGAAGAACCATCTGCAAGCGCAGGCCCGGTATTGGGCTTGAAAAACAGCGGCAGATCCGTTTCAGCAGCGAATTCGCGGATAATGGGAAGAGCATCCTCGGGACCCAGTGAACAGTTAAGTCCTATAGCTGCAGGGAAAAGCGGAGCCAGGCGTTCCACAATATCGCTGACTGAATCATACATCATGGTTCTTCCGGTTTTTTCAAAAGACATGGAGCAGATAAAAGGAATGCCTGTTTCAGCAGCTTTTTTTGCAGCGACCTCCAGCATGTTCAGGTCCATGAAGGTCTCAAATACTATCAGATCCGGATTTTCTTTAACTCCGGCATCGAGGATCTGACCATAGATCTCTGCTACATCATCTTCCTCAAGATCTCCATAAGGCTCCATTAATGCAGAGAGAGGGCCTATATCAAGAGCAACTCTTACTCCTGTCCCGGAAGCAGCTTCTTTTGCGATACGAACTCCCGCTCTGACAACTTCTTCGAGATCGTATCCTTCTGAATGCTCCAGTGACAGGGCATTGATGCTGAATGTATTGGCAAATATGACATCTGAGCCCGCTTTGATATAGCTTTCTGCAAGTCTCCTTACCAGCTCGGGATGATCGATATTATATTGCCATACGGGATCCTGGGGGAAACCGGCTTCCTTTGCAAATTCCCAGAGCAGTGTTCCGCTTGCGCCGTCCAGTAATACAGTCTTTTCTTTCATCTGATCATCCTTTCTATATTCTTATTGATTCCTATACATTTATCAGTATTGATAATATCATTATAGTGATATTAGGCAGATTAAACAATATCTATGTGAGAGATATCAAAGATGATAATATCTATTCTGATCTTTTTGGCGAGTTCCGTCGATCCTGATCATCATATGGCTCAGAAACCGCAAAAAAGATGATCAGGCTTACAGAAAGAGCTGCAGGTCGGCGCTGATCAGAGGTCTGATAAGCGTGCTTCCGATATTAGCTGTCTCAGGAACTCTGAACATATTAAACAACGTGTTAAGAAACTTCGTCTTCAAGGATATAAATGTTCTGATCTACAAGTTTTTATATAGTTTTATAGTGCTGGCATTTGCTGAAGAACTGGTTAAATATCTGGTATTCAGGTTTCTGCTGAAAAAGAAATACAGTGCCTACACCTGAACGGACGTTGCCGCATTTATGGTGATAATAGGCACTGCATTTGGTCTGATTGAGGATATACCTTATGCTATCGGTTCAAATCCAATAGAGATGCTTATCCGTGGATTCACCATGGGGCATGTCAGTTACGCCTTTATAATGGGCTGGTTTTACGGAAAGAAGCTTTATACCGGAAAGAAGATATTTGGTGTAATAGCGTTCCTGCTTCCTTTCATGCTGCATGGTATTTATGATTTTTCCCTTTCACAGGAGCTGATCGCGATCAATGACAATCTGACAGCTATCGCGTTTACTATGGTAGCCCTGGATATCGTAGTACTGGTACTGATGTTCAGGTTCTTTATACGTTCCCGCAGAAAGGACAGATACAATGAGCCTCTGATATCTATAGAGTGATCATCTGTTATCTGTTGGCAGGATTTGCATAGAATCCCATGCCATACTGGAAATGTTCCTGCATGAAGGGCTCCATGAAATCAAATCCTATAGTGATCGGATAAACAACATAGCTTCCACCGGGTGCAAGACTGTCTACTACTTTGTGGTATTCTGCCCGGATCTGTTCGGGTGTGGCATTGGGCTGCTCCAACACATACTGGTTATCAAAACCACCGCAGAAGGTGATTCTGTCACCATAGCGCTTTTTAAGCTCACGCAGGTTCAGGTTGCTGCCGCCCTGAAGTGTATCGATCGCATCCACTCCAATCTCGATCAGGTCGTCAAAGAGCGGTTCTACATGTCCGCAGCTGTGATGCTGGTAGATCAGGCCGTCTTTGTGAACCTGTTCTACCATCTTGGCCAGATTGGGCTTGATCAGTTCACGCCAGAGTTCCAGCGGCATGAAGAGGTTGTGGGCATCGCCGTAATCGTCATGCGCATTGATACCATCGACCTTGTAGTAAGTTGCGATCTTGTGGAAATACTTACATTTCCAGTCAGCTATTGCTGAGAAGAATTCTGCACATGCCTCCGGCTCTTCGATCAAGTCGCACAGAGCATTGTCAAATCCTTCCAGGGCATGCATTCTTTCAAATGGTCCGTTAATGACCATACACATATTGAATTTGCCGTTGTCTTCTTTAAAGATGTTGTGTCCGTCTTCAAAAGGAACGAGTACTCCGGCTGCAACCAGAGCCATAAAGTCAGTCCCGCCATCGATCTCGGCCTGTTTCTCCCAGTCGATCGCATCCAGATCGGGGAATGTAACCTTCTTCCAGTCTGTAATACAGTCAATCTGGTGATTCTGTGTGGTCATCGGAGCTGATGCCTTAGGCTCGAACTTCCATTCAACTCCAAAACCGTCTTTCCCGATACCATATCCACAGAAACGCTCCATCATGGGATTGGCCTGGAACAGATTGACATCTGTAAAAAGAGATGGCATGTAAAAAGGCACTTTATGCTGATATGCCATCATGATATTATCTCTTGGTGCTACCTGTGGCTGTCCTTCCATAATAATTCCTCCTGTATAATGCAAGGTTAGATCAGTTACTGGTTTATAACCTGATTATAAGGACACAGAAGGCTGAAGAAAAATACCAAAACGCAATGCTGCGATAACATATTGTTATTATGAAACGAGAATACCGGAAAGATCAGGAATTGGTGAAAAGCGCAATTGCCGGATTGTAATTATCTGTCTTCCAGACAAAGCAGGAGAAGTCATTTTTTGATGAGTCGATGATTATATCATCCATAAGACGGATGGATGATTTGGCTGTGATATTGGAAGCGTGGTTGATCACGGCAACTCCCTGACCGGCTTCAACCCACATCAGCATGGTTGCCAGGTTGGGAGCATAGCGGATATTCTGGAACTGTACGGAATTCTTTTTCAGAAATGCGCGCATGAGTTCAAATCCGGCACGGCTGTCCTCAGGAGAGATCAGTATCAGAGTCTCGTCCTTCAGGTCATCCAGTGTCAGGTGTTCTTTTCGACCGTTTTCGGTATATTTTGAGATCGCAAATACCGGCGCGTCTTTGCGGTATTCCTTTATGGCGATACCCTGCATATTTGCCACGTCGAAGCTCAACGTCACAGCTATATCTATATCTCCTCCGGTGACCCACTCCCTGAGTTCTCTGAATGACCCCTGTTTGAAGGTCATGTCAATGCTGGGATTGGTTTTCATGAACTTCATAAACTTATCAGTAAGTTCGTCATCCAGATACTGACCGCACAGAGTTCCTATTGTAAGGCTCCCTGAGTACCCATGGCCGACTCTCTGGACTTTGTGGATGATATCATCAAGTCTGGTCTCAAAATTCTCCAGTTCCTTTACCAGGACTGCGGCAGCAGGAGTAAGGCGGACATTGTGATTGTCGCGGAGAAAGAGGAGTGTATTCAGCTCCTGTTCAAGCGAAGTGATCTGACGGCTGAGACCGGGCTGTGAAATAAACAGCTGGTTTGCTGCCTTTGTAAAGTTCAGTGTTTCCGCTACAGCCAAAAAGCATCTGATTTGAGTTGTATTCATGATCACTCCTCCTATAACAGTATTATACTATATTATCATGGCTTTTAATAATCTCTTTTGATATAATCTGTCATACAAATACCACTTTTTAACACTGAAGAAATAAAGTACCTGGATTTTGTATATTATCTGAAAGGGACCCAAATGAAAATAATAGTCTG
>JAZUNG010000191.1:0-25526 GCA_045604025.1 Lachnospiraceae bacterium | reverse complement strand
GTCAGAATGATGTGCCCAGCCAAGGCGATTTCCTCGAAAGTAAGCCGGAAACCGAGGCACGGGCAGATGTTACAGTTCGCTTCTATGAGGATGACAATTATATTTACAGCAAGGAAATAACCGAGTTTTCAAAATTTGATCAATCTTTTGAAACGGGAATTGTAGATATTAAGCCAGTTTATGGTCAGATGCCAACAATCACACATATAGATGATGATTTAAACCTCTATACATTTGTTTCATCAAGTGACATTTATGAGCTTGGTAAATACAATCTATTGACTGAAGAGTATTCACCCATTGTTACACTGGAGGATAACAATACATTTGGTTTTATACTCGATGTTGACTGTAAGTATATTGTTTGGAAAGAAGTTGTTGCGGAAGGCCCAAAACAAAGCAGCAGCCTGCATTTATTTAATAAATCAGAGGAAAGCGATATAGAGTTTTATTCAGACAAGATAAATCCTGACACGGGCAGTATATATGTACTTGATAGCAATCCTGCAGTTATCATTGGAGATAAAGTAATTTTTGATACAGTTACAGGACATGGTAATGATGGTTCGATCGAAATGGACATTCTTTGTTATGATATTGTATCCGAAAATGTAACAATGGTGGCTGAAATGGCTAAACGGCCCATGCGGTATCATGATGGGGTAGCTTATCTCCGGAAAAATGCTGACAACAATTCCAGCCTGTATTCTTTAATTAACGGGAAGGAATTGTTTATAGCAGACCTCGATGAGAACATAGCGGATTATTCATTTCTGGGAAACACTCTATGCAGATCCGTTAATAATTATGACGACCCAAATGAGGAAAAGCTGCATGTATATTCAACAAGTCTATATGTTGGAGAAACGTCGATTCCACTTATAGAGGGAAAACAATCGAATTATACATATAATGTTCGCTCAAACGACAAGGTTTTAGTATGGGAAATAACAAATCCTGAGAAACCGATTTATTATGACATTGTTAATGATAGGTTTGTGCAACTGGATCAGGAAGAAAAAAGACTATATTCATCATTTGCCGGAAAAGATTTTGTGCTGTTCCTTTACAGAATGAATGATGACGCAAATAGTCCTATCCATTACATTTTGATCAATTCATGATCCTTATATATCGTGAACGACATGAAAAACAAGTAATTTTGGTCTACGCAGGAACACCAAGGACGGCTTGGAGACCACTGATAAAGGCTGAATAATGATCGTTGTACGATGTTAACTATCGTTGCGTGACATTGCTTGCGGTCAGATGATATGGTTGACTTGATCGTTAAGGAAATACGGTCAGGGCGAATAAATGAATTGTCTGACCGGATAGAATGAAAATGTTAACTAAGATATTCACGGCAGAATCAGGCAAATCCGATCGTTTGCCGTATATGACAAAGCAGGCGGCTGAAGTATTTACGGCAGAATCAGCTAATATCGATCATTGGCCGTATTTGACGAAGCAGGTGACTGGAGAATATACGGTTGATTCAGCTGATATCGATCATTGGTCGTATATGACGAAGCAGATGATTGAGAAATATACGGTAAAAATTACTAATAATAGTTGTTGACCGTATGTAGTGGATCTGGTCATTGGGGAATATACGGTAAAACTTTAAAGATATGGTTTTTTACCGTAAATAGCCAGCGGGAATTCATGAAGAAATACGGTCAGATGTAATATCTATAATAACTGACCGTATATAACGAAGATGGGCGTGGACAGATGTCCGGTCAAAACAGGTAAAAAAGCAAACCTGACCGTAAAAAGTTGCTGAAATAATAGAATAATACCGGTTAAAGCAGGCGAAAGCCAAAACTGACCGTAAAACTAACGATATAAATGTACTTGCGGTCAGATGATATGGCTGACTTCACCTATAAATATAGGAACAGCGACAAAGGGCAGGCGGTTAAACCTGCTCTTTTCTTACTTCAAGCGAGACATGACCGTAGAGCCAGGCTCTGTTTGCCGGTGGCTGAGTTGTAACCCGGATATCTCCTCCGGGTTCGTGCAGCAGCAGGTCGTTCAGGCATGGATCTTCATAAGCAAGATACAGACCGCAGGCAGCGCTTCCGCTGGCGCACGAATTCTCCCAAAACAGAGAATTGCCAGAGGGAACATAGACCAGAGGTGTAAGCGCCCTTATATCTGACTGGCCCTCAAGGAACATCAGTCCCAATCCTTCTGCCCCCAGCTCACCGCACCACTTAACGATGGTCTGTTCGGCCAGTTCTTTATTACCGCGCATGGCAAAGAACGGTGAATCATCTTCGATAATGATATGTGTGATCCCTTCCATGTTCACGACAGGAAGATCAGCCGAAATGTCGCCCGCTGTAAATGCTCTGCTGGTGATATCAATGATCCTCGGCATATAAACCGAGGCCTGGTATTCTCCCGGAGCTGTTTTCAACAGGCGCATTTCTACCGGGCTGGATGCACCTGACACCTGGAGCATCACGGTCGTTTCTTTATCCAGGAATGAGCAGTATCTCATCATGAACAGGGCAGCAGTGCACATAGAGGCGTTGCCGCAGAACTCTCCTCCGGCCATACGCAGATAGGCATGGATACCGTCACTGTCGCCCTCAGGTCCGTTAAAGCTTACAAATCCAACCTGCTCCACCTCCGGATGAAGCTGCATGATATATGCGGCCACTTCAGGATGGTCAGGGATATCCACACTGCTTTCAACGAGAGCGGTGATATTGCCGGTAGGGTTCAGTATGGTATATGTCAGGTCATCGATATGCTGCATGTTAACGTTCAAATACTCTGAGGAACTGCTTGGTCCGCTCTTCTTGCGGATTCTCAAATACCTGTATCGGGTCGCCCTGCTCCACGATCACACCGCCGTCCATAAAGAGCACGCGGTTGCTGACGGCCTTGGCAAATGGCATCTCATGTGTAACTACTACCATGGTCATTTTCTCTTCAGCCAGCTGCCTGATAACCTTCAGTACTTCTCCGGTCAGCTCCGGATCGAGGGCTGATGTAGGCTCATCGAAGAAGAGTATCTCGGGCTTCATAGCCAGAGCCCTGGCTATGGCTACACGCTGCTGCTGACCGCCGGAGAGCTGGTAAGGGAACGACTTGGCCTTGTCTGCGATACCCATCTTGCCCAGCAGCTCCATGGCTGTCTCTTCGGCCTCATCCTTGCTCCTGTGCTGGACTCTGACGGGAGCATCTGTCAGATTCTTCAGTACATTATAGTGAGGAAACAGATTGAACTGCTGAAATACCAGCCCGCAATAGGCACGGAACTTCTTCAGTTCATGCGGATGTACGTATACAGCCTTGCCGGTTTCATCTGTATGGGCAGCTCTTTCACCCATATACAGTATCTCACCGCCGTCAATAGTCTCCAGAAAGGTTGCGCAGCGCAGGAGCGTGGACTTGCCAGATCCGGAGGGTCCGATGATACTGACGACCTCACCGCTGTCTACACCGAAACTGATATCCTTCAGCACTTCCAGCTGATCAAAATGCTTTCTTATGTTGTTCATTTCGAGGATCATGGGGTTATTATCCTTTCTGTCCTATTTGTAATAATTCAGACCTTTTTCTATACGTCCCATGCCAAATTCCACCACGTAATTCGCGATAAAATAGAAAACTCCGGCTATAACAAAAGGCATGAACGATGTCTGTGATGCCGAGATCTGTTTGGCCAGGGAGAATACTTCCTGATACGCCAGGGTAAAGGCCAGGGATGTATCCTTGACCAGAGTGATGACCTCGTTGGTCACGGAAGGCATGATGCGTTTGACTACCTGGGGCAGGATGATGCGCATGAATGTCTGGAGTTTTGTATATCCAAGGACCTGGGCAGCCTCATGCTGGCCTACAGGGATAGACTCAATGCCGCCCCTGTATATCTCTGCAAAATAAGCTGCATAGTTCAGGATAAAGCCCAGTATCAGTGCCGGGAAACGCCAGTCTCTGATCGCCCATCCGAACAGGTAGAACGGTCCGAAGTACCAGACCAGGAGCTGCAGCATCAGAGGGGTTCCGCGGATAATGGATATATACACTCTGATGATACCCCTGACCACGGCGAACCTGGACTTGCGCAGCAGGGCTACTATCATGCCGAGAGGCAGGGAGCCTACCAGAGTCAGGGCAAATATTCCGAAGGTCCGGAGCATACCGATACCCATTGTTGAAAGCATTGTGGAAAAAGTCATATTGTTCCCTCACTGAAAGGATTGAAATGAAACAGCCGCATCGCCGGATCTTGTATATCCGGCGGCACGGCGGTTTAATGCTGGTGGTTAATGCGCCTTGTCGCGCTGCTTTGTCAGTTCAGGCAGAGGTAATCGTAGATCTCGGGATACTTCTGACCGATCTCATCGTAAGTTCCGTCGGCAACCAGTGCGTCAAGAGCGGCATTGATCTTGTCGCAGAGTTCCTGATCATCCTTGCGGAATCCGATAGCATACTGTTCGCTTCCGAGCTCTTCTTCGAGGAATTCGTAGTCTTCCTCGCCGCTCATCAGGAAGTTGCCGCTGGTAATGTCGATGGCGATGGCATCGATAGCGCCTGCCTTCAGGTCATTGAATGCGATGGTGTATGTCTCATATACTTCGAGCTTGCCAAAGGTATCAGCCAGTTCTTTCTGGCCTTCTTCATCATTCAGCAGATCATAAGCAGATGTGGAGGTCTGTACGCCGACTGCCTTGCCTGCCAGGTCGGCCAGAGCAGCGATACCGGAGCCTTTCTTGACCATGATCATCTGAGTATTGTCTGAGTAAGCCTTGCTCCACAGATAGTCATCTTCACGTCCGTTAACTGTGAATCCTGACCAGATGCAGTCGCAGCTGCCTGCGTTGAGCTCGGCATCCTTGGCATCCCAGTTGAAAGGAACAGCTTCATACTCCCATCCATAATACTCGCAGACAGCCTGAGCCATCTCTACGTCGAATCCGCCTACATCGCCTTTGTCATTGATGTAGGAATACGGAGGATAGTCCAGGTCGAAACCATGCTTGAATACGAAGGTCTCTCCGTCAGCAGAGCCGCCTGTAGTAGCTGTCTGTCCGCCGCCTGAAGAACCGCATGCTGCCAGGGCAGCGATCATGCTTAATGCTAATATTAAAACTATTATCTTTTTCATATTTCTTAAAATCTCCTTAAAAAGAATAACCGCTGCTCGCAACAGCGCTTTGCTATAGTAGCATGATAAAGTGGAAATGTAAAGAAAAACCTGTATTTTCTGCCGATTCATACAGATTACCCATTGATTATTAAGCGTAAAAAAGGTATTATATTTCGGTCGATTTTGAAAATCTGTATTAATTATGGAAGAAAGTGCAGAAATAAAGGAGAGATGAAATGGCAGAAATAACAGCAAAGACACCCTGGAAGGACCATCTCGGAGAACTTCCCTTCACACTGGATTATTTCGAGGGAACCATGTATGAAGGTGTCAAAAAAGCAGCAGAGCAGTATCCCGATTATATAGCATTCAATTTCATGGGTGCTTCAACTACATACAAGAAGATGCTGGAGCAGATCCAGCGCTGCGCCAGGAGCCTGCGTACCCTGGGGGTCAGAGCCGGCGACAAGGTCACTATCGCGTTGCCCAACTGCCCTCAGGCCATCTACAGCTTCTATGCGCTCAACTGTATCGGAGCGATCGCCAATATGGTACATCCTCTGTCTGCAGAGAAGGAGCTGGAGTTCTATCTGAACGAGTCCAACAGTGTTACCGTGATCACACTCGATCAGTTCTATCACAAGTTTGAGGCTATCAGACAGAATACCAGCATAGTCAACGTTGTTCTGGCCAGTGTCAAGGATGAGCTGTCACGCCCTATCCGCGCAGGATATATGCTGACCGAAGGCCGCAAGATCAAGAAGATCCCCAAGGACGCTCCCGTGATCCGCTGGAACGAGTTCATGAACATCGGCAAGGCATGCTTCTGGGATTATGAGTATCACTGTGACTGCCATGAGACAGCTGTTGTCCTGTATTCAGGCGGTACCACCGGTGTTAATAAAGGTATTGAGCTGACACATCTGAACTTCAACGCTCTTGCAGCGCAGATAGTTGGCGTTAACCCCATGTTCCGCCCCGGAGACAAGATGCTGGCAGCCATGCCCATCTTCCATGGTTTCGGTCTGGGCGTATGTATTCACTCCATGCTGTTCAACGGCGGAAGATGCATCCTGGTTCCCAGATTTACCGCGGCCAGCTATGCCAAGCTTATAACCAAATATAAATGCAACTTTATCGCAGGTGTACCTACACTGTATGAGGCTCTGCTGAGGCTTCCGGGACTCGAGAAGGCGGATATGAGCTCTTTGAAAGGTGTATTCTCCGGCGGAGATTCACTCAGCATCGAGCTCAAGAAGAAGCTGGACAAGTTCCTCTATGATCACAAGGCCAATATCCAGGTACGTGAGGGCTATGGAACCACAGAGACTGTTACAGCATGCTGCCTGACACCTCCGACCATGCACAAGGAAGGCAGTATCGGAGTACCGTTCCCTGATACATATATCAAGATCGTCAAGCCTGATACAGACGAAGAGCTTCCTTATGGCGAGGAAGGCGAGATACTGCTGGCAGGTCCTACCATCATGAAGCGCTACATGAATCATGAAGAAGAGACAGCCAAGACACTCCGAAAGCATGCAGACGGCCTGACATGGGTTTACACCGGAGACCTGGGCATCATGGATGACGAAGGCTTCGTATACTTCCGCGGACGTTCCAAGAGAATGATCGTAAGCTCCGGCTACAATATCTATCCCGCACAGATGGAGAACATCCTGGATGCCAACAAGATGGTATCCATGAGCTGCGTTATCGGTGTTCCTGATTCATACAGGATGCAGAAGGTCAAGGCATTCGTAGTGCTGAAGCCCGGATACGAGCCCAGCGAGGAGACCTGGCTCAAGCTGATGGCATATTGCAAGAAGCATATCGCCAGATATGCCATGCCTTACAATATCGAGTTCAGAGATGACCTTCCGAAGACTCTGGTAGGAAAGGTTGCCTACAGAGTGCTCGAGGAAGAGGAACTGGCCAAGATCGCTGCTCAGACCGAGGAAGAGAGACAGGCAGAAGATCCGTTCATAGTCAACAAGGACAAGATCGATGCCAAGGTCAAAGAGCTGGAGGAAGAGGAAGCTGCTGAAGAATGATCAATAGCAGCCCGAAGTTAGGATTGGATTTTGATGCCTGCGTATGGGCCGGGAGATACCGGTAAATGCGCGGGCATCTGTATAGAAGGATAACGGATGTCAGAGTTAACAGAACTGAAGGCCCCGTGGAAGGATCAGCTGGACGGACTGCCGTTCCATATGGACTATTTCCGGGGAACCATGTACCAGGCTGTCAGAGCAGCAGCTGAGAAATTCCCGGAATACATCGCGTGTGAGTTCATGGGGGCCAAAACCACATACAGCAGGCTCATACAGAATATAGATCAGGCAGCCCGCGCCTTAAGAACACTGGGAGTCAGATCAGGCGACCGCGTAACGATCGCGCTTCCCAACTGTCCGCAGGCCCTGGCGGTTTTCTATGCAGTCAACTGTATCGGAGCGATCGCCAATGTAGTGCATCCTCTGTCTGCGGAGAAGGAGCTGGAACATTATGTAAATGTTTCGGGCAGCCGTACAGTAGTCACACTGGACCAGTTCTACAGTAAGTTTGCCAATATCAGGGCCAACACCGATATGGTCCATCTGATCATAGCCAGTGTAAAGGACGAGATGCCCGTGCCTCTGATGGCAGGATATATGCTGACAGAAGGCAGGAAGGTCCCGAAGATACCGAAGGATGCTCCTGTCATATACTGGAAGGATTTCCTGAGGCTGGCCGGAAAGAGCACCAGAAATGTGGAGGTCCCCAAGGGACCTGATGACACAGCCGTCATCCTGTATTCCGGAGGAACCACAGGAACCACCAAGGGTGTAGAGCTGACCAATCTGAATTTCAATGCAAACGCCGCCCATATAGTCGGCGTGAACCAGATGTTCAGACCGGGAGACCGCATGCTGGCGGCCCTGCCTATATTCCATGGATTCGGTCTGGGAGTGTGCATCCATTCGATGCTGTTTAACGGCGGATGTTCTGTGCTGATGCCCAGATTCACCGCTGACAGTTACTCGAAGCTGATGGTCAGGAGAAAATGCAACTTCCTGGCGGGAGTTCCCACGCTGTACGAGGCCATGACCAGAACAGACGTGCTGAAGGATGCTGACCTGAGCTTCCTGAAGGGAGTTTTTTCCGGAGGAGATTCGCTCAGCATAGAGCTCAAGAAGAAGATCGACACGTTCCTGTACGATCACGGATCGCCCGTACAGATCAGAGAGGGCTATGGAGCCACTGAAACCGTCGGTGCATGCTGCCTGACCCCGCCTTACAAACACAAGACAGGCAGTATAGGATTGCCTTTCCCGGATACATATTTCAGGATCGTGGATCCGGAAACCGGAGCAGAGCTTCCCTTTGGTGAGACTGGCGAGATCATTATCCATGGACCGACTGTCATGAAAGGCTATGTAAATGATCCGGAGGAGACAGCAAAGACTCTGAAGGTCCATGAGGACGGTTATGTCTGGTGCCATACCGGAGACCTCGGGTATATGGACGACGATGGATTCGTATTTTTCAGGGGCCGTATCAAGAGGATGATCATCAGCTCGGGATACAATATCTATCCTGCCCAGATGGAGAATATCATCAACGGCAGCAGGATGGTGCGCATGAGCTGCGTTATCGGTGTTCCGGACCCTTACAGGATGCAGAAGGTCAAGGCATATATAGTCCTGAATCCCGGATTCGAACCCGGAGAGGATACGTATCTGAAGCTGATGGCATACTGCAAGAAACATATCGCCAGATATGCCATGCCATATGATATCGAGTTCAAGGATGATCTTCCGAGGACCAGACTGGGCAAGATAGACTACAGGGCTCTGGAGGAGGAATCCGCAGCCAGGGACAAATAATAACTGACAGCACTTGTGTGCTTATGATATAATTACAATGTTAAGCTGAAATTCAGAAAAAGTACAATAAAGAGGGAGTTTGGGAATAATGGAAAACCCTATGAAGCAGAAACAGCGTCATCGTCTGGGGGATAGATTTGATGGCGTACAGATCAGAGACCTCGATGCGATGCATATCATCACATCCATCCTGTATCCCAACAGATGTGACAATGAAGCATATATATCCGAGAGGATAGACATGGCCCCTATCAGGGCATACTGCGAGAAGAAGAATGCTGAGGAAGGCGTGCTCTTTCCCTATACACCGTTCCACATCATTACGACCGCTGTCCTGAAGACTATCACACTGAGGCCCAAGCTGAACAGGTTCATCGCCAACAGGCTCATGTACCAGCGCAAATGGATATCTGTTTCATTTGTAGTCAAGAAGCTGTTCACTGACAATGCCGAAGAGGCACTGGCGGTCATCTATCCGTCCAAGGGAGACAATATCAATGATATTCACCGTCATCTGTATGAGCAGATCAGCTCTTCCAGGAGCGATCACGTGGACGGATCCAGCAATGCCATGAATATCGTCAGCAAGCCGCCGGTCAGACTGGTGCGCGCGTTTGTCAGATTCATCTGCTTCCTCGACAGACACGGAAAATGCCCGAAGTGGATGATCGAGACCGATCCCTACTACACTTCAGCGGTCCTGTCCAATGTAGGCTCCATCAAGCTGAAGAGCGGTTATCATCATCTGACCAACTGGGGAACCACTTCACTGTTCTGTCTGATCGGACAGATCAAGAAGACAGCCAGCGTAGGTGAGAACGGAGAGACGGTAGTCAGGGAAACAGTTGACCTCGGTCTGACAGTCGACGAGAGGCTGGCAGACGGTTACTACTATTCCAAGTCAGTACGCCTGCTGAAGGCTATCCTGGCAAATCCGGAAGTACTGGAGCTTCCATTAGAAGAAGAAATCGATTACTGATCTTTGTCAGTAAGGCGTGGATGCAAGGATGCATCTCCGAGCCGGTTTTTGATTATGAGGCGAGGAGATGCTCCGAAGCGAGGTTCCGCGCCTCGCTGGCAAAGATATAGAAAAGGAGTTATAAATGGCTAAGACACCATACTATATTACGACAGCGATAGCCTACACATCAGGCAAACCGCACATCGGCAATACATACGAGATCGTGCTGGCAGACGCTATCGCGCGCTATAAGAGACTGGAGGGCTATGACGTCAGATTCCAGACAGGAACCGACGAGCATGGCCAGAAGATAGAAGACAAGGCGCTGGCACAGGGACTGTCACCGAAGGAATTCGTTGACAAGACCGCTGCCGAGGTTAAGCGTATCTGGGATCTGATGAACACTTCCTACGACCGTTTCATCCGTACCACAGATGAGGATCACGAGATCCAGATCCAGAAGATCTTCAGAAAGCTGTATGAGAAAGGCGACATTTACAAGGGCGCCTATGAAGGCATGTACTGCAAGGAGTGTGAGGCATTCTATACACCTTCTCAGATCGTGGACGGAAAATGCCCTGACTGCGGCATGGAAGTACATCCTGCCAAAGAAGAGGCTTATTTCTTCAAGATGAGCAAGTATGCTGACAGACTGATCCAGCATATTGAAGAACATCCTGAGTTCATCCAGCCCGAATCCCGCAAGAACGAGATGATGAACAACTTCCTGAAACCGGGTCTGCAGGATCTGTGTGTATCCAGGACATCATTCAAGTGGGGCATCCCGGTTGATTTCGATCCCGACCACGTTGTATATGTGTGGATCGACGCTCTGTCAAACTATATCACCGGTCTGGGATACGATGCTGACGGCAACCACGGAGAACTCTTTGAGAAGTACTGGCCCTGTGATCTGCATCTGATCGGTAAGGATATCCTGAGATTCCATACTATCTACTGGCCCATCATGCTGATGGCTCTGGATGTGCCGCTGCCGAAGCAGGTATTCGGACACCCCTGGCTGCTGCTCGGCGAAGGCAAGATGAGCAAGTCCAAGGGTAATGTTATCTATGCTGATGATCTGGTAGATATGTTCGGTGTGGATGCAGTGCGCTATTTCGTTCTGCATGAGATGCCTTTTGAAAATGACGGAACCATCACATGGGAGCTGATGGTCGAGAGAGTAAACTCTGACCTGGCCAATACATTCGGAAACCTGGTCAACAGGACCATCTCCATGACCAATAAATACTTCGGCGGAGTCGTAGAGAGCACCGGAGTGACAGAAGATGTTGACGCTGATCTCAAGGCTGTGGCTACATCAGCAGTGAAGACAGTTGCGGAGAAGATGAAGGAGCTCAGGGTGGCAGACTCGCTGACTGAGATCTTCAGCGTATTCAAGAGATGCAACAAATACATCGATGAGACCGAGCCCTGGGTTCTGGCCAAAGATCCTGAGAAGGCTGACCGTTTGAAGGAGGTTCTGTACAATCTTACAGAAGCCATCGTGATCGGAACTTCACTGGCAGCTCCGTTTATGCCTGAGACAGCCGACAGGGTCTTCGCCCAGCTGAACACTGTAGCAAGAGATTATGAGGATCTGGACAAGTTCGGTCTGTATCCTCAGGGAAATAAGGTTATAGAGAAGCCTGAGATCCTGTTTGCCCGCAAGGACCTGAAGGAAGTGCTGGCACAGGTTGACGAACTGATGAAATGAATCTGATATTCGACAGTCACGCACATTATGATGATGAGGCATTTGATGAGGACAGGGGTGAACTCCTGGCCTCTCTTGCCAATAAGGGGATAGGATATGTGGTCGATGTATCCGCAGCGCTGGGAGATATCCCGAATATACTGGCGCTGGCAGATACATATGACTTTATCTACGCGACCAGCGGTATCCATCCTTCTGAGACAGGAGAGCTTACCGAAGAGAACTTCTCCGAGATTGCAGATGCGCTGAAACATGCCAAGGTTGTTGCTGTTGGTGAGATCGGGCTCGACTATCATTATGAAGATACAGACAGGGCCACCCAGAAGAAATGGTTTGCCAGACAGATAGCCCTGGCCAGACAGGAGAGCTTCCCGATAGTCATTCACAGCCGTGACGCAGCGAAGGATACGCTGGATATCGTCCTGGCGGAAGAGGCCAGAGATGTGGGCGGAGTAGTGCATTGCTTTTCATATGAGAAGGAAATGGCCAGAAGATATCTGGACCTGGGCTTCTGTATCGGGATAGGCGGTGTGCTGACATTTAAAAACGCCAGAAAGCTCAGAGAGATAGCCGAGTATATGCCGGCTGACCGTATCCTGCTCGAGACTGACTGTCCGTATCTGGCTCCGGAACCACACAGAGGCAGAAGGAACGATTCTGCATTGCTCAGGTACGTAGTTGATGCGCTTGCTGAGATCAGAAAATGCGACCGCGAGGAACTGATCGGCATAACCAGAGAAAACGCCATGCGTATGTATCGCATCACTGAATGACAGGATGTCGGGACAACGGGACAGCGAAAAACGGAATTGTCACACTTGATATAGATAGCATATATTGAAACGGAAGGAGGATCATGTCACAGTCACTCACACCCAGCCAGAGCATAGAGCTGATAAAGAATCATCAGTTTGCCGTGCAGAAAAAGTACGGCCAGAATTTCCTGATCGATCAGAACGTCCTGGAGTCCATCGTGGATGCCGCGGGTATCGGTCCGGATGACTGCGTGCTGGAGATTGGACCCGGTATGGGCGCGCTGACAGGATATCTGCTGGATGCTGCCCGCAAGGTCATCGCGGTTGAGGTAGACAGGATGCTGATCCCCATCCTGGAGGGAACTCTGGGTTCGAACGAGAAGTTCGTTCTGATAAATGCCGACATTCTGAAGGTCGATATCCGTGAGCTGATCGAGCGTGAAAATGACGGCAGACCCATCAAGGTGGTGGCAAATCTTCCTTACTATATAACCACACCCATAGTGATGCAGCTGTTGGAGAGCGGAGCACATATTGACAGCATCACGGTCATGATCCAGAAGGAAGTGGCTGAGCGCATGCTGGAAGGCCCCGGCAGCAAGGCATATGGAGCCCTGTCGCTGGCGGTTCAGTATTACAGCAAGCCTGCCCTGGCCATGAACGTGTCAAAAAATTCATTCTATCCCAGGCCTGATGTGGATTCCGCAGTGATCAGACTGGATCTGTATGAGCCGGAAGACAGACCTGTACAGGCAGGCGACGACCGGGAAATGTTCCGCATCATCAGGGCGGCATTCGGACAGAGAAGAAAGACCCTGGTAAACGCGCTGGGAAATGCTCAGGATCTGCATTATACGAAAGATCAGATCAGAAATGCGTTGGAAGAGCTTGGACACAGCGAGAGTATCCGCGGAGAGATACTTAACCTTGAAGAATTTGCCTGCCTTGCGGATACGCTTGCAGGCAGGAAATGATCTCAGATGGCGAACAGGGCTCTGCCGGGACGGCGGATCTTCTTCACTGTCAGATATATCACTACAGATACGAATATGATCAGGCTGATCCATTGGGATGTGGAGAAGGGTCCCCATTTTCCGCGGATCACGTCGCCTCTTAAGAATTCATCAAAAAACCGGATCACACTGTAAACCAGAAGATAGATACACGTCAGCGAGTATCTGTCTTTTGTTTTTATATACAGGAATAGCAGAACAAAGAATATGATCAGCTCCAGCACCGCCTCAAGCATCTGAACAGGGAACCTGCTGAAATCAGCTATATCGTCGCTGATGCCCGGGACTATGTGGATGTCCGAATAATGGATAGCCAGAGGACCGTGGTATTCTATTCCGTAGCAGCAGCCGTTCAGGGTGCAGCCGATGCGTCCGAAGAAATGGAACAGAGGAAATACAACGGTGGCGTTGTTGAGTTCTGAAGGCCGGTAGAGCTTGTAGATCCTGCAGAATATCAGGATCCCGGCATAAGCTCCGAGCAGTCCTCCGTAGAAGACCAGCCCGGAAGCTCCATAACCGAATGCTACTAAGAAATCTCCAAGGGAATGGATCCTGCCGGTATAATCAGCTATCCAGTCAGGAAGGCCTACGATGAAGAACAGAAGATGCGCTCCTATCAGCAGACCTGCCACAGCAAATACGAATGTGCTGAGCAGCTGGGATATGGATGCGCCTCTTCTGCGTCCCAGGCGCAGATACACGACCAGTAACACAGCCATGCCGACCAGGGAAGCCAACGTATAAAAGCCTATTTTCTCCCTTAAAAACTCTATCATTTATGATCAGCTGAGGATACTGTGTCCAATAGCAGCCCAGAGGATCGTAAAGATGATAGTCAGGATCGCTCCGAGAATGATGCCGACCAGTGACAGTCTGAAACCATGTGCAGCCATGTTGCTGCCGGGGTTGGTCTTCTTTGCCTTGCTGGATACGATCAGACCTGCGATGGATACGCCAATACCGATCAGACCGAAAGGTCCATACAGTCCCAGAACTATAGCCAGGCACAGACCTGCGATACCGAGTGCCAGACCGATGATAGGCATCTTGATGCTGGGACGCGGAGCAACCTGCTGTGAGTAAGGCTGCTGTGTGTAGGCTGCAGGCTCTGTATATACAGGGGTCTGAGGCTGCTCGATAACCGGAGTCTGTACAGTCTCTTCTACAGGAGCTGAGGCGGTTTCACGTACTGTCTCAGCAGCTGCAGCAACAGGGTTGGGATTCTGACCGCAGTTTGTGCAGAAGTTCGCATCATCCTGCAGTTCGGTTCCACAGTGAATACAATATTTCATAATTAATTACCTCCTGAATTGAAGTTAAAATCTGTACTGATTTTAGCATACTTGTGTTATAATTTCTACAAGGTTGTTTTTACACCTGACAGAGCATATGAAATATAAAAAAGTAATATTCATTGATGAAGAGAATACCAGGCTGAGTCCTTTCGCAGCTATGCTGTTCAGAAAGAAGATGATCGACAGAGGACTGTCTGTGATGAGCGATTCCAGAGGCACCGTGGTACTGTTTCCCGAACCCGCCAACCAGAAGGTTGCGGATCTGGCGATAGGCTTCGGTGTGACGCTGCTGCATCACAGGGCTACCGGGCTCACCCCTGAGGA
The DNA here is from genome assembly GCA_045604025.1 of Lachnospiraceae bacterium. Taxonomy (GTDB): domain Bacteria; phylum Bacillota; class Clostridia; order Lachnospirales; family Lachnospiraceae; genus RGIG5612. The sequence continues at coordinate 10,482 of JAZUNG010000191.1, read as the reverse complement.
TTTCACTTCAGACACGCTGATGCTGGCGCTGGATGGCATCAGCAAGAAAAGAGCATTTGATATACAGACAGGAATGGCCAATATATTTACCCTCAGGGAATATGTTGGCGAGAGCGGCGACCTGAAGCTGCCTATAGGTGAGGCACTGGAGAAGTATGAGACAGTATGCGAGACCATAGACAGACTGCTGGAGCTGCTCGCAGATAAACTGATCGAGGAGGACAGTATTTATGATAGCAATGGGGAGTGATCATGCCGGATATGAACTCAAACTGGCACTGAAGGCACATCTTGAGGAGAGAGGATTCGAGACCGAGGATCTCGGATGCTATGGATTGGATTCCTGTGATTATCCGGACTTTGCGCATGCAGTTACTGACAGGATCGTTAATGGTGACGCCGAGATGGGCGTCCTCGTATGTGGAACCGGTATAGGCATGTCCATGGCAGCCAACAAGGTCAGAGGCATCAGGGCAGCAGTTGTATCGGATGAGTTTTCCGCAGAGGCTACCAGATCACATAATGATGCCAATATCATCTGTCTGGGAGCCAGGGTTCTGGATGAGGAGAAAGCGATCAAGCTTCTCGATATTTTTGTAGATACTCCGTTTTCCGGAGAGGCAAAACATGCAAGGAGGATTTCGAAACTTGAGCAATAAGAGACTGGACTATATCAGCTGGGACGAGTATTTCATGGGTGTTGCCAAGCTGGCAGCTCTGCGTTCCAAGGATCCCAGCACACAGGTTGGCGCATGTATAGTCAGCCATGACAACAAGATCCTTTCCATGGGTTACAACGGTATGCCCATAGGATGTTCGGATGATGATTTTCCATGGGAGAAATCCGACACCACTCCAGATCATAATAAATATCTGTATTCCACCCACAGTGAACTGAACGCTATCCTTAATTACCGCGGAGGCAGCCTGGAGGGAACAACTCTTTATGTTACCCTGTTCCCCTGCAATGAATGTGCCAAGGCGTGTATCCAGGCGGGCATCAAGAAGATCATCTATGCCAGCGACAAGTATGCCGGGACTGACAGCGTGGTCGCATCCAAAAGGATGTTCGACGCTGCTGGTGTTCAGTATATTCCTTATCAGGAAACAGGCAGGAGTGTAGTTCTGGATTTATAGAAATTTCCAGAATTTCGGAATTATTGTAGAGTTTATACAATTAGAAATATCCTGAGTGTATAAAGATTTTAATGCCAATTTTTCAAAACAAATATTGTGCACATTTTTTCGCATATGTACTTGCATCAATACAATCAAAGATGCTATCATGCTAAAAAATTACACAATCATTACTGATATTGTAAGTTTAGTACAAACGGAGGCTTAAGAAATGGCACAGGAGACCATTAATGCGATCCGCGATGCTGAAGACAGAGCAAAGCGCACCATAAGAGCAGCAGAGGCTCAGTCCAAGACTATCATCGAGAAAGCAAAAGAAGAAGCCAGAGTTTATGAGCAGGATCTTCTTGCGAAGGCAAGAGAAAGAGCACAGGCCGCTGTGGAAGAGGCCGCATCTGTCGAGGGAGATGCTCTCGAGGCTGCCCGCAGAAGATCAGTTGCGATGATCGCTCAGAGCCAGGATGGCTTTGAAGAGAAGCGCAAGAAAGCAATAGAGCTCGTTTACGAAGAGATCGTCTAAGGAGGAGGGATTACATGGCGTCACTTTCCATGAAGCGCATAATGATATGCGGACTTAGAAGTGACAGAAAGAAGATCCTGGAAGCTCTCCAGCGTCAGGGAACTGTAGAAGTACAGAACTTCCTTGAAGAAGATGATGTCTTTCAGAAGACACGTATGCCGATATCTGCTGCAGAGTTTGAAAGAGGTATTCACGATGCAGAGACGGCACTGGAAGTGCTTTCAGAGTACGACGGTGAAAAACCGCCGGGACTTCTCTCGTCTTTCAAAGGACGCGATGTTGTCGAGAAAGAGAAGTACGACAACTTCAAAAACGAGTTCTCTGAGACTCAGAACGCTGTTGGCAATATATTGAAGAACAACAAGGAGATCGCCGAGAAGAAGGCAGAGATCCTGAGATGCTCACAGCAGATAGACATGCTGGAGCCCTGGAAGAGCCTGGATATCAATCTGGACTTCAGAGGCACAGAATCAACAGCTGCATTCATCGGAGCCCTTCCGAAGGAAGTGGGCATGGATGAGGTCTATGCCGGCATAGCAGAGACGACAGACGCAGTTGTTGACATCGATATCATCAGCAAAGACAAGGAACAGACATGTATCATGGCAGTTTGCAGCAAGGACAATGCTGCAGATGTGAGCGCTGCGCTCAGAAACCTGGGATTTTCTTATCCGTCTGTTACATGCAGCAACGTTCCTGCCGATGAAAAGGTCAGACTGAAGGAGCGCATAGATGCACTCGAATCTGAGATAAAGACATGCGAGGAGAATATCCTTTCATATGATAATAAAAAGCCTCAGATCAAGTTCATGCGCGATTATCTCTCCATACGTGAGGAAAAGTATACGATTATCAATGGCATTCCTCAGTCTGAGCACACATTCGTGCTGACCGGCTACACCCCTGAAAAATGCGTTCCTCAGATTGAGAAGCTCATAGGCAGCTACGATGCTGTTCTGGAGGTTGCAGATCCTGAAGAAGGCGAGGACGTACCTGTTGTTCTGAAGAACAATCCGTTCTCAGAGAGCGTTCAGGGTGTTGTGGAATCATACGCGTTACCACTGAAGAATGAAATAGATCCGTCATTCCTTATTTCACTCTTCTATTTTGTATTCTTTGGATTCATGCTCGCAGACGCGGCCATAGGTCTGCTGATATTCCTGGGAGCACTCTTCCTGCTTCTTAAGAACAAGAACATGGAAGTATCATTGAGGCGCAACGTCAAGCTGTTCCTCTTCGGTGGCATATCAGCCATCTTCTGGGGCATCATGTTCGGCAGCTACTTCGGAGACATGATACCGGTTGTTTCGGGAGAGTTCTTCGGAAAGGCAGTCATTGTCAGGCCGCTGTGGCTGGATATGACCACTCATCCGATGACCGTACTGGCACTGGCACTCGGTCTCGGACTGCTGCACATATTCACAGGTATGGCTGTTGCAGCCTACCAGTTCCTGAAACAGAAGGACCTGACGGCATTCTTCTTTGATGTCATAGCATGGTACGTGGTACTGATCGGTCTGATCATCAAGGCTCTGTCGATGCCTATGATCATGAGCATCTTATTTGCAGGCAAGGATCCATTCTTCTCAGATAAGGTAGGCAATATTGGTCTGTACGCTGCCGGCGTAGGATGCGTAGCCCTGATCATCATGGCCGGCCGCTCATCGAAGAATATCCTGAAGAGACTGCTGAAGGGCGTATATGCGGTATACGGCATCACGTCATACCTTTCAGACCTTCTGTCATATTCCAGACTTCTGGCACTGGGTCTTGCAACAGGCGTTATCAGTTCGGTTGCCAATATGATCGGAACCATGTTCGGATCGGGCATCCTGAAGGTAATTGTTTACGTAATAGTATTTATTATCATCAATGCTATTAACATCGGTATTAACACATTAGGCGCATATGTTCATACTAACCGTCTTCAGTATGTAGAGTTCTTCGGAAGATTCTACGACGGCGGCAGCAGACCATTCCAGCCTTACAGCATAAAAACGAAATATTATAAATTTAAGGAGACGAACAATGATTGAATTCTTACAGGAAAACATGGGTACTATTTTTTCTCTGCTTGGAGCAGCACTGGCAGTAGGTCTTGCCGGAGCAGGTTCTGCAAGAGGTGTTGGTGTAGCAGGTGAGGCTGCTGCAGGCGTTGTAGCCGAGGATCCTACCAAGTTCGGTAAAGTTATGGTTCTTCAGCTGCTTCCGGGTACACAGGGTATCTACGGTCTGATCATCGGATTCATCACACTGTCACAGACAGGTATCCTGGGCGACTATGTACCTCTGTCTATCGCAAAGGGACTGGCTTATCTGTGCGCATGCCTTCCTATCGCTGTTGCCGGATATTTCTCAGCGATCGCACAGGGCAAGGCATCTGCAGCTTCAGTAGGCGTTGTAGCCAAGAAGCCTGATCAGTTTGGTAAAGCTATGATCTTCCCTATCATGGTTGAGACATACGCTATCCTTGCACTGCTTGTATCCATCCTTGCGATCTCAGGAGTAGCAAACGTACAATTCTAAGGAGCGGCCTTACATGAGTGGACTTGAAAAAATATTAGGACATATTGAGTCTGAAGCCGCTGATGCTGCAGCGAAACTGATCGCTGATGCGAACGCACAGGCTGAGAAGATCCTCGCTTCCGGAAAAGAGGCTGCCCAGGCCAAAGAGGCCGCAGTCAATCACCAGGCTGAGCTGGATGTTACCGCAACCTCCAGAAGGATCGAATCTGCAGCAGATCAGACGCTGAAGAGACTCCTGCTTCAGGCCAAGCAGAAAGAGATCGACAGTGTTATCACAGAAGCCATGGACACACTCAAGGGGCTCGACAAGGCGGATTATTTCAAGGTTATCCTTCATATGATCCCCAGATATGCCCTGCCCAGGGAAGGTGTGATCAGGTTCTCTGAAAATGACGTTGCCAGACTTCCCAGAAGCTTTGAAAAACAGATCAATGAAGCTCTTGAAGGAGATGCAGTGCTGAAGTTATCCAAGGACCCTGTCAATATCGACGGCGGATTCATCCTGGATTACGGCGATATTGAAGAGAACTGTTCCTTCAGTGCCCTTGTTGAAGGCTCAAGAGAAGATCTGCAGGACAAGATAGGAAAATTACTTTTCGACTAGATTCAGAAAGGAGCAGGTGAATGGATAAGGATTTCCTGAACGATACCCTGCTGGATGATGAGCTTCTTCCTGAAGAATTATTTACCACGCAGGTAGCTCAGATCCGTGCAAAAGAGAATACGCTGCTTTCTGATCAGGATCTTGATAACCTGATGAACGCTGAAAATGCAGACGAATGCATTATGATACTGCTGGAAAAAGGCTGGGGCCCCACAGAGAACAACACCCCCGAGGAACTGATCAGAAATGAGAAAGACCGCTGCTGGAAGGTGATCCGTGAGCTGTGCGATGACAGGCAGATGCATTATTTTGACATCTTCAGATACAACAAGGATTATCACAATCTGAAAGTTGCCATCAAGGAATCATATGTACAGAAGGACGTTCCGAATGTCTACATGGACGGAGGTACCATCCCTGTAGAGAGCCTGAAGAAATGTGCTGCGGATAATGACTTTTCTATCCTGTCATTTACCATGATGAGAGCTGCCCAGGAGGCCAGAGATGTCCTCTTCCATACGGGCGATTCACAGCTGTGCGACGTGATCATAGACAGAGCTGCACTCTCCGAAATCTACCGTGTAGGCAAGGAATCGGGCAATGACCTGATCAAAGAGTATGCAGAACTGAAATGCGGCTCGGCTGACATCAATATAGCCCTCAGAGCTTCCAAAGCAGGCAAGGATGCAGATTTCCTCCAGAGAGCATTTGTCGAGTGCGACTCTATCAGCGTACCGAGACTGATCTCGGCAGCTTGCAGCGGACAGGAATCCATCTACGAGTATCTCATGCAGACCTCTTATGCAGATGCAGTAGATGAGATCCGCAAAGGACCTGCAGCATTTGACAAGTGGTGTGATGACCGCATGATCAGGCTCATCAAACCACAGAAATACAACGCATTTACCGTATCTCCGCTGGCAGCATTTGTACTGGCCAAGGAGAATGAGATCAAATCTGTCCGCATGATACTGTCGGGCAAGATCAATGATCTTCCGGAGGACAAAGTGCGGGAAAGGCTGAGGGAGAGTTATGTATAAGATAGCGATCCTTGGAGACAGAGACAGTATATATGGCTTTGCCACACTTGGTATAGATACATTTCCTGTAACAGACGCGGAAGAGGGTGAGCGCATGCTCAAGACTCTCGCCGCCAAAGATTATGCGATCATTTATATAACAGAAGGTCTTCACAGCAAGATCTCTGATGAAGTAAGCAGATACAGAGAGCAGAGACTCCCTGCGATCATCCCTATTCCGGGTATCGCAGACAACACAGGGCAGGGCATGGCAGATGTTCAGCAGCTGGTTGTACAGGCTGTCGGCTCTGACATCATATTCAATAACTAGAAAGGCTTGGTACAAAATATGAGCAAAGGTACAATCAAAAAGGTTGCCGGACCGCTGGTCATTGCTTCAGGCATGAGAGACGCCAATATGTTTGACGTGTGCCGTGTAAGTGACCAGAGACTGATCGGAGAGATCATCGAGATCCATGGCGACGAAGCCTCCATACAGGTTTATGAGGAGACCTCAGGTCTGGGACCCGGGGCGCCTGTAGAATCAACAAATGCGCCGCTCAGCGTAGATCTGGCTCCCGGACTGATCGGAAGTATTTTCGACGGTATCCAGAGACCTCTGGAAAAGATCATGGCTCTGACCGGAAACAATCTGACCCGTGGTGTAGAGGTTCCTGCTCTGGACAGAGAGAAGAAGTGGATATTCGTTCCGACTGCGGAGATAGATGATGAGGTCGAAGGCGGAGATATCATCGGAACCGTAAAGGAGACCGCTGTTGTAGAGCAGAGGATCATGGTTCCCAATGGCATCAAGGGCCGTATCGTCGATATCAAGAGCGGAGAGTTCACTATCGAGGAGACTATCTGCACTATCGAGACTGAAGACGGCGAGAAGAAGGATATTGCCATGCTTCAGAAATGGCCCGTACGTACCGGAAGACCTTACAAGCAGAAACTCCCTCCGACCAAGCCTCTTATAACAGGACAGAGAGTTATAGATGCGCTGTTCCCTATCGCAAAGGGAGGAACAGCTGCTATCCCCGGACCTTTCGGTTCAGGAAAGACAGTTACACAGCATCAGCTGGCTAAATGGGCAGAGGCTGATATCGTTGTATACATCGGCTGCGGTGAGCGTGGAAATGAGATGACAGACGTTCTGAACGAGTTTCCTGAGCTGACCGACCCGAAGACTGGATTCTCACTGATGGAGAGAACAGTCCTGATCGCCAATACTTCAGATATGCCTGTTGCAGCCCGTGAGGCATCCATCTACGTAGGTATCACCATTGCTGAGTACTTCAGAGACATGGGATATTCAGTAGCGCTGATGGCAGACTCCACATCCCGTTGGGCAGAGGCCCTTCGTGAGATGAGCGGCCGTCTGGAAGAGATGCCCGGTGAGGAAGGTTATCCTGCATACCTGGGTAGCCGTCTGGCTCAGTTCTACGAGAGAGCCGGCCGCGTTATCTCCAATGGTCTGAATCCCAGAGAGGGAGCGCTCTCCGTTATCGGAGCCGTTTCACCTCCCGGCGGTGATATTTCGGAGCCGGTTTCCCAGGCAACACTGCGTATCGTTAAGGTATTCTGGGGGCTGGATTCCAACCTGGCATACTAGAGACATTTCCCTGCCATCAACTGGCTGACCAGTTATTCACTGTATGTAAATGACATGGGCAAGTGGTTCGATGAGGCAGCAAATGGACCGTGGATGGAGTACAGGGCCAGAATGGTCAAGATGCTTTCAGACGAGAGTGCTCTGGAAGAGATCGTACAGCTGGTAGGTATGGATGCTCTGTCAGCTCCTGACAGACTGAAGATGGAAGCAGCCAGATCTATCCGTGAGGACTTCCTGCATCAGGATTCCTTCCACGAAGTAGATACATACTCTGAACTGGACAAGCAGTTCCTGATGATGAAGCTGATCATGGCTTACTACGATGAGGCTCTGGCAGCACTCGAGAGAGGCGCATCCATCGAGGATCTGGTAGGTCTGGAAGTCAGAGAGAAGATCGGACGTTACAAATACACACTTCATGATCAGATCAATGAGGAATATGACAAGATCCTTGCTGAGCTGAAGGCTGAAATAGCCAAACTGAGTTACGAGGAGGCCTAAATTATGCCAAAGGAATATAGAACGATCCAGGAGGTCGCCGGTCCTCTGATGCTGGTACAGGGAGTTGAGGGAGTTGTTTACAACGAACTTGGCGAGATAGAGCTTGCAGACGGTTCCAGAAAGCGCTGCAAGGTTCTGGAAATAGATGGAAGTAATGCTCTGGTTCAGCTCTTTGAGTCTTCTACAGGTATCAACCCGAAGGAGAGCAAGGTGCGTTTCCTGGGCAGGACCATGGAGCTGGGTGTTTCCGAGGATATGCTGGGCCGTGTATTTGACGGTCTGGGCAGACCCATCGACGGAGGCCCCGAGATCCTTCCTGACAAGAGAATGGACGTAGACGGACTGCCTATGAACCCGGCAGCCAGAAGCTATCCTCAGGAGTTCATCCAGACGGGTGTTTCCGCTATCGACGGACTGAATACACTGGTTAGAGGACAGAAGCTTCCTATCTTCTCCATGTCAGGTCTTCCGCATGCTGAGCTGGCAGCTCAGATTGCAAGACAGTCCAAGGTCCGTGGAACCGACGAGCAGTTCGCTGTTGTATTCGCAGCCATGGGTATCACATTTGAAGAGGCAAACTTCTTCACACAGTCATTTACAGAGTCAGGATCTATCGACAGAACAGTCATGTTCGTAAACCTGGCAAATGACCCTGCCGTCGAGCGTGTAGCTACACCCAAGATGGCACTGACCGCTGCAGAGTATCTGGCATTCGACAGAGGCATGCACGTATTGGTCATCCTGACAGATATTACCAACTACGCTGACTCACTTCGTGAGATCTCAGCCGCACGTAAAGAGGTTCCCGGCAGACGTGGATATCCAGGATACATGTACACTGACCTGGCTACCATGTATGAGAGAGCCGGACGTCAGAGAGGCAAGAAGGGCAGTATTACCATGATACCTATCCTGACCATGCCTGAAGATGACAAGACCCATCCTATCCCTGACCTTACAGGATATATCACAGAGGGACAGATCATCCTGAGCCGTGAGCTGTACAGACAGGGTATCACACCTCCTATCGATGTACTGCCTTCACTGTCACGTCTGAAAGATAAAGGTATCGGCGAGGGCAAGACCCGTGCAGACCATGCCAATACCATGAACCAGCTCTTTGCCGCATACGCACGTGGCAAGGAAGCCAAAGAGCTCATGATAGTTCTTGGTGAGGCTGCTCTTACAGATATGGACAAGCTTTATGCCAAGTTCTCAGATGAGTTCGAGGCGAAGTACGTATCACAGGGCAACTCAACCAACAGAGATATCGAGGAGACCCTCGAGATCGGCTGGGAGCTCCTGAGGATCCTTCCGAGAGCAGAGCTGAAACGTATCAAAGACGAGTTCCTGGATAAGTATTATTAAAATGCAGCTTATGTGGACGAGAGTTCCTCGCTGCACATAAGACAGGATTGATGATATTTATTTAGAATAGAATAAACAGGAGAAAACATGGCTACAAAAAAGCAGGTTAATCCTACACGAATGGAGCTGACCAAGCAGAAGAAAAAGCTTGCGACAGCTATCAAGGGACATAAATTATTAAAGGACAAGAGAGATGAGCTGATGCGTCAGTTCCTGGATCTTGTGCGTGAAAACAGAACGCTCCGGGAGAAGGTTGAGACCGGTATTGCAAGAGCCAACAAGGATTTCGTGCTGGCCAGGAGCGGTATGGAGGACGAGGAAGTCAACGCAGCATTCATTGCCCCCAGACAGAGTGTTACACTGGATGCAGGCATCAAGAATATCATGAGCGTTGAGGTACCTGTTTTTGAATTCCAGACCAGGACAGCAGATGAGCACGATATCTACTCCTATGGATATGCATTCACATCCGGAGATCTGGACAGCGCTGTTGCCAGCCTGTCGGAGGTTTTCCAGGATATGCTGAGGCTTGCGGAGGTTGAGAAATCCTGCCAGCTGATGGCATCCGAGATTGAGAAGACCAGACGTCGTGTAAATGCTCTGGAGCATTTTGTGATCCCTCAGACCCAGGAGTCCATCAAGTACATCACAATGAAGCTGGATGAGAACGAGAGAAGCTCACAGATCCGTCTGATGAAGGTCAAGGACATGATGCTCGAGGAGACTCATCATTACAAAGAGAACCTCTACGACAATCCTGACGTAGTGGTAGAAGAAGTAGACGAGTGACCAGTAAGGGTATTTGAGACTGTCTGACCAGAATATTCGTCAGTGCATGCCAGTATAAGTGTTAAGTGCCCAGAATTTGCGTCTGTGCATGCCGATATAGTGTTAAATGTTCAGAAATTGCGTCTGTGCGATGATTTTAAGCAATATTTAAAGAAAATCCTCGCACAGACGTATTTTTTGTCCAGAAACCATCGCACAAGCGAAGATTTTGTGCAACCCAATATAATCCTACTAACTTTTAGACAGAAACCATCGCACACACGGGTCGCGTCCGTATAATGGTGTAAATTAAATATTGAAAGAGCCAAGGGCTCAACCTTTAGGTATAATGTATTTCACCACAAAACAAAAAATACCGAGGAGGAAGAACACGATGGCTCAGCTCAATATTACATTGAATCAG
>JAZUNG010000190.1:0-2184 GCA_045604025.1 Lachnospiraceae bacterium | reverse complement strand
TGCTTCTTTAGCAGGAGTTTCAGCCTTTACTTCAGGAGTATTGGCCTTTGTCTCAACTGTTTCCGGAGCAGCTGGAACAACAGGGTTAACCTCTTTGATCTCCTCTGCTGCGGGCTGAGGCTTAACCTCTTCCTTTACCGGCTCCACATAATCATCCGGTTTTCTCTCCCTGGCAGGTCTGATCTGGCTGGGAAGAGGTCTCTTCACCGGAGGCTTCTCCTGAGTCTTCTCCCTGGCAGGTGTCTGCTGAGGGATAGTCTTTCCCTTCAAAGAAGCACTGTACTGCGGATTAAAAACGCCTACGATCTTCTTTTTCTTCTTAACGGCCTCTTCAGTGCCGCCTGTTGTTTTTGCGGTCTTCTCAGATGCTTCAGCCTTTTTCTCAGCGCTCATGGCTCTGGCCCTGGCATCCTCCTCAACCTTTTTCATGATATGCTCGGGAAGAGCTACTGCTTTCACACCTCCCGCGGGTTTATCCTTTTTGGCAAATCTGTCCCTGGTCCTTGCAAGCACTTTGTCAGGCACGTTGCTCATATGGCTCTTTACCTCGACGCCTTCCTTGGTCAGATATTCAGACAGTGTCTTGTTATCGACACCCAGTTCCTTTGCCAGTTCATATACTTTCATATACATACCTCCTGTAACATGGCGATCAGCCCTTTGCTGAACCCCTCATCTGTCAGAGCAATGCTAGCTCTGCTTTCCTTTCCGATGCACCTTCCGATCTCTTCTTTGGTTCCGTAAACATAAAACGGGATCTCTCTGAAACTGCACATATCTTTAAAATGTTTTTTTGTATTGTCAGATGCATCTTCTGCAACGATCACCAGGAATGCATTTGAGCTTTTGATCGCCTTTTCAGCAGCGAACTCACCGCTCTTTATTCTTCCGGCCCTTTCTGCCAGGCCCAGAAGTGACAAGATCCTGTTCTGCAAATCTTACTCGCCTTCCTCTTCTGTCTCTGAATAATCTTCATCAGGCTCTTCATACTCGCCATCCTCATAGCCTTCGTACAGCTCGCTGAGGATATCTGCTGCCTGAGTCTCATTAAGGATATCGATCTTGAATCCTGTAAGACGTGCTGCCAGACGTGCATTCTGTCCTTCTTTTCCGATGGCCAGTGACAGCTGATAATCAGGAACGATAACGGTTGCTGTCTTCTCTTCATCGTCAGCAAGAACTGAAATGACCTTGGCAGGGCTCAGGGCATTTTCAATCAGTACTGCAGGGTTGTCAGACCAGTTGATGATATCGATCTTCTCGCCCTTCAGCTCATTAACTACATTGTTTACACGCATACCGTTGATACCAACGCATGCTCCTACTGGATCCACATCAGGATCATTTGACATAACTGCCATCTTGGTACGGCTGCCGGCCTCACGTGCTATAGCCATGATCTCAACTGTGCCGTCCTTGACCTCGGCAACCTCTGATTCAAAGAGCTTTCTGACCAGCTCGGGATGTGTTCTGGAAACCAGGATACGGATATTCTTCTTGGTGTTCTTGACCTCCAGAACATAAACCTTGACACGCTCGTTGATATGGAATCTCTCTGAAGGCACCTGCTCATTCTCATTCAGGATACCGTCAGCCTTGCCCAGGTTGATGATGATGCTCTTGTCGTTGAATCTCTGTACGCTTCCGACCGCAATATCATTTTCCTTGGAAATGAATTCGTCGAATATATTGTTCTTTTCTTTCTCACGCAGGCTCTGAAGCAGTACGTTCTTGGCGTTCTGAGTAGCAATACGGCTGAATTCTCTTGACTCAGCTGCCAGTCTGACTATCTCTCCAACCTCACACATGGGATAAATCTTTCTTGCATCCTCATATGCGATCTCTGTCAGTCCGTTCTCGACTTCATCTACAACAACCTTCTCCGCGTAAACGTAGAATTCACCGGTCTCCTCATCGACCTTGGCAAATACGTTCTCAGCTGCCAGGATGCTGTCATCTTTCTTCTTGTACTGGTTCTTGTAAGCTGTTACCAGAGCGCTTTCGATAGCTGAAAGGATAGATGCCTTGCTGATATCCTTTTCCTTCTCAAGCATGTCCATTGCTTCCATTAATTCGCTTGCCATTGTTGTTCACCTTATTTAAAAATCAAAGTATTGTTTGATGACTGAAATGTTTTTTCTGTCAAATGTGATCAGTTCTTCTTCGTTTTCACCCACATCTACG
>JAZUNG010000189.1:0-6983 GCA_045604025.1 Lachnospiraceae bacterium | reverse complement strand
CTGAGAATATCTTCGGTACTGAAGCTCATCCGTACTTTATACCGAATCTTAAATTCGGCATCGGTTCTCCGTATTATGCTATCGCAGATTACGAGAGAATCCTGAAATGGAGTCTGGGTAAACTGGACAAGATCATCATGACACACGATGGTACCAGAAGAGAGAGATATCCTGACAGTGTGGGACCTCTGGGACTGGGTATTTACAGATTAAGTTAATGGAAAAGAGGCGTTTGAAATGAGATATTGCAGTAACTGCGGTACATTAAGCGAAACAGATGCAAAGTTCTGTGCTCACTGTGGCAAGGCTTTTGACGGAACACTTCCTGAAGAGCCTGTACAGGTTGAAGAACCTGCTGAAGCAGAACCCATTGTTGAAGAGTTCACAGAGCAAGCTACCGAGATCCCTGTTGTAGTTCCTGTTGCAGATGTAACAGAGAAAACGGTGACAAATGAACAGGAAGATCCTGAATCGAAACATGCTCCGGTTTATGAGAAGAAAGCAGAAGGACGCCCTGTCAGAGGCAGAGTATTCGGTATCATAGGTTTTGTTCTGAGCCTGGAGTCTATCCTTTGCTGTCTGATACCTTTTTCCAATTTTGTCGGACTGATCGGATCGATCATAGCTCTGATCTTCTGTAAAATATCGAAAAAGAATACATCCTTTAGACTGGCTAATGTTGGACATACCCTGAGTGTGATCGCTCTGGTATTTTCCATCGTTACGATAATCATTTACTCTGTATTGATGATCGTTGGAATTCTGGCAATATCCACCGATCCCGGTGTACAGGAATTCCTGGATCAATTATTTACAAATGGAATAACGATCACTTTTAATTAAATATGAAAAATAAAGAAAAACTATTTCTTATTGATGGACACAGTATTGTAAACAGGGCTTTCTACGGGATACCGCTTCTTACTAATTCCGAAGGCCTGCATACCAATGCAATACATGGATTTCTGAACATTTTCTTTAATGCATACAGGGAGTTCTCTCCGGATTATATCATTGTTGCATTCGATGTCAGACAGAAGACTTTCCGGCATGAGCTTTACGGTGAATATAAAGGCAACCGTAAGGCTATGCCGGATGAACTTCATGAACAGGTTCCTATTCTGAAGGATATCCTGCATGCCATGGGAGTTCACACTGCAGAGCTTCCGGGATATGAAGCTGATGATGTGATAGGCACCTATGCGAAGAGGGCTTCTGAAGCAGGGCTGGATGTTGTGGTATTGTCTGGTGACAGAGACCTGCTTCAACTGGCAGGAGAGACAACTCTGATCGCCATTCCGAAGACCAAGAGCGGCGGCACGGAAGTTGAGAAATATTTTGCATCAGACGTTGTGAGCAAATATAATGTGACCCCTGAAGAATTTATCGACATGAAGGCTCTGATGGGTGACTCGTCTGATAATATCCCCGGTATACCCGGAATAGGTGAAAAGACAGCTTCGGCTATCATCAGCAAGTATAAATCCCTTGAAAATGCTTATGAACATATCGAAGAGATCACTCCTAACCGTGCCAGGGAGAACTTGAGAGAATATATTGAACAGGGCCGCATGAGCAAGGTACTGGCGACTATCAATACCGACAGCCCTGTTGAGATGGATTTTCATGACTGCAGGGTTGAGTCTGAGGCATCATTCTACAATGAGAGTGCATATGAACTGCTGAAGAAACTGGAACTGAACAGACTGCTTTCCAGGTTTGATATCGACAGTTTCAGCAAGAGCAGCGAGATCACATATACCATAAAGGATATTTCCGAACTTCCCGAACAGATCGGTTCTTCTTTCAGCTTGTTTGTTGATGAAGACCGTATGCTGGCAGCCATATGTGAGAATGATCAGATCACTGTTTATAAGGGATATTCTGATAGAATAAAGGGACTCCTTAGGTCTGATACGGACATATATTGCTTCGGTCTGAAAGACATGCTTCATACACTGGACGAAGTAGACATATCATCAGATCACATTTATGATCTGGAGATCATGGCATATCTCCTGAATCCGCTTAACAAGACATATTACTATGATAATATCTCCAAGGATCATCTGGATGAGATCATTCCTTCCAGGCAGGATCTGATCGGAAAGAAATCTTCTTCTGACGCATTTGCCGAAAATGAATCAAAGTGTATGGAGATGGCGGCATACAGCGCCAGGTGCGCGTTCAGGGCTTTTGGCGTGCTGAAAAGGAAGCTTTTGGATACCGGTATGTGGGACCTGTTCATGAATATCGAAATGCCTCTGATCTATTCTCTGTACAATATGGAAAGAGTTGGAGTCAGGGTCGACAGGCAGGCGCTTAAGGATTTTTCAGATGAACTGGAGTACATGGCTTCAGACCTTCAGAAAGAGATATACGAAGAGGCCGGGGAGGAGTTCAATATCAATTCTCCTTCACAGCTGGGAGCCATCCTGTTTGAAAAACTCAAGCTTCCACATGGAAAGAAGACCAAGACCGGGTATTCCACGTCGGCAGATGTGCTGGAAAAGCTATCTGATGAATTCCCGATAGTTACGGAGATCCTGAAATACAGACAGGTAGTAAAGCTCAGGTCAACTTATGCTGAAGGCCTGACGGAATACATCAGATCTGATGGCAGGATACATGGAACATTTAACCAGACTATCACAGCTACAGGCAGGATCAGTTCAACTGAACCCAATCTTCAGAATATTCCCATTCGATCAGAACTGGGTCAGGAGATCAGGAAAGCTTTTGTGGCTAAAGAAGGATGTGTGTTCATCGACGCGGATTATTCTCAGATAGAGCTCCGTCTCCTGGCACATATGTCAGATGACAGCAATCTGATCGAAGCATATTACAGCGATTCTGATATACATAAGGTAACTGCTTCGAAGGTATTCAATACACCGCTTGACCAGGTCACAAAGGAACAGAGAAGCAATGCAAAGGCTGTAAACTTTGGTATAGTGTACGGTATCAGCTCATTTGGACTGAGCCAGGGTTTGAGCATCACATCAAAGCAGGCCGGGGAATATATAAAACAGTATTTTGAGACATATCCCGGTGTTAAAGCATATCTGGATAATACTGTTAAAAAGGCGAAGATAGACGGATATGTCACTACGCTGTTCGGCAGAAGAAGACCTATTCCTGAACTGGCTTCCAACAATTTCATGCAGAGATCATTTGGTGAAAGAGTGGCCATGAATTCTCCTCTTCAGGGAACAGCTGCAGATATCATGAAGATCGCCATGATAAATGTTGATAGAAAACTGCAGGAAGAAGGACTCGGATCCAGGATCGTTCTTCAGATCCACGATGAGCTGCTGGTTGAAGCTCCACTTGATGAAGCAGATAAGGTAAAACAGATACTATATAACGAAATGAAAAACGCTGCAGACCTGAAGGTTCCGCTGGAAGTGGATGCCAAGCAGGGTGCAGATTGGTTTGAGGCACATTGATGATAATCGGAGTTACAGGAGGGGTAGGATCCGGAAAATCCTCCATTATGAGGGTTCTGGGGGAAAAAGGCGCGCATCTGATCATTGCTGACGATGTAGCCAGGGAGCTTCAGGAACCCGGAAATGAGTGTTACAAGCTGATAATTGACAATTTCGGTGAGAGGATATTGTCTGATGAGACTTCCACCAACGGTCTTGCGCCAATAGACAGAAAGAAGCTGGCATCTGTAGTATTTGCTGACGATAAGAAGCTGGAACTGCTCAATTCGCTGACGCATCCTCAGGTAAAAACTGAGATATTAAGAAGGATAGATCAGATCTATTCTGAGGATCCGGATGCTCTGATCGCTATTGAGGCTGCGCTACTCATACAGGCGGGATATCTGGATATGCTGGATGAGCTCTGGGTGATCACATGTGATCACGATATCCGTGTAGAGAGACTGATGTCGTCAAGAGATTATTCAAGGGAAAAAGCCGAAAGCATCATGGCCAGTCAGATGTCAGATGAAGAGTACAGCAGTTATGCTGATTTTGTTCTGGACAATTCCGGAACACATGCTCAGACAAAGAGAAAGATCACTAACAGACTGAAGAAGATTTTATCTGCATGAAAGAACTGATCATTACGGAACAGAATGCCGGAGGACGACTGGATAAGGTCATCTTCAGATATCTGGACAAAGCTTCATCAGGCTTTGTCTATAAAATGCTGCGCAAAAAAAACATCACCCTGAATGATAAAAAGGCTTCCGGCGGAGAGATTGTTAATGCAGGAGACAGTATCAAGCTGTATCTCTCGGATGAGACTGTAGCCAGATTCAAGTCGGGACTAAGTGTGAAGGATGTCCGCAGGGAACAGGAAAGGAAGCCTCAGGCCAGAAATATACCAGGTCGCTCAAAAAGCATCAGCCTGAAGAGTATGATCGTGTTTGAAGACGATCATATCATTGCCATTAACAAGCCACAAGGCATATTGTCCCAGAAAGCATCGGAAGATGATTTTTCTGTAAACGATTTTCTTATCGATCATATACATTCTGATGATGAACTGTTTTCTCCCGGTGTTGCGAACAGATTGGACCTCAATACCAGCGGAATAGTTCTGGCAGGAAAGACACTGGCTGCATCCAGAAACTTAAGCAAAGCTATAGCAGACAGAAATGTTTCGAAAAGATATCTGTGTCTGGTCAGAGGTATTGTTGAAGAGAACCGTGAAATTAATGGTTTTTTAACCAAGGATGAAGGATCTAACATGGTTTCGATCTCTGATGTCGAAACAGAAGGTTCATCTTTTATCAGAACTGCGTACAGTCCGGTATCATTCGGAAATGACATGACGCTGCTTTCTGTTGATCTGATCACTGGAAGATCGCATCAGATCAGAGCGCATCTGGCCAGCACAGGACATCCTGTTATCGGTGACGGTAAATATGGTGACCCGGAGATTAATGCGGCTTTCAGGGAAAAATATGGCATCAGGTCGCAGCTCCTGCATGCATGGGAAGTGTCATTTGACCATATGCCTGGAACGCTTGAATATCTGAATGGGACTGTTATACATGCATTGCCGCCTGTTAAGTTTAGAAATATCATCAAAGAGGAGAATCTGTGGCTACCTGGAGTTCAAGAGGATTAAGAGGATCTCAGCTGGAAGAGATCGTTAATATGACTAATGAAAAGTATCGTGAACTGGGCCTCGCTCTGGTTCAGAAGATACCTACGCCCATAACTCCTGTTGAGATCGATGACAACAGGCATATCACTCTGGCTTATTTTGAGCAGAGGAGTACTGTGGACTATATCGGGGCAGTCCAGTCATTTCCTGTATGTTTTGATGCTAAGGAGTGTGCGAAGGATACATTTCCTCTGGCAAATGTCCATGAGCATCAGTATCTGTTCATGAAGGATTTTGAAAAACAGGGAGGCATTGCGTTCCTGCTGATATATTTCAGCAAGAGAAACCAGTTTTATTATATGCGATTTGAAGAACTGGAGAAGTTTTATAAAAGATCTGAAGAGGGCGGACCTAAACATTTTAAGATAGAAGAACTGTCTCCGGAATGGTATCTGAATGCGCACAGCGGGATTCAGGTACATTATCTGGAAGGAATACAGAAAGACCTCGAGCTGAGGCCTTAGGTGAATATATGACAACATTTAAACAGGCTCTTCCGGACCGAATACTGATGTCGGTGGAAAAACCGGCCAGATATACAGGGGGAGAGATAAACAGTATAGTTAAAGACCCGGAAAGAGTTGATATCCGCTTTGCCATGTGCTTTCCGGACGTTTATGAGATAGGCATGTCACATCTGGGTATCCAGATACTTTATTCCATGTTCAATGAACGTGATGATGTCTGGTGTGAGAGGGTTTACAGTCCCTGGCCTGATCTGCACAGGATCATGAAGGATGAAAACATCCCTTTATTTGCTCTGGAATCACAGGATCCGATACGGAACTTTGATTTCCTGGGTATCACTCTGCAGTATGAGATGGCATATACAAATGTACTGCAGGTACTGGATCTGTCCGGGATCCCATTGCATGCTGCAGACAGGACTGATGGTGACCCTATAGTGATCGGTGGTGGTCCGTGTGTTTTCAATCCGGAACCGTTGGCGGATTTCTTTGACATTTTCTATATAGGCGAGGGTGAAACGGTTTACGATGACCTTTTTGAAGCATACAAAACAAACGAACAGGCCAGAGGCAGCCGTATTGATTTCCTTAAGGCTGCTGCTTCGATCGAAGGCCTGTATATTCCTCAGTTCTATGATGTTACTTATAACGAGGACGGAACGATCTCTTCATTTTTCGTAAAAGATGAATACAAAGACTGTGCTTCTTGCAGGATCAGAAAACAGACAGTTGAGGATATGAGCAGTGCTTATTATCCGGATAAACCTATAGTTCCTTATGTTCAGGTTACTCAGGACAGAGCTGTACTGGAGATCCAGAGAGGCTGCATACGTGGATGCAGATTCTGTCAGGCAGGTATGATCTACAGACCGTTCAGGACCAAATCACTGGATACCCTTAAGAAGTATTCAAAATACCTGATCGACTATACCGGATATGATGAGATCTCGCTGTCTTCACTCAGTTCAAGTGATTATCCATGGCTGGGCGAATATCTGGAGTTTCTTATCGCTGAGATGGGTGAACGCAAAGTGAACATATCACTTCCTTCACTCAGAATAGATGAATTCTCTCTGGATGTCATGAACAAGGTCCAGGATGTGAAGAAGAGCTCTCTTACTTTCGCGCCGGAAGCCGGAACGCAGAGAATGAGAAATGTTATCAATAAAGGTCTTACAGAAGAGGATATCTGTCATGGTGCCACACTTGCCTTCAGGGGAGGCTGGAATAAGGTCAAACTGTACTTCATGCTGGGCCTGCCTACGGAAACCGAAAAAGATATCATCGGCATCTCTGATCTGGCAGAGAAAATAGCCGAGATTTATTACGACGAGGTACCTAAGGAGCAGAGGCAGGGCAAGGTACAGATCACGGTCAGTACTTCATTCT
>JAZUNG010000188.1:0-7079 GCA_045604025.1 Lachnospiraceae bacterium | reverse complement strand
GCTCCAGACCCATGCCGAATCCTGCAGAAGGAATATCCTGCTTCTCATCTATCTCATGGACCAGGTTGTCATAACGTCCGCCTCCGCAGAGTGTGAAACCGTCTTTATTGACAAACTCGAATACTGTCTTGGTATAGTAATCCAGACCGCGGACAATGCCGGTATCGATCGTATATCTGATGCCTATGCCATCTAAGAGTCTCTGCAGCTCTTCAAAATGCTCTCTGCAGTCATCACACAGGTAATCTATGGTCCTCGGTGCGCCGGCTACGATCTCCTTGCATGTAGGAACCTTGCAGTCGATGACCCTTAATGGGTTCTTTTCCATACGTTCACGGCAGGTTGAACACAGTTCATCTCTGTGTGCTCCCAGATACTTAAGGAGCGCTTTGTTATACTCTTTCCGGCACTCGGGGCATCCTATGGAATTGATATGTACCTCAATATCCTTCAGACCGAGCCTGGCGATAATAGTGCTGACCAGGCTTATCAGTTCAGCCTCGACCAGAGGAGACCTGGAGCCTATCATCTCCACTCCGAACTGGTGATGCTGTCTGAGACGCCCGTTCTGGGGCTTCTCATATCTGAAAGCAGGAGTGATATAGAAGAGCTTTGTCAGACCGCTCTCCGCATACATGCTGTGCTCCAGATATGCTCTGATAACACCCGCAGTTCCTTCCGGCTTCAGTGAGATACTTCTGCCGCCTTTATCCTCGAATGTATACATTTCCTTCTGTACTACATCCGTAGTTTCTCCAACACCTCTTGAGAACAGCACAGTGTGCTCAAACATAGGTGTCATTATCTGTCTGATATTGTACAGAGAAGCTGCGTCCTTGCATATCTGCTCAACAACTTCTCTTCTGTGCATCTCGTCTCCGTACCAGTCTGCGGTACCTCTCGGAGCCTGAGTGATCATAATAATTCCTCCAAATATTGTTTATTTACTGATAATTTCCGTAGCTCTGATGGAGCTTTCTCTCGTCACCGATCCTGGTAGCTCCTTCATGCCCTGGATATACCATGGTATCTTCAGGAAGTGGAAGGAGTTTCTCTCTGATAGAACTCATAAGAGCCTCTTCGCTTCCTCCCGGGAAGTCTGTCCTGCCCCATGAATATCTGAACATGGTATCACCGGCGAACAGCACTTTATCATCTTCCAGATAGAAGCACAGTCCTCCCGGTGTATGTCCCGGAGTAGCTATCACCTGAAACTCCATTCCTGCGATATTCAGGACCTCTCCTCCGTCCAGCAGTACATCATCATCTGAAAGCTGTATTTCCACGCCTCCCAGATTGAGGTCCGCATCCGACAGCATAGGGGCGTCCAGTCTGCTTACATATATCGGGACATTGTACTTTGCTTTCAGCTCGGGTACTGCTAGGATATGATCGAAATGGGCATGAGTCAGCAGTATTGCTTTCAGATCCAGACCCATTCCGTCCATGCAGTTGGCCAGAAAAGCGGCATTATCACCCGGGTCAATGATAACAGCTTCTTTTGTTTCTTCATTGGCTCCTATGTAGCAGTTTGTAGGAAGCATTCCCACATGTACACAGGTAAACTTCATCTTTCCCATATCTTCTATCCCTTAGTCCTGGAAACGTCCTTTACTCCGTCGACCATCTGAATTTTGTCAATGATCTTCTCCAGTTCATTCTTTGATGAGATCCTGAATCCGATATCAATGGTAGCTTCCTGTTTTTTGCTCACACGTGCATTCAGGTTTGTCACATTGAGATCCATCTCCGACATGATCCTGGATATATCAACCAGGAGGCCTACCCTGTTGTCTGCATATACACAGATCTCAACCGAGTATTTCTCATCTATAAATGCTGACTGAGGTTTGTCCCACTGGGCTTCTATCAACCTTGCTCTGTCAGGAGAAGTCAGCGTCACTATGTTCTCACAGTCTGTCCTGTGGATCGTGATACCTCGTCCTCTGGTTACGAATCCTACGATATCATCACCGGGAACAGGACTGCAGCATTTTGCGAATCTTACCGCCACGTCATGGATGCCTCTTACGACAATACCGGTGCCGCCGTTTCTGGCATCACTCTTTTCAAACTCTGATGAGGCTTCTGATGCTGCCCTGAGGACATCCTCATCAGTCATTTCATTCTTTTTGTTTTTCTTCTTATACTCTTCGTATAAGCGGTTGATGACCTGTCCTTCCTTCAGTCCGCCATGGCCTACAGCTGCCAGAACGGAGTCCCAGTCTCTGCAGCTGTACTTGGACAGTACTACGTCAACGTATTCCGGAGCGAACATACCCGGCTCATTGATGCCCTTGGCCTTCAGATACTTATCTACCAGATCCTTGCCTCTGGCTATATTGTCCTCTTTGTTGGCGGTACGGAACCACTGGTTTATCTTGGATCTGGCCTGTGAACTCTTGACTATGTTCAGCCAGTCCAGGCTTGGACCCTTGGAGTTCTGTGAAGTGATGATCTCAACACGGTCACCGTTCTGCAGCTTGTAGTCAATATTAACGATCTTCTCATTGACTCTGGCGCCGATCATACGGTTTCCTACAGCAGAGTGAATACTGTAAGCGAAGTCAATGGGGGTGGAACCTGCAGGCAGGTTCTTAACATCTCCCTGAGGAGTAAAACAGAATACGTCATCAGAGAACAGATCCAGGTCGCTCTTCAGGAATGACAGGAACTCCTGGTTGTCGCTCATCTCCTGCTGCCAGTCGAGGATCTGTTTCAGCCAGCTGAGCTTCTCTTCTTCGCTGGCCTTGATGGTCTTGTCGTTGACATCCTTGCCCTCTTTGTATTTCCAGTGGGCTGCGATACCGTACTCAGCGGTGATGTGCATGTCATACGTTCTGATCTGTACCTCGAAAGGCTGGCCTGTATGACTGATCAGTGTGGTATGAAGTGACTGGTACATATTGGCCTTGGGCATGGCAATATAATCCTTGAACCTGCCTGGTATGGGTTTGTATTCCTCATGCAGGATTCCCAGGGCTGCATAACAGTCCTTGACTGTCTCTACCTTGATACGTACCGCAAACAGGTCATAGATCTGGTCAAGAGATTTGTTCTGATTGACCATCTTCTTGTAAATGCTGAAGACATGCTTTACACGGCCTTCAACTTCACATTCTATTCCGGCCTCTTTCATATATTTGCTGACTCTCTGCACCATCTCATTTACAAAATCATCGGTGGTAGCCTTGCGGGCATCGAGTCCTTCGATCAGTGAATAGTAAGTATCCGGGTCAGAATACTTGAATGCCAGATCGTCCAGCTCTGTCTTGATCTTGGAAATACCGAGCCTGCTGGCGATAGGAGCATATATCTCCATGGTCTCTCTGGCCTTCTCCAGCTGCTTGGCACGTGTCATATACTGAAGAGTACGCATGTTGTGCAGTCTGTCCGCCAGCTTGATGATGATAACCCTGATATCATTTGCCATGGCAAGGAACATCTTTCTGAGGTTCTCTGCCTGGATCTCCACCTTGCCGGATGTGTATTTGATCTGAGTCAGTTTGGTGACTCCATCAACCAGATCGGCTATATAGTCTCCGAATTCCTTTCTGACTTCCTCAAGTGTGATAGGGGTATCTTCCACAATATCATGCAGGATACCGGCTACTACGCTCTCCATATCCATGCCGATATCGATCAGGATCAGACCGACTTCCAGCGGATGAATGATATATGGCTCTCCGGAATGTCTCCTCTGGTCAGCATGCGCTGCAGATGCGACTCTGTATGCCTTTTCGATCAGTTCAGTACTGTCACCGGGTCTGCTCTTGCGGAACTGATCCATCAGCTGCGCAAACAGCTCCTCAGGGGATTTGGGTTCCTCGGGAGCATTGATCCTTCTTAAGTTTTCGTCACTCACAGTACCTGTGGTCTTTCTGGCAGTGACTTCCTGTACTTCGTTTTCCATCTGTTACTCTTCATTTCCTAACTCTATGCATGCATTTATATCTTGTGCTTGACATTACAGACGATAATGTGATATAAAATGCAAGTGCCCAGGGGAATCATACAGTGGTAGTATGACGGTCTCCAAAACCGTTCACGGGAGTTCGAATCTCTCTTCCCCTGCTTTTTTTATGCCATTTTCCGGCTGTCCATGCGTTGCATACAGACATGTATGATACAACATTTTTCCCTTTTTTGCTATATTTTTTGGAATTTATTATTTCTGACCCATCACATATCTGATGGCATCGGTCACATTATCCACTCCTATCAACCTGACTCCATCGGTATTCTGAAGAGATCTGACGTGAGTTCTGGGAATGATGCATGTAGTAAATCCCATCTTTACAGCTTCCATGACTCTGGCCTCTATCTGGCCTGCACCTCTGACCTCTCCTGACAGTCCGACCTCTCCAACAGCCATCACATCAGATGGTATGACGAAGTCCAGACATCCGGATGCCAGTGCGATGATGACCGCCAGATCCAGCGCGGTTTCATTGACCTTGAGTCCTCCTGCTATATTTACATATACATCATTTTCAGACATGTTGATGCCTACCCTCTTTTCAAGTACGGCTATCAGAAGATTCAGTCTGTTATAATCGATACCTGTGGCACTCCTTCTGGGATTGCCGAATGCTGTTTTGGATGCCAGAGCCTGTATCTCGACCAGCACCTGCCTGCTGCCCTCGAGAGCGCAGGAAACGATCGAACCCGACACGCCAGTGGGTCTTCCTGCCAGCAGGAACTCCGAAGGATTCCTGACCTCCCTCAGCCCGTCCTTCCGCATCTCAAATACACCTATTTCATTGGTAGATCCGAAACGGTTCTTGACGCCTCTTAAGATCCTGTACATACCCTGCGGGTCACCTTCGAAGTACAGGACTGTATCAACCATATGTTCCAGCATCCTCGGACCTGCTACCACGCCTTCCTTGGTCACGTGTCCAACGATAAATATTGCGATACCCAGCACCTTGGCCAGCTGCAGCAGCATGGTCGTGCTCTCCCTGACCTGTCCGGGGCTTCCGGGAGCTCCGTTTACATCCGGTCTGTACATAGTCTGGATAGAATCTATCACACATACATCGGGCTTTTCCGACTGTATGACTTCAGATACTCTGTCCAGATCTGTTTCGCACAGCAGTTTCATATGGTCTGTAAATGTACCCAGTCTGTCTGCCCTCATTTTGATCTGTTTGAGAGATTCCTCACCGGATATATACAAAACGTCTATGTCTTTGTCACTTAATGTCTTGCAGATCTGCGTAAGAATAGTTGACTTTCCTATACCCGGATCTCCGCCCACCAGGACCAGAGAGCCTCTGATGATACCTCCGCCCAGAACACGGTCAAACTCTTCAATCCCTGTCATCATCCGCTCATCCGCTTCCGCAGAAATCTCGGACATCACGCTGGGCTTAACTCCTGAGAACAGCCCGCTGGGGGTAACTCTTTTCACCTGAGCCTTAACCTCGGCAGCCTTTGGAGCCTCAACCATGGTATTCCATTCTTTGCATGCAGGACACTGTCCGCTCCACTTGGGGCTCTCGTATCCGCACGCACTGCAGAAAAATGCTGTTTCTTTTGCCTTCGCCATAGCTATTCCTTTGTCTATACGATCAAAGAACCGGATGTGGATGCAAGGCGTTTTCTCGCGAGGCGCATATCCGCGCCGAGGGAGGAAATCCGCAGCGAGGTTCCGCATCCGATTCTTTGATCACTTTACTTTGAAATCGATTAACTGTGTCGTAGCTCCGGCACCGGATTTACCTGTGCGTGCGGCTACGATGCTGACCCTGTCGCCCTGATGTATCCTGCCTGAGATGATCTCCTCTGCCAGCCTGTCTTCGATCTCTGACTGAACCTTTCTCTTCAGGGCACGGGCTCCGTATTTAGGATCGTATCCCTTGTCAACCAGAACCGCCTTGGCCTTGTCTGAAAGGGTCAGAGTTATATTCATCTGCTTCTTTGCACGGTCTGCGACCTCTGCGAAGAGGATATTGATGATATCCTTCATATTATCCTTGGACAGTGCCTCAAATACGATGATCTCATCGATCCTGTTGATGAACTCAGGTTTGAATGTATACTTGACCTCATCCATGACTGCATCTTTCATGGCTGAGTAATCATGCTTCTCGCTCCTGTCTGTTGCAAATCCCAGGTTCTTGGGCTCCATGATCCTGGTTGCTCCGGCATTGCTGGGCATAATGATGATGGTATTCTTGAAGTCTGTGATCCTTCCATGAGAATCAGTGATCCTGCCGTCATCGAGAACCTGCAGCAAAACATTAAATACATCCGGATGCGCCTTCTCAATCTCGTCAAACAGGATGACTGAGTATGGATGTCTTCTGACCTGTTCTGACAACTGTCCGCCGTCATCATATCCCACATATCCCGGAGGCGATCCGATCAGCTTGGATACACTATGCTTTTCCATGTATTCACTCATATCAACACGGATGATCGCATCTTCTGTATCAAACAGTGCCTCAGCAAGCGCCTTGGAAAGCTCAGTTTTACCAACACCGGTAGGTCCTAAGAACAGGAAAGAACCGATGGGCTTGCTGGGGTCTTTCAGACCCACACGGCCTCTCCTGATGGCCTTGGAAACGGCGTTTACAGCCTCATCCTGGGCAATGACCCTCTTGTGCAGAGTATTCTCAAGATTGCGGAGCTTCGTGCTCTCTTCTTCAGCCAGCTTCTTAACCGGAATACGGGTCCACTTGGCCACAACATCAGCTATGTCGTTTTCGGTAACCTGAGCCGTTTTTGCCTCAGAATCCTTCTTCTGTTTTCTCTTTTCCTCAGCGCATTTGCTTTTCAGCAGATCAATGTCTATCCTGATCTGATGCGCCTCGCTCATATCACCGGAACGAATGCTTGCTTCCAGATCCTTTTCCTTTGCCCTGATCTCACGCTCCCATTCGGTATATTTGGGGGAAATGATATATGAATCAAGTTTAACTCTGGAAGCCGCCTCATCTATCAGGTCTATAGCCTTGTCCGGAAGGAACCTGTCATTGATATATCTTTCCGAAAGAGATACAGCGCTCTCGAGTGCCTCATCTGATCACCACTCCATGATGCTCTTCGTATCTGCTGCGCAGTCCTTTGAG
>JAZUNG010000187.1:0-10943 GCA_045604025.1 Lachnospiraceae bacterium | reverse complement strand
TCCACTAAAATTATAACATTTACAGTATATGTAACAAGGATATTACCTTTGGAATAGGGTGGGTATTTTTTGGATTCGAACTAGGGAAAATTTTAGATTGGCATAAAGCCTCATGGCAGGTTTTCAAGCGAACGGAATTTCCTGTCAACTGATACACTCATCAGATGATCTGTCACTTCCGCAAATTCATTTAAAACCTCATCGGACAATTTAAAAGTAAACAGTTTCTCTATAGGTGAAGCCAGTACATATCTGACAGTATATGCTGCTGACTGGCTCATTTCCTTCCCTGTAGAATACCTGCTGTCAGGATCAATGATACGGTCCGCAGCCGGACATATACCATTGAGATCCAGCATTTTCAATTCAAATATGGATCTGACCAGACGATTGTTGAATGTATCGCTTTCCAGTGCTTTCAGGCTGAGTGTCAGAAGTCTCAGCATATCAAATGCTTCTACATTCTCTCTTGAGAAATACCTGCATACTTCCAGAAAATAGAACCCATAATATGTCAGATCCAGGTCCTTTGACAATCCGGTATAGTAGTTGGATATCTTCGCACTTTTGAGAGTATATGAAGTCTTACCCTGAAACAGTTCAAACCTTCCGCAGGCAAATACTCTGGAACATGCTACCAGATCTGAGGAAGGCTTTCTGGCTCCGCGCGCAAATACTGAGATCCTACCGAACTCCCCGGTCAGGATCTCCAGTCTCCTGTCATATTCAGATAACGGCATGGAACTTAATACAATTCCGGATACTGATATATTTGGCATGATGATCGTAGATGTTTTTTAGCACGTGGGAAAAAAATTTTCGGCAGGCGATTATTGATTATGAGCCGAGGAAAAATATTTTTATCCCACGTGCTACAATAAATGTACTAGCTTAAGTCAATGTTCCGGGCATCGTAACCGAAGTTCCGCAGCTGAGTGTCTGAATCGCGCCACTCTTTCTTTATCTTGACCCAGAGCTTCAGATTGACTTTCATTTCGAGCAACTTTTCTATATCGATCCGCGCGCTGGTACCGATCTTCTTGAGCATCTCGCCCTTTTTCCCGATGATGATGCCCTTATGAGAGTCCTTTTCACAGATGATAGTTGCTTCTATATCTGTTATAAATGTACCGTCTGCCCTTTCGCGCTCCTTGAAACTGTCTACGACTACCGCGATACCATGAGGCACTTCATTATCCAATGAGTACAGTGCTTTCTCCCTGATCGTCTCTGCAACTATCTGCTTGACAGGTTGGTCAGTCAGCGTGTCCTCATCAAAATACATAGGACCTTCCGGAAGATATTTGAATATCTGCTCCATCAGCACGTCTACGTTGATATCTTCTCTTGCAGAGATCGGAACTATCTCTGCAAAATCATAAATCTTTCTGTAAGTATCGATGAACCCCAGAATACTGCTGCGTTCCACACTGTCAACCTTGTTCATGACCAGTATTACCGGAAGATCATATTTCTTTATCTCGTCCAGTATAAACTGCTCTCCGCGCCCTATATAGTCAGTAGGTTCGACCAGCCACATGATCACATCAGCATCCTTAAGAGTGCTGAGGCTGGCAGTCAGCATATACTCTCCCAGTTTATTTTTAGCTTTATTAATGCCTGGGGTGTCCAGAAAGATGATCTGACCTCTGTCATCGGTATAGACTGTCTGGATCCTATTCCTGGTGGTCTGTGGTTTGTTGGAAGTGATCGCTATCTTCTCACCGATGATACGGTTCATCAAAGTTGATTTACCGACATTCGGTCTGCCTATGATAGCAACATATCCCGATCTGAACTGTTCTGTCATATACACTCCTTAGGATCAGTTTTCAAATAGATTCCTGACATTCTTAAACAAAGATACATCCTCAGCGATCTTTGACTCACATCCCAGTACGCATATATTCTGACCCTCAAGCATCCTTTTTATCATAGGTGCCAGAGCTCTGATATCCTGTGAAGAGCAGTCAATGATCTCATTTCTGATCCTGACTTTCAGTTCCTGACTCTCTCCCTGTAGATATGCGTTCAGATCCCGCGTTCCTCTCTGGGCAGGGGTCATAGGTGTATCGGCTCCGCTCATGGTACCAATAACATACTTTGTCATCTCACGTTCGTCACAGTCAAAGCTTTCAAGGTATTCTGGGACTCCCTCAAATATATCATTGCTTCTTCTGATATGCGGATCTCTGTATGTGACAAAATGCATGCCTCCGTCCATTCTGCTTCCGCACATACAGCCATATGCGCCTCCCTGAACACGTATATTGAACCAGAGATATTCAAATCTCATAACGGTCTGGAATACATTAAATGCGCCACTGAGATCATTTATATCATCAATAAACCGCCCGGCTCTGGCCACATAATTTACCGTACCGGATGTCTTAAATGCTTCATTTAACTGACCGAGAACAAAGCCCTTACCATAGAAATCAAAGCGTCTGTCTCTGAAGTCTGCCTGCTCCTCTTTCGGCTCAGACTGCCGTTTTGCCAGTCTCTCAGCAAATATCTCGCATCTTGCTCTGACCAGTTCAAAACCATCACCGTCAGCTGTACAGCTGATAAGCAGTTTTGAAGGATCAATGATATCTGCCAGGATAGCTTTTATGTTGCTGATCAGTGTATCTTTTTCCTGTTCATAGTTCTTCTCCAGCCTCTCAACGAACTTGTAAAATTCAATTCCGTTGATCTGTTCTTTCAGAGCACTGTTTTCAGAATAATAGGATGCTGCCCTCAGTGAAGCAGCCACATGTCCTGCTGACATCAGGCTCATCTGCAGACGGCTCTTCAGTTCTGCAATGATCTCATAAAGCCTTTTGGGATCTTCATATTTACCGGTAAACAACACCTCTTCGATCAGATCAAATGCCTTATCGATATTCTCATACATAACTCTGACCGACAGGTCGGAAAGCAGTGAAAATCTCTTATTGTCAGGCTGCCAGTAATACACACCGGTGTCGAATCCGAATCCGCCTGTATAGATGTTTATTTCATTATTCAGTTCCGAATATGAATATTTCTCAGTATTTACAAAGGATATGATCGACTTGAGCAGTCCCGCATATGGGATCAGCTCCTTAGGCAGACCATTGTCATCAAACATCAGGCTGATATATGCAATACCGTTGGTAGCATATTCGTGTCTGATAAAAGGAATACCGCAAATACTGTCTTCGATATTGGAGACAGTTCTGGGTTCTCTTTTCATATCTTCTCTGGTCAGAAGCGGGATAGTCTCCAGTTCTTCCTTCGTGGAAGGCTCCTCCTGATACTCAGCCAGATGCCTGGTCTGTTCTATCAGATCGCTGATCTGTTCTTCATTAAGAGATGCTTTGAAATCAGCCAGTTTCTGTGCTGTACGTGCCTCTGCAGCTGCTGTAAGGCCTTTTTCAGGCTCCAGAACAACTACAGAAGAATGCTCATTGCCCAGCAGAAGCTCTCTGATGATATTCTCATAATAATCTGTATCCAGTTCCTTTTCCAGCTCGTCAAATACGCTGCCCAGTTCAATATGAAGAAGCGGCTGTTTCTCATCATACAGCCAGCTGTTCAGGGCTGACAGACCATATACGAGTCCCTTCGGGAATCCTCCAAAATCTGCTTCTCTGTATTTGAACTTCAGTGAATTCAGACTGGCGATCAGTGACTTTCTGTTCAGTCCCTCTGTGGCAGCCCTCTCCATCTCTTCTCTGATCACATTCAGGAACGCATCCCTCTGTGAAGCATTTGCGTTCTTGGAAATGATCGACAGATAAGGCTGCAGCACTCCGTCATCGAAGCTAGAGAGGATATCCTTTCCAATGCCCTCATCCAGGAGTCTCTGTCTGATAGGAGCGCCCTGGGTATCGATCAGCGCATATACCAGCATCTGCATGGCATATACCTTCTTGATATCCATTATACTTCCGCAGACCATATTGTAGGAAAGATATGTATTGTCTTCCTCACTCTCATCATCGGTTACGGGATACTGTCCTTCAATATTATGAGTCTCTGAAAACGCTCTTTGCAGTGCGATCTCAGAATCTGTCTCGATTCTTTCGTATGCTGACAGATATGCGCTGTCCATCCATTCCAGTTGCTCTTCAATATCCATATCGCCGTACAGATAGATATAGCTGTTCGAAGGATGATAATATCTCCTGTGGAAATCCAGAAAATCATCATATGTCAGATCAGGAATGCATTCCGGGTCGCCTCCGGATTCCACTCCATAGGCAGTATCAGGAAAAAGCGAATTGAAGATCGATCTCATCAGCACGTCGTCTGGTGATGAGAAAGCTCCTTTCATTTCATTGTATACAACGCCATTATATGTGATCGGTTCATCAGGAGATTCGATATGGTAATTCCAACCCTCCTGCTTCAATATCTCCGGATGTATGTAGATATTCGGATGGAAAACCGCATCCATATAAACATCCATAAGATTTCTGAAATCCTTGTCATTGCAGCTTGCAACCGGATACACAGTCTTGTCTGGATATGTCATGGCATTCAGGAAGGTGTTCAGAGAACCCTTTGCCAGTTCAACAAATGGATCCTTGAGAGGGAACTTTTCAGAACCACACAATACAGAATGCTCCATGATATGGGCAACTCCCGTACTGTCGGCCGGAGGAGTCCTGAACCCGATATAGAAACACTTGTTGTCGTCATCATTTGACAGGATGAAAACCCTGGCTCCGGACTTCTTATGCTTCAGAAGGAACGCGGTAGAGCTCAGATCCGCTACTTCTCTTTCGAAAACCAATTCATATTTTGATGTATTTATACTCATATTACTCCTTTGAATGTCTGATAATATATTGCTTCCGCGCAAATATTGATCCCCGCAGCGATTTTTGATTATGAGCGAGGAGGATCAATATTTGGCGGAAGCTGTACATATATTATCAGACAGATAAATAGTTACTCTGCGAATAGATCCTCAACATAAGAATTCGGGTCGAAGCGGATGAGATCATTGATCCCTTCTCCCATGCCTACATATTTGACCGGAACTCCCAGTTCACGTGTGATGGCTACTGCGATACCTCCCTTGGCTGTACCATCCAGCTTGGTCAGGACTATTCCATCTATCTTCATGACATCACCGAAATCCCTGGCCTGCTGAAGCGCATTCTGTCCAGTGGTAGCGTCAAGCACTATCAGATTCTCTCTTGCATATCCGGAAGCTTCTGAAGCCAGTATCTTGTCCAGTTTGGCCAGCTCACTCATCAGGTTCTTCTTATTGTGAAGTCTGCCAGCAGTATCACAGATCAGTATGTCTGCACCTCTGGCTCTGGCAGCCTGGGCTGCATCATATACGACAGATCCGGGATCCTGTCCTTCATTTCCGGAGACCATATAACAGCCATTTCTCTCAGCCCAGATCTTCAGCTGATCCATTGCAGCTGCCCTGAATGTGTCTGCACCAGCCATAATGACCTTCTTGCCATTATCCATATATCTCTTTGTAAGCTTGCCTACACATGTGGTCTTGCCTACACCGTTAACACCGATCAGCATGACAACCGAAGGTCCGTTTTCGAAATCATATGCCCCTTGTGGAAGGGCCATCATTTTCTTGATCTCATCCATCAGGAATGTTCTGGCATCATCTGCGGTCCTGATCCTGTTGATCTGAACTTCTTCCTTCAGATGATCCAGAAGCTCTTCCGTAGCATAAACGCCCATATCCCCGATGATCAGCTGCTCTTCCAGCTCATCATAGAAATCATCATCCAGTGTCTCAAACAGACTGCTGAAGAACTTGGCAAAAAACCCCGGTTTCTTCTTTTTCTTTTCAGGCTCAGGAGCAGTCTCACTCTGTGGTTCAGCTACAGGCTCAGGTTCACTGATCTCAGATACTTCAGTCTCTTGCTGTTCCTGGCTGGTAAACTCTTCAATGACAGCAGATCCTTCAAAGGCTGTTTGTTCTTCAGCTGCAGTTTCTGCCTCCTCAGCGAGATTTGCAGAAGCTTCAACTGCCTCATCTATGACCTGTTCGGTCTCATCAGTTACTTCATCCTTCTTCTTTTTCTTTAACCATTCAAACATGTTGTTCCTCACTTATATACAAACTCTGACGGACTCTCCAGGGTAAGTCGTCCAAGTCTGCCATTCCTGTAATTTTCCAGCAGGAGATGTGCTGCCTTCTCCGTGTCTACTTCGCCGCCCTGTTTCAATGCTCCTTTGATTTTGCCTATCTTATACAGCATCTGCTCTTCATCTGACGGAACCAGCCCCAGTTCAGACGCGGCATTCAGGAGTTCATCAGCATTAATATCATCCAGACCATAGTAATCTCTGACCAGGCCCGGATATCTGATATTAAGCAGCCTGATCATTTCCACCGCCAGTTCTTCTGTGTTCATGACTTCATCCCTGATAGAGCCTATCAGCGCCAGTTTGAGTCCAACGCTCTGGTCTTCAAACTTCGGCCACAGTATACCCGGAGTATCTAGAAGCTCCAACTGACTGCTCAGACGGATCCACTGTTTGCCCTTGGTCACGCCGGGCTTGTTTCCGGTCTTTGTTGCTGCCTTTTTGGCATATGTATTGATGAAGGTCGACTTTCCTACATTCGGTATCCCGCACACCATAGCACGTACAGGTCTGTTCTTAATACCGCGTTTCCGGTCTCTTTCTATCCTCTCAGCGCATGCCTTCTGCACCACAGAATTGATCTGCTTCATGTCAGCGCTGTTTCTGGAATCCACCAGACAAACAAATATGCCTTTATCGGAGAAATATCTGTTCCATTCTTCAGTAACTGCAGGATCCGCCAGGTCAGTTTTGTTCAGTAAAATAAGACGGGCCTTACCTTTTGCAAGCTCGTCTATATCAGGATTTCTGCTGGCCAGGGGAACTCTTGCATCAAGCAGCTCGATCACGAGATCGATCAGTTTGATATCCTCCTGCATCTGCCTTTTTGCTTTGGTCATATGACCGGGGTACCACTGAAAATTCATAACTGATTAATTTTATCATAGAGTGAAAAGAAATTGAATCCCAATAAACAGAAAATCAGGGCAATCTTTCGACTGCCCTGAGGATGGTTTTGATATTATCTGCTGGCCTCTTTGACCTTAGCGCTCTTACCAACTCTGTCTCTTAAGTAGTTAAGCTTAGCTCTTCTTACTTTACCCTTTCTTACGACCTGGATAGAAGAAACTGTTGGTGAATGAAGCGGCCAAGTCTTCTCAACACCTACGCCGTTAGAAGTCTTTCTTACGGTGAATGTCTCTCTTGCTCCGCCGCCCTGTCTCTTGATGACAGTGCCCTCAAAAACCTGGATCCTCTCTCTGTTTCCTTCTTTGATCAAGGCTGATACTCTTACTGTATCACCTACTCTGAAGTCGTCAACTTTCTCTTTGAGCTGACCTGCCTCGATCTTCTTAATGATATCATTCATGCTAGTGACCTCCTTGAAAATATTTCGATGTTCTTAATACTTCTTAGGCGGTCATACCACCTCGTAACAGCGGACCATCTGTTTCACAGCGTGTGATATGATAACATAGCACAGATCATAAATCAAGAAAATTCTTTTAAATAACGCCTTAAATTAAATCAATTTCAGTATGACCGGCTCACCATCACAGTGAAGTACTCCCTGAGAGATACTGATATCACTTCCGGTTATCAGATTAGTAAGCTTCCCTTTTGCCTGATCATATGGGAACTGAATATTCACAGGTTTGCCATTCGTAGAGAAAATGCCCAGTATCATCTTTCCGCCGCGTCTGTGGGATGCCATGATCACACCATCTGACAGGACTTCCACATGATAAGTACTGTCAGCAAACAGCGGATCTTTCTTAATCTCTGCCAGTTTTCTCATGAGTCCTGACAGGTCGATCCTGTCATCTGCATTCCAGTTAATGGGATCTTTATCAAATAAACCCGGCAGATGATAAGCACCTATCTCCTGACCATTATAAACAAGAGTCAGACCCTTCTGGAAATAATTGAAAGCAGTCCAGTTTCTGAGAGCCTTTTCATCTGCAACATACGACCTGATCCTGGGCATATCGTGGTTTTCCAGGAATCTAAGTTTTACATAGTTATCCGGATATGTAAACTCCTGCCTGTTTATCAGCATAGTGTATTGTTCAAGACCAGCATTACCCTTTACCGCATCCGCAAAGTTCTCATAGATATCATAGTCATACGCGATGTCAAATGCCTGATAGATCTCTGAATCTGATAATGCAGTATATCCCTGATCCCTCATTGCAACAATAAACTCCGGATGAACAGATTCACTGAGCCATATACATCCGGGCCTTACAGCCTCTACTGCTTCTCTGGCCTTTTTCCAGAATTCAATGGGAATAAGCGACGCAACATCGCAGCGGAAACCGTCAACTATCTCAGCCCAGTATTTCAGAGTTTCGATCTGATAGTCCCACAGATCCATATGAGAGTAATCCAGATCTATGATGTCGCTCCAGTCGCCTACACGGTTCCCGAATTCTCCGTCGTCCTTGTGATAGAACCATTCAGGATGCTCTTTGGAAAGCACGGAGTCCGGAGATGTATGATTGTATACAACATCTATCATGCATTTCATGCCATATTCATGTATTGCATTTACCAGGTCCTTAAAATCATCCAATGAACCATATTCAGGATTAACCGCGCGGTAGTCCGATATCGCATAAGGTGATCCGAGCGTTCCCTCCCGTTTCACCACACCAATTGGATGGATCGGCGCAAACCAGATGATATCTGTACCAAGAGCTTTGATATCAGACAGCTTGTCCTTAACTGCGGCAAATGTTCCTTCCTCGCTGAAGTTCCTGACATATATCTGATACATTACAAGATTTCTTAAGTGTTTAGTGGTGTTAACTGCCATGGCATCAGTCCTCCTTATCCGGCATAAACTCCGCAAATACCCTGTTGGAAACATCTACACCTTTGTCAGTCAGCGATACTCTGGTATCGGTGAGCATCCTGCCTGTCAGTTCATCCTCGTATTCCTTCTCTGTGACCTGCAGCAGCCCCAGATCGATCAGATGCTCAGTTGCGTCTCCGTAAACATAGTCATACGCTGTTCTGAACTGTGCAATAAACTCTTCTTTTGACACCCCTCTGCTCATACGCAGTCCCAGGAACATATATTCAGCCATCTGATCCTTGTATGAAACCTTCTCCTCTTCGCATCTGACACTGTCAAGCACAGCTGAACCATCTGCATAAGGATTATTATCATAAGTATCATGCAACTGTTCGTTGTATCTGTTCAGATCCGAAATATTCTTCCATCTGATATTGTCAACCATGGAAGATGCTCCTAGTCCCAGTCCCAGATAGTTTTCCCTGCTCCAGTAGCCGATATTGTGCCTGCACTCCTTCCCGGGAAGCGCATAATTGGATATCTCATACCGTTCATATCCGAACTGTTCCAGAAGTTCCTTTGTGGAATAATAAATTTCTCTTTCAGTGTCTTCATCAGGGAGCGCCAGCGGAAACTGTGAGCGCATACGATCATAGAAAGGTGTCCCCTCTTCAATGATCAGGGAATAAGCGCTGATATGCTCAGGTCTTAAGGCCGCTACGCTCATAAGCGTTTTTCTCCAGCTTCCAATGGTCTGCAGTGGAATAGCCTGCATCAGATCTACATTTATATTGTCAAACCCTGCCATCCTGGCTTCGTTAAATGAATCCAGGAAATCATTTGCAGTGTGTATTCTCCCCAGTTCCTTCAACTCAGAATCCACCGTAGACTGAGCACCTATACTCAGACGGTTGATACCCATCTTTCTGTATGCTCTGAGTTTATCTCTGTCGATAGTACCAGGGTTGCATTCTATAGTGAATTCTATCTTCGGAGGGACAGCCTTCTTCCTGAAAATGGTCTTTGGCTTACCCTTGAGCCCTGACAGATCAAACACATCAGATAATGCATCCACTATCCTGCCCATCTGCTCTGCAGACAGCACGGATGGTGTACCGCCGCCAATAAATATCGTGGTAATATTAAAGCCTGCATAAGTATCCCTGCAGGCTCTGATCTCATTCATGAGCGCGTTAACATAAAGCTCTCTGGTTTCTTCATCAGCGGGGGCTGAGAGGAAGTCACAGTAATTGCACTTACGCTCACAGAACGGAATATGTATATATAACTCGAGATTATTGTTTGTACTCATAATGTATAAATAATTGATGCAGTAATGTTTCTGAGTGATCGATCATGTATAGATCATTCAGGTATGAGGGAGGGCGCTGGTCTTTCGCGAAGGGGACAGTTGGATTACGTCCCCTTAAGAGAAAGGCCAAAGCGGGGTCCCGCCTCATACCTGAATGCACCTTAATCATTATCGAGTTTCAGCACACTCATAAACGCCTGCTGAGGTATCTCTACATTACCGATCTGCCTCATGCGCTTCTTGCCTTCCTTCTGTTTCTCGAGAAGTTTCTTCTTACGTGTGATATCACCGCCGTAGCATTTTGCCAGTACGTCTTTTCTGAGAGCTTTAACGGTCTCTCTGGCGATGATCTTGGATCCGACTGCAGCCTGGATAGGGATCTCAAACAGATGTCTGGGAATCTCTTCCTTAAGCTTCTCGCACATCTTTCTGCCGCGTTCATAAGCCGTATCCTTGTGAACTATGAATGAGAGGGCATCTACCTCTTCTCTGTTTACCAATATATCCAGTTTGACCAGATCAGATCTCTCATAGCCCTTGATCTCATAGTCCAGAGATGCGTAGCCTCTCGAACGTGACTTGAGCGCATCAAAGAAATCATATATGATCTCATTAAGCGGCAAGTCATATCTCAGTATAGCGCGGCCTGTTTCGATATATTCGATCTCTTTGTATACACCGCGTCTTCCCTGGCACAGCTCCATGATAGATCCGATGTATTCCGAAGTCACCATGATCTCCGCTGCCACAACAGGCTCTTCCATATATTCGATCTCACTCGGATCAGGAAGA
>JAZUNG010000186.1:0-9866 GCA_045604025.1 Lachnospiraceae bacterium | reverse complement strand
CTTGCGAGGAATATAACAAATCTGCGAACTAGTTCGCAGAGATTTGTTATATGACGAGCTCGTCCACGGAGGACGAAGCTTTCGAAGAAAGCGGGAGTCCGGAGTGGGCGTAGCAGCGCAGAGAGTGCGAAGCACGGGCGCTGCGTAAGCGACTATTAAATGATAGGAGCATACAGCGCAGAGAGTGCGAAGCACGGGCGCTGCGCAAGCGACTATTTTTCCGTTTTAAGCCGGCGTGGCGGAATTGGCAGACGCGCGGGACTTAAAATCCCGTGGTAGCAATATCGTGCCGGTTCGACCCCGGCCGCCGGCATTTCTTTATTGGCAGAGATACATCGTATCTCTGTTTTTTAATGCAATTTATGCAATAATCTTTCTCACAAAGAATTGAGCCTGTGATATGACGATGTTATTATTACAATAATATAATATGTATTCAGATGATCACAGGAGGAATAGTATGAACGTTTTTGACTATACACTGTTTTACAATTCAGAAGACGGCCTGATGCATAAAGGAAAATGCAGGGAAGAAAAGGAACGTCTCGTTGATGTAGAAATCGGAGAGGCAGTTGAGATCGGCGGATTCAGAGGAGAAGGAAGTACTCTGGTATTCACAGGTTTTGAATTTACAACCAGTGCTGATATCGCTCTTGTAGTGCCTGGAGGGACTACGATCGTTCTTGAGTCAGGAGTCAGCACACTTATGGTTGTTCCAGCAGGACCTGACGCAAATACTGCTACTCTGTATGCAAAGGGAGATATTACCATCACCGGTGGTGAGGGAACTTTGGTAAATGATGCTACACACAGCTCTCCTGAGACTACACTGTGGAGCAGATGCATCTGCTGCCGTTACGGTAACCTGACAGTAACAGGAGGAAAGGTAATAGCTCATTCAGGTCCTTGTAGCAGAAATGCAGGCGCGTTCTATGCCGGCGGAAGATTGTTTGCCGCAGAGTATGGAGAGCAGGAAAACGGTGCTATAACGATCACCGGAGGAGAATTATGCGGCATGGCAAAGCCTCAGGTAGTCAGAGCAACCAATACCAAACTGACTATCGGAGCAGGATCAATAGTTGAAAATGCTGTTGAATTTGCAGGCTCAGATGAAGAATTCCATGGAGACTGCCTGTCAATGAAGGATGACACAAAAGATGTCGTGATCAGATTCAGAAGCTGAGATCGTATCTTCAGGCAGACCACCAGATACAAACAACGGAGGATTTCATATGAATGATATGCAGATTATAAGTGACCTGATCGCCAGAGAAAGACAGTACAGGGTCACTCAGAGGATCGATGATCTTGAAAAATGCTATTATCCGGACGCTACGGTAACTACCAGCTGGACAGATAAGGATGTTCCTGTTCAGGCTTACCTGCATGGAGGCAAGGCTCCTGCGCATGATCCGGAGTTTCCCATCATCAGCAGGATCGGAGTGCCTATCGTGCATCTGAACGGAAAGAGAGCATACGTTGAGGCTCCCCAGACTACACTCAGATGGGTACTGGTAAACGGTGTGAAGGCAGTTCTTACATATTATATCCGTCTGATCTACAGCGTGGAGAACAGGGAAGGTGAATGGAAGATCTGTGATTACAGAGGTATCTATGAAGGTGACACACTGGCACCGGAGATCCCGGGGATGGATCTGAAGCTGGACCCTGAAAAGCTGGCTACTTTCAGACATCCTATGAGATATCTGTCCTATGTGGACGGAAATGTCAGTCAGGAGCTTCCGGGCATTGACAGACCAGAACAGGTAAAGGCACTTTACGAGTCGCTGGAAAAATGGATCAGTGAATAACAGAACTTATATATAGATAACAATTAGGAGGAAAAACTTATGAAAATGGGAAGATTCGTGGTTGACTGCCACATCCACCCCGGAAAGAAAGACCATGCAGCTGAGGACAGCAAGATCTATGGTGTAAATGCTCAGGTTGAGGAAGCGGACAATTCCGACATGATCCTGCTGGATATGGATGCATATGATATTGATTATGGTATCATCCTTCCGAGTATGATCGGAACAACAAACAAAATGCATTTTGATATGGTCAGAAGACATCCTGACAGATTCCGTTCCATGTGCGTGGATACCAACACACGTATGGCTGCGGCCAAAGGCGAGAAGGAATGGAATATCGAAGACGCACTGAAAGAGCTCGATGAAGCTCTGTCTGTAGGCCCTGATATCTGCGTTGGTGTAGGCGAGATCGCTCCCGGTTCTCTCGGATGCCCCCGCCAGAGACCTACCAGAGTGGAGAGATTCAAGGAGTGGTGCGCTATCGCAGAGCTCTGCACACATTATGACGTACCGGTATACTTCCACGATTACAGCCATATCGCCATGGAAGAGCCTCTTACAATGATTGCAAATGTATGCCAGAAGTACCCCGGATTCAAGGTCATCATCGCTCATGGCGGCGGACAGCTTCCTGAGGATATCAGAAGCGCATGCTACCTGGCAGGTCTTTTCGAGCATGTATATCTGGAGACCGGTTACTGGAAGGCTGAGTACTATGAGATGGCTCTGAAGAATTATCAGATCGGCGCTTCCAAACTGCTGTGGGGCGGCGGAGATACAGGAAGCCGTGTATGGTACATGCAGAATACCATGCCAGGATACAAATACACACCTGCTACATACATCTGGTTCAACAGGAATAACTGGAGAAGCGGCAACCGTGAGGTCAGCTATCAGCCTGATTACTATGGATGGAGCACACATCAGATCCACAGACTGAAGGATCTTGATCTGTGCACACAGGATGAGATCAATCTGATCATCGGAGGAAATGCGGCACGTCTGTACAAGATCAAACTGGATGACCGTTACACATTCTGTTATGACAGACCCGATCTGAACATCCTCGACAGAGAAACTCTTGAGAGCACCGCACCTACATGGCATGCAGGATTCGTAAATCCTCCTGGACAGGATTTCGTAGGCGGCGAGCAGAACTTCTATCTGTAATAACTGTAATTTGCAGCTAAATAAAAGCCAGACAAACAACATAAATATCCGGGATGATGTTTACATCGTCCCGGATATTTACTGTTGAGAGAACAAATGTATGATGATACAATTAACATCAGAAAGGAGATTCAATGAAGATCCTTGTTGTGGATGATCATCCGCTGATCGTTGAAGATATCATAGATGAACTGAAGGGGATCGTTCCTGAGGCAGTTGTATCCGGTTGCAGTGATTCGCTGAAAGTTGAAGCGCTGTGTGATAAAGAGCATTTTGACGTGATCTTTATGGATATTGACATGCCCGGGATGAATGGCCTCACACTGGCAGAAAGGATCCTGGACAAATATCCGAAGACCAATATCATTTATGTTACCGGTCATGAAAAATATGCTCTGGACAGTTACAATACATTTGCCAGCGCTTTTCTGGTAAAACCTGTCAGTACGGAGAGGATCCGCAAAGCCATGAAGAACCTGCGTTTTCCGGTGTCAAATATCACAGAGGAGATGATAGAAGCCCAGTATTCCGGAAATACAGTATTGGGTGCAAGGATCAGCTTGTACAGACAGAAAAGAAATATGTCGAAAAATGAGCTGGCTGAGCAGATGCAGGTTTCGCTTCAGTCTATCTACAGGTGGGAGTCGGGAGAGCGTGTCACGGATGTAGCCACACTGATGCAGATCGCAAAGATCCTGGGTGTAAATATGGATCAGCTGACCGGACTCAGAAAAATGATCAGGACATGACTAAAGGATGCCATCTGTGTATTTTGCAGATGGCATCCTTATTTGTTTTACAAAGGCTGGTGAACGATCATCCTACCCAAGCTTGTTATACTGTTTTTCCGGGCCTTACTGTCCCAGCATCCTGTACAGGAACGTTACGCAGTGGCCTCTTGTACAGGTCTTGTTCACACCAAATGTACCATCCTTGTAACCTGCTGTGATCTTCTGCTCGCTGGCCCATTGGATGGCCTTATAGAAATTGCTGCTGGTCTTGACATCACTGAATGTCTGAGTATGTCCTTCAGGTGCAGGTTTACCTGCATATCTCCACAGGAAGGTTACGATCTGTCCTCGCGTACAGCTGTCATTTACGCCGAATATTCCGGCTCTGTCACCCGAGTATCCGGCAGCTATTCCCTGGTCGCTGGCCCACTGGAAAGCCTTGTAGAAGGAATGTTTAGTCGGAACGTCTGAGAATGTCTGTGTGTTCTTCTGAGGCACAGGCTTACCTGCTGCTCTCCACAGGAACATGACTACCTGACCACGGGTTACATTATCGTTTATACCGAACAGACCATTTTTATAGCCGCTGGCGATATTGTTTTCAGCTGCCCATTTAACTGCATTATAGTAGCTGTGGGTCAGCGGCACGTCAGGGAACAGAGGCTCTTCCGGTTCAGATTTCTCTTCAATGGGATCGCTGGTGATGATGTCGCTGTCTCTGCCATAGTTGATCTCTGCAACATCACCCCAGAACATATATATTTCTTCCTCGGTGAACTGGATATATCCGGCGGCTCTCACCTCGTATTTCTTACCTGCGCTAAGACCTGTAATCACTGCTTCTGTAGAAGTTGCAGTGATGGTGGTCTCCTGCCATTCTTCGCTGCCTTCTTCTCTGTACTGGATACGGTATCCGCTCAGCCCGGAAGCGGACTGATC
Organism: Lachnospiraceae bacterium; assembly: GCA_045604025.1. Taxonomy (GTDB): domain Bacteria; phylum Bacillota; class Clostridia; order Lachnospirales; family Lachnospiraceae; genus RGIG5612. Next base: position 5,212 of record JAZUNG010000186.1, on the reverse strand, counting down.
ACGGAGCTTAACTGTCAGTTCTCCGCCTCCTTCCGTCAGGCTCTCAATAGCAGCCTGAGCAGGGTATATGACAAAATAACCAGTACACGCACCTGTGATAGGAGAGATAGCTGTTGCTGTGACCGTAGCTACTCCGCAATTGATATTGTTCTCAAAATCCAGTGTATAGTGTACATCTTTAACAGGAGCCCAACCATACGGAATGGGAGTTGCATTCGGAACAATAGCTTCACCTGTATATTCATACAGATAATTGTTATTTGGGAAGTCAAGATCTAATCCTAGCGAAATCCTATGAACATATACAGCCAGAACCGAGGTCCCTATGCCGTCAACAGTTACACCAAAGAAAACCGGATCATAACCGGTTTCACTGATAGCTGCAATGGTTCCTCTGTGAGGATTGACAGGATCCTGTGTTAAGCTGACCTTGCCTTTGGCGCCAGCGTCCAGGAACCAGGTGATGATATTATCTGAATCCGGGAACAGATCGGGATCACCATAGAATCCGACTCTGAGGTGTCACTGGAGCGGTGTATACCGTTGTCCAGTCCCAAAGCCAGATTAACCATGTTTTCTAAAGTAGATTGAGATGTAACACTGAAATACAGATTATTACCGGTTTTTTTGCAAAATCCTTTGATAGGGAAGTTGTCGAATGTAGGCACCTCAAGTTCGTCTGAAAGAGAAATGTTCTTTGCGAGCTGATCCTGCAGTTCAGTGTCGGAGTAGTCTCTCCATTCTCCATCCACGTACAGAAAACTCTCAGATGCATTTATGATGCCCACATAAGAAAGCCCGCTGCCAATGCCTTCTGAACTGGCATCTGCCATGACATTCGCAGCATACTGTCCGCCTGTCTTCTGAGTAACTACGATAGAGTAGAGCTGATCTTTCTGGAGCAGGACATCATTGATATTACATTTGTGGAATCCTCCATACTCATATGTTTCGGTCATGCTTTCTACACATATACCGAATTCCGGATTTTCAACAATGCCTCCTTTGGTATCTGCGATCAAGTATATCTCGTATGTTACTTCTGTATTCGGATAAGTGGTCATACAGGAGACTTCTTCCAGGATCTGGCATTCTCTTGCCTGAAAAGCATTTGCCATTTTGATCACGTCATCTGCTCTTGCTGACCTGACAGCTCCGCAGTTCATATTGTCATGCTGATCGATAAAGTAGTCATCTCCGACATCGGCCTTGTCAAATATAAATGTTCCTGCATTTAACAGTGACTGGTCATAATATGACAGCCAGAAATAACCTGTATGGACATTTGTGGTTTCAGCATTTTTGTCATAGGGGATCCGGTCTTAACCCTGGAGGAGCCCCAGTTTCCGCCGGCTTTGTCAGGGAATTCCTCTTCACCGCTGCCCCAGCTGTTCTTGACCAGCCATGCACCGTCGTGAGGAGGAGTTTTGCTGACGGTAACGATACTTCCATCCGGAAGCATACCTTCGGCTTCACCTGAAAGAAAATTCTCCTTTGGATAGTTATCGTCCCATCCAACCACGGTTACAGCATGATTGGAGTACTGGGGAGTGAATGTGTAATGTGCCCAGTTTTCGCTGATATACATCGTACTGTCAGGGTCCTGAGTAGGCTGGCTGGTATCAGCGCAGAAGCTGATATCAATGGCTCTGTGCTGCAGCAGTTCATGCTTCATGGCAATCGTAGCAGCCTCATTATACTTGTAGGTTCCGTCACTGTTCATGCCTGCAGGAGCCGGCAGGATCTTGGACTCACGGAGAGAATAGTCTCTTTCAAATCTGAGTGCTTCAGGAAGGGACCAGTCATCTTCAGCATCATAGCAGTAGTTCTGCCATGTATATTCACCGGTTTCATAATCAATGATCAGGGCTTTTTCAGTGGTACCGTTCTTGCCCATATACTTATACGGATATGTGCCATTCACCTCTTTGTCCTCGTGAACAGGGCCGATACCGGATGCAAATACATTGGTTGCTATGATGGCGTTGCCGCCCCGACTCATGATCATCTCTGAGGAAGCACCTTCTGAGTCCACGCCTTCTCCGTTCTGGAGATTGTCAGGATCATGGATGCCCACAGTTGAGAAATAAGCTACCTGTTTTTCGGAGAGGTTCAGTGTGTCAGGAGTATAACCATCCGCAAGACCCGGGATGGTGCCATCGATCTCGGATGCCAGGATACTGCTTTCAGCAGCAGCTATCGCAGCGAAACTCCAGCAGCTTCCGAATGGTGACTGACTCCTTACACCTGTAACATAGCTCTGTCCGTCTACATTACGAAGATCAAAATAAGCCGGCAGAGTATAATCGTCTGTCAGCTCCTGAGCATCTTCCGCATTAATAAAGTCAAATGGATCCTGATGCTCATCTCCAAGCTGAGCGATGATCGATGCAAGAGTACTGGATTCAATGATCTGATCATCAATATCCGGAAAATCTACATCTACAGGGGTACGTGCTGCCACAGACTGCGGCAGGATTGAGAAAATCATTAAAAGGGTAATAAGTACTGATACAAGTCGTTTTTTCATAGTAAATTCCTCACATCAAATATTTATATACAGTTTTAAATGAATTGTAACGAGATCCGATATCATTATACTATATTACCGAAATAAATTGTACAATATTTATACAATTTTGTATAAATAGCACATAAATATAGCCTGCATATGAAGAAAAGGTCAGTGACATCGGTTGTTGAGAAAAAACTCCCAGTATGATAGGATATATAATCACGAAACCGAACAAGAATCAAACCCTTTATGGAGAATAATAAATGACTCAGAAGAGACCCGTAAACAGAAATACAAGAGCTTACAGTACTCAGACAGGCAACAGGCAGCCTGTAAAACGTAAGAAGCGCAGACACAGAAGGAGACTGAAACCCTTCGTTAAGTATGTGCTTCTGGGACTGGCAGTAGCTGTCATCGCCCTGATAGTGATCCTGTGCATACCCAAAGGTAAATCCTCAACTGATCCTTCAGGCGGAGGAAAAAAGGGTTCTGCTTCCGGGCAGGAGACGGTCATCCCTTCAGAGGGAGAGTCAGATTCCGAACAGACCACGGAGATACCTCCTGAGGAGGTCAGACTGGTATCTTCAGTGACCATAGGATCGACAGGTGATATCCTGATCCATCCTACTGTATTAAATGTATTTGATATGGGAGACCATCACGATTTCTCAGGGGCATTTTCCTATATCAGTTCATATTATGAGCAGGTGGATCTGATGATAGCCAACCTGGAGGTCACGCTGGTAGACCCCAATGACGGGTATGGTTATTCCAGCAATCCGTTCGCATCTCCGGAAAATGTTGCAGTTACCCTGAAGAACGCAGGCGTGGATATCTGTACGACAGCCAATAACCACACATATGATACAGGCAGCTACGGTCTGCACCATACTCAGGATGTGCTGGATAAATGCGGACTGGAGTATTTCGGAACAAGAAGAAGTACCAGCAAGCCGTTTATCCTGACTAAAACGGTCAATGATATAAAACTCGGTATGATCAACTATACCTATGAAACAGGACCGGGATCATATTACGAGAAGTCGCTGAACTTCATTCCTCTGGATGAAGATGATACAGAACTGGTCAATACGTTTAACTACGATGACCTTGACGCGTTCTATGCAGACGCCAAAGAGCAGCTGAAGGCAATGGACGAACTAGGCTGCGAAGTCAAGATGTTCTTCATGCACTGGGGAGAGGAGTATCAGGATTATCCGAACGGTATACAGACAGAGATGGCACAGAAACTGTGCGATCTGGGAGTTGATGTGATCATCGGCGGACACCCTCATGTAGTACAGGAGTTTGACGTACTGGAAAGCGCTGACGGACATCAGACCATATGCCTGTATTCCATGGGAAATGAGCTGTCTAATCAGCGCAGGCAGTATATGAACGAAGATGATTATCGCGGATATACTGAAGACGGTGTTATTTTCATCGTTAAGATTGACAAGTACAACAATGGTGATGTGAAGATCGGAGGCGTGGATGCTGTCCCGACATGGGTACAGGATGACTACACATTCAGGATAGTTCCTCTGGATCCGGCTATGGCTCCGGACAGCTGGGCTACAGATAATGTCTGGGATGCGCAGGAATCCTATAACAGAACGATGGGCAGACTGGGAGAAACATTTATTGAATACAGAAGATCACTGGGACAGGCAGATATCCCGGCGGAAAAATAATAACAGGGCAGGGGAGGGTCCCCTGCCTTTTTATATGATCCGCTCCCGCAGGAATTCGCATTCATCCCTGGTGCATTCTATCGCTTCAGGAAGCCTGATGTCGCATTGAAATACATGTCCCAGGACATGGTCCTTGTCACCGTAGAAGTGATACTCGGTGTCTACTCCCAGAGCTTTAAGATTCTCATAGAAGGGCAGGGCCTGATCTGCAAGAAAATCGCCCTCTCCTGTCATGATGAACGCAGAAGGGAAATCAGGCGTGGTATGTTCACCCACACAGAGCAGGTGATATTCTTCCTCGGTGCCTCTGTTTGGCATCAGATTGGCCATCAGAAGTGTGTTCAGATCTTTCTTTTTTGAATAGGTCTGTCTGTAGAGGCCGCAGTTGAGTATGACAGCTCTCGGACATACAGGCGCGGGAAAAGAGAAGTTCCGCGCATAATCCGGGTTGGAATATATGCAGCAGTACAACCCCAGCAGATTGGCGCCTGCACTGTCTCCGACAGCGAAGATATTATTCACGTCAAATCCATATGCTCCGGCATTTTCCAGAACCCAGCCGAAAACTGAACTGGTGTCTTCCAGGGCAGAGGGGAATTTGAATTCAGGAGCCAGTCTGTATGTGAAGTTGACCACTGCAAATCCATGCTCTGCCAGAGCCATACAGTAATACTGGTACAGCTCCTTATCTCCATAGACGAAACCTCCTCCATGGACATTTACTATTACTGGCAGGATGCCATCCGCTGACAGAGGTCTGTATATGTCCAGAACCTGCCATTTGGGGTCTGATCCATACTGTATATCATCAAAACGCTTTATGGTATCAGGAGCGGTCAGTCCGGCATCACGTTTTCTGTCATTCCTGCCGAATGAATATCTGACTAAAAAACTGGTTAATGACATACTGAATCTCTATCTGTCTGCGATCACCTGAGCCAGCCGGCTGATATATTCGGGGGATGTTCCGCAGCAGCCTCCGATATAAGTTACGATATCGAGC